>NZ_JBIAXT010000034.1:0-101030 GCF_042896945.1 Streptomyces sp. NPDC001222
GCGCAGCGCGCTGTCCGCCGAGATCCCCCTCGCCGTGATCTTCGACAACCCCACCATCCAGACCATGGCCATCGCCATCGAGAACATCCTGCTCGCACGAGACGCGGCCGGGGAGGGGAGGCGCTCATGACCATGAGCCCGAGCATCGAACGGAATCTGGGCGGCGAGGGACAGGCGATCACGGAGGGCGCGGTCGCGGATGCCCCGCTGTCGGCGGCACAACGACGGCTGTGGTTCCTCGAACAGCTCCGCCCCGAACTCGTCGAGTACAACATGGCGCAGGTCCTGGAGCTGTCCGGGGCACTCGACGCCGAGGCGCTCGACGCGGCGCTGGCTCTTGTCGTGGACCGCCACAGCATCCTGCGCTCCCGCGTCGTACAGGACACCGACGGCACCCCGCGTCTGCACGTCGAACCGTCGGCCGTGGTCCCCCTCCGGCGCACCGACCTGCGGCATCTCCCCGCCGACGAGGCACACGCCGAAGCGCTGCGGCTGAGCCGCGGCGACACCGAGCGGCCGTTCGACCTGAGCGAGGCCCCCTGGCTGCGCGCACGCCTCGCCGAACTGCCCGGCCGGCGCTACCTGTTCACCGTCGTCGTGCATCACATCGCGGTGGACGCCGCCTCGATGCAGATCCTGTGGTCCGAGCTCTCGCAGGCGTACACCGCCTTCGTGTCGGGAGGCCGTCCCGAACTGCCCGCGCTGCCGATGCAGTTCGCCGACTACGCCTCCTGGGCCGCCCGGCACCTCGACGCCGAGAGCATGGCCGGTGAGCTGAGCCACTGGAAGCGGACGCTGGCCGGTGCCGACGCGACCGAACTTCGTACCGACCACCCGAGGCCGGCGGTCCGCAGCGGCCAGGGGGCGCGACTGTCCCACGTGGTCGACCCGTCGGTCGCCCGCGGGGTCCGTGAACTCGCCCACTCGCACCACACGACGCCGTTCATGGTGCTGTTCGCGGCGTTCGCGGCGCTGGTGTCCCGGCACACGGGCAGCCGGGACGTCACGGTCGGCATCCCGATCTCCGGCCGGATGCGCGAGGAGACGGAGCGGCTGATCGGCTTCTTCGTCAACACCGTGCTGCTGCGCACCGACCTGGGCGGCGACCCGACGTTCACCGAACTGCTCACCCGGGTCCGCGGCACCACGCTGGACGCCTACGAACACCAGGAGCTGCCGTTCGACCTCCTGGTCGACGAACTGCGGCCGGAACGCGATCTGAGCCGCAACCCCCTGTTCCAGCTGATGTTCAACCTGGTCGAGGAGCAGACCTCCCGGCTGGAACTGCCCGGGGTCTCGGTCCGGTCCCTGCCGGTCGAGACGGACACCGCCCGCTTCGACCTCGATATCACCGTGGTCACCCAGGGGGAGCGGATGGAGGTGCTGCTCTCCTACGCCACCGAGATCTTCGAGGCGGAGACAGTCGCCCGGTTCGCCGAACACTATCGGCAGGTCCTCGCCCAGGTGGTGGCGCGACCCGACACCCGGCTGGGCGACCTGGAGGTGCTCACCCCGGGGGAGCGGCAACTGCTCCGCCACGACTGGAACGACAGCGCACAGCCGGAACCGGATCGCTTCGTCCACGAACTCGTCGACGAGCACGCCGAGCGCACCCCCGACGCGATCGCCCTGGTCGGAGCCGACGGGGAACAGGTGACCTACGCCCAGCTCGCGGAGCGGTCCGCCGCACTCGCGGCCACGCTGCGCGCGGCAGGCGCGGGACAGCAGGCGCCCGTGGGCGTACTCATCGAGCGGTCCCCGGAGACGGTGGTGGCCCTGCTCGCGATCCTCAAGGCGGGCGCGGCCTATCTGCCCCTCGAACCGACCTATCCGCGTGACCGGCTCCAGTTCATGCTGGCCGACAGCGGAGCCGGGCTTCTGCTGACCCGGCCGACACTCGCGGCCTCGCTCGGGCTCGGTGCGGGCCTTCGCGTCATCGACGTGGGCGAGCCGCCGTCCGCCGCTCCGGCGCGGGAGGCACCCGCTTCGGGGCGGGTCGACCGGGACGACCTCGCGTACGTCATCTACACCTCGGGCTCGACCGGGCGCCCCAAGGGGGTCATGGTCACCCACCGCGGATTGGCGAACTTCGCCCAGGACATGGTCCGCAACCTCGGACTGTCCGGCCGGGACGTGCTCTGCACGGTCACCACGATCGCTTTCGACGCCTCCGTGCTGGAGCTGTTCGTCCCCCTCAGCTGCGGTGCTCGCCTGGTGATCGTCGACCGCGCGACCGCGTCGGACGGGGCGGGCCTGGCGCGGCTGCTCGCGGCACAGGATGCGACGGTGCTCGCGGCGACCCCCGCCACCTGGCATCTGCTGTTGCTCAGCGGCTGGGAAGGCGCCGGCCTCCAGGCCGTCTCCGGCGGCGAGGCGATGTCCACGCAGCTGGCCGCCGAGCTGGCACCGAAGGTGTCCCGGCTGTGGAACCTCTACGGCCCGACCGAGACCACCGTCTACTCGACGCTGCACCAGGTCACCCCTGACAACCCGGCGGGTTCGGTGCCCATCGGCCGGCCGCTCGCCAACACCCGGCTGTACGTGGTCGACGACCAGCTGCGGCTGGTACCGGTCGGCGCGGTCGGTGAACTGCTCATCGGCGGCGCGGGCCTCACCCGCGGCTACGCGGGCCGGCCCGGGCTCACCGCCGAGCGGTTCGTACCGGATCCGTTCGGTACCGGCGAGCGGCTCTACCGGACCGGCGACCTCGCACGTTGGCGCCCCGACGGGACGCTGGAGTACATCGGCCGTGAGGACACCCAGGTGAAGATCCGGGGCTACCGGATCGAGCTGGGCGAGATCGAGTCGGTGCTCCAGCGGTACCCGGCAGTGGCCCGCGCCGCGGTGACCACCGCCGGGGACGGGATGGGCCGCCGGATCGTCGGCTACGTATCCTGGCGCGACCGGCCCGACGAGGCAGGTCTGCGCAGCTTCGTACAGGACCGCCTGCCGCAGTACATGGCCCCGGCCGCTCTCGTCGGCCTGGCCGAGATGCCGATGACGCCGAACGGCAAGGTGGACCGCAAGCGGCTGCCCGAGCCCGACCGGTCGGGAGACACGGCACCGGTCAATCCCCGGGACGTTCTCGAACTGCGGGTGACCTCGATCTGCGAACGGGTTCTCGGCCGCACGCCCGTGGGCGTCCGGGACGACTTCTTCGCCGCCGGCGGCAACTCGCTCACCGCCTTCGAACTGGTCGAGGCGGTACGGCGGGAGCTGGGCGTGAGCGTGCCCCTCAGCACGTTCTTCCGGGAACCGACGATCGAGGGACTCTGCTCGGCGCTGCCGGACGTGTCCGCCGTCGCCGACCAGCTGCTCGTGCCGCTCGCGACCGGCCCCGACCGCTCCGGCCCCCCGCTGTTCCTGGTCCACCCGCACGGCGGCGGCGTCAGCTCCTATGTGAGCCTCGGCCGGGAGCTGGACGGCGAACTGACCGTCCACGGTATCGAGGCGGTCGGCTACAACACCGACACGGACCCCTTGAACACGGTCGAGGACATTGCCGAGCGCTACCTCCGCGACATCCGGACCGTCGCCCCGGAGGGTCCCCGCCTGCTGGCCGGCTGGTCCTTCGGTGGTGTCGTCGCCTACGAGATGGCGGTCCGGCTCGAACGGGTCGGCCGGCCCGTCGAGGCGCTGATTCTGCTGGACTCGCCGGTCCCGGGCTCGGCGGACCTCGTAGGCGACGAGGACGTGCTGTCCCGGTTCGGGGCCGACGCGGGACTCGCGGCGGAGGAGATGGAGTCGCTCGACGACGAGCAGCTCATCGCCGCACTGGTCCGTCAGTCGCACCAGGCGGGCAGACTGCCCGGCCGCGTCGAGTCGACGGCGGTGCGCCGCATGGTGGCCGTGGCCCGGGCGAACGCCGTCGCGGCCGGCCGCTACCGGCCCGGGGCGACGATCGGCGCGGACGTTCACCTGCTGACCGTCTCCGAGAGCCATCCGACGCTGAAGAGCCCCGACG
This sequence comes from Streptomyces sp. NPDC001222, assembly GCF_042896945.1. Taxonomy (NCBI): domain Bacteria; kingdom Bacillati; phylum Actinomycetota; class Actinomycetes; order Kitasatosporales; family Streptomycetaceae; genus Streptomyces; species Streptomyces sp. NPDC001222. Next base: position 3,965 of record NZ_JBIAXT010000034.1, read on the forward strand.
TCGACCCGGTCGCCTGGCAGGCGCTCACCCATGGCCATGTCCACCGGGTGCCGGTGCCCGGCAACCACCACGACATGGTGCACCCGCCCCACGTCGGCGAACTGGCGGCCCGCATCGCCGAGATCGCCCGGTCCCTCCACGGCACCGCGACGACCGGGAACCCCCGATGAGCGCCGCCACGCACGTCCAGGAGGTACGCGCCCGGCAGCACCGCCGCGCGGTCGGCGACCTCGACCCCACGACCCGCACCACCGAGGAGGCGTAGGTGGAGATCGGCCTGAAGAGTCAGGACCTCCTGGCATCACCGGGCAGCCACGAGCGGACACCGCCGGAACAGGCACCCGGAGCACTCGAACACGGCACGCTCCTGGGCACGGGCACCGCCCCCAGCCACCATGGCGAGCTGCTGCAAGGTGTGTTCGAGGACGACGGCAGACTGCGCCGCGGTCTGGTCACCCTGCCCTGTGCCCTGTTCGCCAGCAACGCCACGGTACGGCTGAGCCCTTGGGAACCCGAGCTGACCGTCACGCCCTCCTGGAAGACCAAGGCGCTGAACGCGGCCCGTAGCACCCTGGACGTCCTCGGCATGAGCGCCTACGGCGGACAACTGGAACTGCGCGGCGACGTCGCCGTCGGCCGCGGGCTCGGCTCGTCGACCAGCGATGTGACGGCGGCGATCCTCGCCGTGCTCAACGCGGCCGGCCGGCATCTCCCGCCGGAGACGATCGCCCGGATCGCGGTCGGCGCCGAGGCCGCCACCGATCCGCTGATCTACTCCGATCGCATGCTGCTGTTCGCGCAGCGAGAGGGCGCGGTGATCGAGGACTTCCACCGGCCCGCACTGCCGATGGAGGTGCTCGGCTTCTCCTCCGTCGACAAGGAGATCGACACACTGGCCCTGCCCCCCGCGCGGTACAACGCCTGGGAGATCGAGTGCTTCCGTGCGCTGCGCGGCCTGATGCGGCGCGCGGTCGGCCGGGGCGACATCACCGAGCTGGGACGCATCGCCACGGCGAGCGCCCGTGTCAACCAGCGTTTCCTGCCCGTGCCGCACTTCCACCGCCTGCTGGAGATCGCCGAGGAGACGGAGGCACTGGGGATGCAGGTGGCGCACAGCGGCTCGGTGGCGGGCCTGCTCTTCGACCCCTACCGACCCCGGCTCGAAGGGCAGTTGGCCCTCGCCGCCCGTCGGCTTGCCGAACTGCGATTGACGAACCATTGGCGCTACACCGCCGGGAGCGACAGCCATGTCACTTACGCACGCGAGTCGTAAACCCTTCACCAGCGTGGTCGACGGCCACGTCCTGCCCAAGGTCATCCGCCTTGAGGACGACCTGTACGCGGCCGCCTTCCATCTGATGAAGCTGCTGCCCGCTCACTTCATTCTCCGCAGCGCGGCCGAGACGGGTGCCCTGGCCCCGGACGCCACGGTCGTGGAGACGACCTCCGGCACCTTCGGGCTCGGGCTCGCCATGGTGTGCCGGCTCAAGGACATCCCGTTGATCCTCGTCGGCGACCCGGCGATCGACCCGCCGCTGCGCCGCCGGCTCCAGGCCCTGGGCGCCCGCGTGAGCATCGTGTCCGGCCCGGAACTGCACGCCAAGGGTGTGCAGCAGGCACGCCTCGACCGGGTGGCCCGTATCCAGTCCCGGTTGGACTCGTACTTCACCCCCGGGCAGTACGACAACCCGCTCAACCCGGTCTCGTACGGCGCGGTCGCCGAACTGCTGCTGGAGAGCCTGGGCAGCCTCGACGCCCTCGTCTGCCCGGTGGGTTCCGGTGGCTCCTCGTCCGGAATCGGATCGTTCCTGCGCGCCCTGAACCCGCGGATGAGGCTCATCGGAGTGGACACGCCGGGCAGCGTGCTCTTCGGCGCGCCCGCCGGCCCCCGGCAACTGCGGGGCCTCGGGAACGGACTGGTTCCCCCAGTGCTGGACCACACACTGTTCGACGAGGTGCACTGGCTGGACGCACCCGTCGCGTTCGCGGCGACCCGGCGACTGCACTCCGACCACTGCCTCTACATGGGTCCGACGAGCGGCGCCGCACACCATGTCGCACGGTGGTACGCCCGACGCCATCCCGGCCTCAGGGTCGTGGCCCTGTTCCCCGACGAGGGCCACCGCTACACGAGCACCGTCTACAACGACGCGTGGATGCGCCGCAACGACCTGCTCACCCCCTCGATCCCCGACGGCCCGCGCACCCTGGACCATCCCGCCCAGGTGGCCGGCTCCTGGTCGCGGTTCGCCTGGGACAGGCGGCCGCGCGAGGACGTCGTCGCCCTGATGGACGGAGCCACGCCATGACCCAGGAACTCCTCCTCCTCGTGGAGAGCAACACCACGGGCACCGGACGGCTGTTCCCACAGGCCGCCCGCGCCCTCGGACTGCACCCCGTCCTGCTGGCGTCCGACTCGGCCCGCTACTCCTGGGCCGGCGACGTCGAAGTCGTCCACGCCGAGACGGACAGTACCGAGGCCGTGGTGGACGCCTCCCGGTGCCTGGCGGCCACCCGGCCGATCGCGGGCATCACCACCAGCTCCGACCACTTCGTCGGGACCGCCGCCGCCGCGGCCTCCGCGCTGGGCCTGCCGGCCCACGCACCGGAGGCGATCGCCGCGGTCCGCGACAAGGGAGTCCAGCGACGTCTGCTCGCCGAACAAGGCGTGCGGGTACCACGGTTCACCGTGGCCGGCAGCGTGGACGAGGCTCTGGAGGCGGCCGAGTCGATCGGATACCCGGTCGTCGTCAAGCCGGTCACCGGCAGCGGAAGTCTGGGCGTGCGACTGTGCGCGGAGCCCGCGGAGACCTCCCGGCATGCGGCCCTGGTGCTGGCGCGCGGGCACAACGAGCGGGGCGTTCCCGTGCCGCGCCGCCTGACCGTCGAGGAGTTCATGACCGGCGAGGAGTACTCGGCCGAGGTCCTGAACGGCAGCGTGGTCGGCGTGACGCACAAGCATCTGGGGGCGCTGCCCCTGTTCGTGGAGACCGGGCACGACTTTCCGGCGCGGCTCGCGCCCGCCGTGCACGACGCGCTGTCAGGGGCCGCCGAGGCCGCGGTCCGGGCGCTCGGCCTCACCCTCGGCCCGGCCCATGTGGAACTGCGGGTCGACCGTGACGGGCCCGTCCTCATCGAGGTGAACCCCAGACTGGCCGGTGGTTGGATCCCGAGGCTCGTGCACGAGGCGACCGGGATCGATCTGATCCTGGATACGGTCAAGGCGTTCTGCGGCCGGGCGTCGACGCTCGACGCGACCGCCCGCGGCGGGGCCGCGATCCGCTTCGTGCTCGCCCCGGACAACGGAGTGCTCTCCCACCTCGACGGCGTGATCGAGGCGCGCACGGTGCCGGGCGTGACCGATGTCGAGATCTACCGGGAGCCGGGCGCCGACATCACCGTCGCCGGTGACTTCCGGGACAGGATCGGCCATGTGCTGGCCCGCGCCGACTCCCCGGCCGCGGCCGCCGCGGCCGCGACCGAGGGCGTGGGCCTGATCCGTCCGGTGCTGGTCACCGGGATGGAGGTGCCGGCATGACGAACTCCGGACGTCTGCGGTCGGCGGCCTCGCCCGAGATACGGCAGATGCTGCTGGAACGCCGTGACCCGCCGCGACCCGCCTGGAAAGCGGAACTCGACCGCATCTCGCACGTCGACCTCGCTCATGTCGTCATGCTGAGCGAGCGCGGCATCACGGACGAGGAGACGGCATCGGCCCTGCTCTCGGCGATCCGGGACCTGCGCGAGAAGGACTACGAGCCGCTCGAGACCCGCCCCACCCCACGTGGCCTCTACCTCGCGTACGAGGGCTATCTGATCGAGACACTCGGCGACGAGGTCGGCGGCGTACTGCAGACCGGACGCTCCCGCAACGATCTCGGCGTCACCTGCCTGCACCTGGCGCTGCGCGAGCCCTTCCGCCGCCTGTCCGCCGAACTGAGCGGCCTGGGCACCGTGCTGACCGAGCAGGCAGGGCGGTACCGCGAGGTACTGATGCCCGCCTACACGCACTTCCAGGCCGCCGTGCCCATCACCTACGGTCACTACCTGCTGGGACTGGCCCAGGCCCTGGAACGTGACGCCGCAGCGCTGGCGCAGGCGGGCCGGACGCTCGACCGGTGCCCCCTCGGAGCGGGCTCCATCGGCGGGACCACCGTTGCGATCGACCCCTCCCGTACGGCCGAACTCCTCGGCTTCGGCGAACCGGTACACAACTCGGTCGACGCGATCGCCACCCGCGACACCGCGCTACGGCTGCTGTCCGCCGCGGCGGTGCTGGGGGTCACGCTCGACCGTGCGGCCCTCGATCTGCTGATGTGGTCCAGCGCCGAGTTCGGCCTGGTGACCATCCCCGACGGGCTGGTCGGGTCGAGCTCGATGATGCCGCAGAAGCGCAACGCGTTCGTACTGGAGCATGTGCAGGGCAAGTCCGCCGCCGCGCTCGGCGGATTCATGGCGGCGGCGAGTGCGATGCGGGGGACACCCTTCACGAACTCCATCGCCGTCGGAACCGAGGCCATGAGCCATGTCAGGCCGGCCCTGGACGCGACGATCGACGCGGTACGGATCCTTCGGCTGGCCCATGAGGGAGCGGAACCCGTCCCGGAGGCGATGGCGGCGCGGGCCACGGAGGGACTGACCGACGCGACCGCGACGGCGGAGTGGCTGGTTCGGCGCGGCGTGCCGTTCCGACGCGCCCACCACCAGGTGGGGGAGGCCGCCCTGGCCGTGGTGGAGGGCCGGGCCGGCTCGCTGTGGTCGGCCCTGGCCGACCAGGGGCACGTTCCGGCCGAGTCGCGGCAGGAGGTGCGCCCCGAGACCGTGTGGCGGGCCGCGGAGTTCGGTGGCGGCCCGGGCCTGCCCGCCTTCGAGCGGTGCGTGGAACCCCTCGTATCACGGTGGCAGGAGCACGGCAGGAGGCTCACCGGATGGACCACCCGCTGGCGGGACGCGGACGAGCGACTGCGCGATGCGGTCACAGCGCTCACGAGCCGGGCCGGCGCGGATGCCGTGCCCACTTCACGAGAGGAGAACACCCATGGCTAGCACCGGTCCCTCGGACGTGGTGGAGCTGCGCAGCGACACGTTCACCCTGCCGACGCCGGAGATGATTCAGGCGATGACGACCGCGGCACTCGGCGACGACGTGTACGGCGAGGACCCCACGGCGCGGGAACTGGAGCTGCTCGCGGCGTCGTTGCTCGGCAAGGAGGACGCCTGCTTCATGCCCAGCGGCACCATGGGCAACCTCGCCGCCCTTCTCGCCCACTGCCCGCGCGGCACCAAGGCCCTGGCCGGCGCCGAGTCTGACATCTACATCTACGAGGCGGGCGGTGCCTCCTACTGCGGAGGCGTGATCGTCGAACCCGTGGCCAACGCCGCCGACGGAACGATGGCACTCGCCGACATCGAGGCGGCCTTTCCCGCGGATCCCGACGACCCGCAGTTCGCGCTGCCCGCCCTCCTGTGCCTGGAGAACCCGCAGAACCGCACCGGGGGACGGGTGCTGCCGCTGGAGTACCTCGCCGAGGTCGCCGCGCTGGCACGGTCCCGCGGTGTGGCGGTCCATCTCGACGGCGCGCGGATCTTCAACGCCGCGCTCGTCACGGGAGTACCGGTGCGCGTCATCGCCGCGCACGCGGACTCGGTGCAGTTCTGCCTGTCCAAGGGGCTGTCCGCGCCGGTGGGGTCCATCGTCGCCGGCAGCGCCGACTTCATCACCTCCGTGCGCCGCATCCGCAAGATGCTCGGCGGCGGTATGCGCCAAGTGGGGGTGCTGGCCGCCGCGGGGCTCGTCGCCCTGCGGGAGATGACGGTCCGGCTGGAGGACGACCACCGCACCGCCCGGCGGCTCGCCGAAGGGCTCACCGCGCTTCCCGGGGTCACGGCGGAGCCCGTCGAGACGAACATGGTCTTCTTCCGGGTCGAGAACCCCGGCCTGTCGCAGGCGGAGTTCATGAAGCTCGCCTGGGCCGAGGGCATCCACCTCGCCGAGCTCGGCCGCGGCCGGATCCGCGCGGTCACCCATGCCGGGGTGAGCGAGGCGGACATCGACCGGGCGCTGGCCGTCTTCCGGCGGATCCTCGCCCCGGCCCCCCTGGTCGCCGCCTCGCACCAGTCCTGATCCACCGTTCCACACGTTCCGTCCGCAGTGACCATCCCCATCGAATGGAGAACCGACATGCAGCAGCTCACCCGTCAGTGGCTCGTCGTCGTCAACGAGGAGGAGCAGTACTCGGTCTGGTCGGCCGACCGTGACGTCCCGCAGGGCTGGCGCGCCGTCGGCGTGACCGGCTCGAAGGAGGAGTGCCTCGACCACATCGAGCGGACCTGGACCGACATGCGGCCCCTGAGCCTGCGGCGCGCCATGGCGGAGCGCGGCGTCGCGGCCTGACAGCTCACGCAGGGGTGCGTCCCGTACCGGTGTTCCAGTACGGGACGCACCCCTGCGTGTGGCCGAGAGGCGCCAGGGGGTGTCTGACAATTCGCGCCGGATCAGCGCGCGGCGTCTGGCGGGAATTTTCAGACACCCCCATGAGCCTTCTTGGGCCTGTCGTCAAACTCCCGCCTGCCCTGCGACGCCATGCACGCGCGCTCCCCCACGCTCGGCTTCGCTCGCGCGGGCGGTGCCTCCACCGCCGCACCGGGCGAAACCCCACGTACATCCAGTACGAGGGCTTCCGCCCGGGACTCCCCCAGGCTCTTCGAGCAGGGGGTGCCCCCAGAGCACGCACCTGACGCCGCAGGGCCGCCCTTCGGGCGACGACGCGAGCTTGACGACAGCCCCTAGGCGTCGCCGACGGCGACCGCACGGCCGCGGTTGTCCGCGTGCGAACGGTGCACCACGAGGGGGTGCAGCTTCCGGGACAGGTGACGCTGGCCGGTGGCCGGTAATGAGGGGCCGTGCAGGTGCCGTACCTGGTGCAGAACGGAGAAGCGGGGTTCCGTACCGTCGTGGTGCTCGGTTCGGACCAGGCCGTACGTCACTAGGGTGAAGACGATCGCGGCGGCTTCGGCGTCCGACGTCCCCGCCGCACGTGCCGCCTCCGCGATCGACCAACTCGTCCGGCTCCGGGCCGTGGTCGCGAGGAGGGACCCGGCGGGCCGCGGCAGCCGGTCGAGCGTCTGACGGAGCCGGGAGGCGGGGTCGGGCGGATGGGAGCCCGCCGTCGGGGGCGCGGTGAGACTGAACGGATCACGGCTGACCTCGGCCAGCAGCTGTTCCGGGGAGCGGACCAGGCACCAGTCCCCGGCGAACTCCAGGGCCCGGGGGAGACCGTCGAGCCGGCGGCACAGCTCCGCGACGATCGCGGAGTTGGAGCCGTCCAGGCCGAACGCCGGCTGGTGGCAGTGGATCTGGGCGCAGAGCAACCGGACGGAGGCGACCTCGGCGAGTCTCTCCGGGAGGCGGTCCATCGCCCGGTCGGGCACGGCCAGGGGGGACAGCGGCAGCACCTGCTCGCCCGGGATGCCGCACGGCCCGGGCGCCGTGAGCAGGATCTGCGGTCTGAGTGGATGTTGCAGGAGAGATGCGATCCGGCCGAGGCCCGGACGCGAGAGGTCGGCGTCGTCCAGTACCAGGAGCACCCGAGGTGCCGACGGGTCCTGTGCGAGGTCGTCGAGGAGGGCCGTATCGCCCCGCGACAGCCACCGCACCGTGACCGCGCCGACGGTGGGCTGGAAGCGGGCGGCCTCGGCGGCCAGGCGGGACTTGCCGACTCCAGGCACGCCGACCACGCTGACGAGCCGACGCCCCGGCATGTGCAGCAGCCTTGTCAGGGAGCAGAGTTCGGCCTCTCTCCCGACCAGGAAGTTGGGCGTGTTCCACGGAGTTGTGAAGCCGTCGTCGTCCCCCATGCCCGTGGTGGCGAACCGTGCGGCCAGCGCCGCCTCGATCAGCGCGTCCCGCTCGGTCGTGCGCAGGCCGAGACCGTCCGCGAGCAGCCGGACGGTCTCCGGCCGGGGAGAGGAGACCTTGCCCAGCTCCAGATTCCTTATGGCACGGACGCTCACGGTGGCCAGATCAGCGAGATGACGCTGGGTGAGACCTGCCCGTCGACGATGATTTCTGAGAAGGAGACCGAAGTCCCGGTGCGTTCGACTGTCGCTCATGATCTCTCTCGGAAAAGGATCGCGTGGCATGCCTGTCAACAAGTCCCATAAGGGGCTTGACATCGTTGCCAAGGCTCATCACACCCAACGCGGCTACGGTGTCCGGCGGGATACGCGACGCGTTCGACGGCCACTGGTGGATTGTCAACCTGACTACAGTGACTCAAATATTGACTAGCTTGTCAAGTCGCGTCGGAGGCGCTCATCTTGCCCGCGGTCGTGTGGAAGGGGGGCGACGGCGGATGCCGTCGCCCCCCTTGTGTGCGCGCCGAGGATCAGCAGCAGAGCGGCAGGTCAGGGCCCTGCCCATGCATCGATCTAAGAGCCTGAGGGGCCGCGTCGTAGGCGAGCTGAACCGTTCCCGTCGAGGTGTGCCCCGACAGTATTTCGTGTGCCGCCGCTTCCCCGGGTACGGAGAGACATAACAGCACCGTAGTGACGAGCGCGAAGCATCGCGTGCGCACCTGTTTCATGAAGTTTCTCTCCTGAAGGATTTCTCTGTCGCGGCAGAGGGAGTCGCTTCCAAGCCAACCCGTCCTTTTTGCGGTCGACTTGGGTGCCGCAGGAAAGATTGACAGGCCATGACTGACGCAGTCAATGCCGACACGACGGATGCCGTATGTCTTCGGTGCTGGACCGTATGCCATTCGCCCGTTATGTCCCTGGGGTGCAAATGCCCGTGCAGGGGACAAAAGGTCCTGGAGAGATGTTTCCGTGCCCGATGAGGAGGGCCACCCAGGTCAGAGGTGTGACAGGTAGTCAAGACCTCTACGCGCGAAAGCGCCTCGGGGCGCACAGGCGTGCACCCCGAGGCGCTTTCGCGCGCCGCCCCTGAGGGCGAGTGTCAGTGGGAGCTGAGCAGTCCCTCGCGCAGCCGGGCCAGCATGCGGGACAGCAGTCGCGAGACATGCATCTGGGAGACCCCGAGGCGCTCGCCGATCTGGGCCTGGGTGAGTTCCTCGACGAACCGCATATGGATGATCTGCCGGTCACGCTCGTCCAGCTCGGCGATCATCGGAGCCAGTGCGTGGAAGTCCTCCACCAACTCCAGTGCTGCGTCCTCGGTGCCGATGAAGTCCGCCAGCGCGGTCTCGCCGTCCTCGTCGGTGCTGATCGCGGCGTCAAGGGAGGAGGAGTTGTACCCGTTGGAGGCCAGCCTCGCCTCGGTGACCTCCTCCTCCGAGAGGCACATCAGCTCCGCCAGCTCCTTCGTGGTCGGGACACGGCCCAGTCGGCTGCGCAGCTCCTCCGTCGCCTTCGCCAGTTGTACCCGCGCCTCCTGGAGCCGGCGCGGTACATGCACGGCCCAGGAGGTGTCGCGGAAGAACCGCTTGATCTCGCCGACGATGTACGGCACGGCGAACGAGGTGAACTCCACCTCGCGCGAGAGCTCGAACCGGTCGATGGCCTTGATGAGGCCGATCATGCCGACCTGGACGATGTCCTCCATCTCCTCCGGTCCCCGGCTGCGGAACCGGGCGGCCGCGAACCGGACCAGGGACATGTTCATCTCGATCAGGGTGTTGCGTGCGTACTGGTACTCGGGCGTGCCCTCGTCCAGCGAGCTCAGTTGGTCGAAGAACAGCTTCGACAGCTCGCGGGCGTCCCGCGGGGCAACCCGCGACGGGTCGGCGACCTCCGGCAGTGCAGCTGTGCCCGCCTCCGCCGCTGTCGTCATCGCCGACATCATGTTCCCTCCCGGATCGACTACGTGCGTGTGAGCCCGTTTCGGGCTGACGACACTCCGCCTGCCCCGAGGCCGGGAGGGTATGCCTGACGATCCGTGTCCCCGCCGCCGGTCGGCGCGTGGCGGCTGCCGTGCGCCCGACTACAGCATGTGAGGTGTGCGAGGCGGCCGTGACTCCGGCTCGTTGTGGTGTCGCAGTGAGGGGCCTGCTCGCCATCGAGGCACTCGGGACCGGTATTGACCAAGATGCGACGGAATTTGTCCGATCTGGGTGGTCGAACGCGCCGGTAACCGCAATCATGCCATTTACGCACCGTAGCGGTAGGCATTCGTTTGAGTGAGCGGGTAGCGTCCCGACACACACGAGCGGGCCCCGGCACGGCGGGATACCAGACCGGGGCCCAACTCAACTCTGTTCAACGATCGAGGAGAAGACATGCCTCCTGACCGAAACAACCACTTCGGCCGGCCACTCGAGCGGAGCCGGTCGGAGCGGTTCGACCGTAACATCCCGCACGCGGGCGCGGTTGAAACCCGCGACCTGCGTGACAGGGAAGTCAACATGCAGGTAGGGGCGTTCGTCGCCGCCCCGGTCCTGGGCATCGTGCTGGTCCTGCGGCCCGAGCTGTACCAGCTCGCCGCAGCGGCGGTCTGCATGCTGCTGGCCGCAACCCGTCGCTCACAGCTGCGCTACCGGCGGGTTCGCATCGCCTGACGGCCGGTCGGCCGCCCCCGGGCAGCTCGAACTGCCCGGGCGGCGGCCGCCCGACCGGCGGCACACCGTCACCCACCCATGGAGCCGGCCCGAGTCCGGCTGACGGCTTCTGCGGAATCTCTCAATTTCCGTGCCCGGCCCCGGTAGCACCTGCCCGCAAAGGACACCCGATCCCATGACGCCCAAGGACCCAGGCCCCGCCTACTGCCTGAACCCCGACTGCGGTAAGCCGATTGACCGCAGCGGCGGCTCCGGCAGGCCGCGCCACTACTGCAACGACGTCTGCGGTCGCGCGTACCGCCGGGCGCGGGAGAAGCACCCGACCCCGGACGCGGTCGCCCACAATCTCTTCGCCGACGAGGTCGCCGACGACATGGCACGCGGCGTCGAGCATCTGCGGCGACTGACCCGTACTCGCCAGCCGCTGGCGGCCCTGAGCCTGCTGCGCATCGTGGAGCGCGATCTGGAGGACCTCAAGGCCGCCCTGGTGCAACAGGCCCGCGACCAGCGGGAGAAGAACGCCGAGATCGCCCGTTCCCTGAGTCTGCCGCCCGAGCAGCTCACCCGGAAACTCTCCTCGGAGGCCGTCCGCCGGCGGATGGTCAACCGCCGGCAGCGCCCCCGCACCGTACCGGCCCGCCCCGCGGAATCGGAGGCCGCCGCCTCGGCACCCGTCATCAGCATCCCGCGCCAGCGCCGACCCCCGGCCCGGCCGGGCGGCGCCACGCCCTTCCGGGCCAGGGAGCCGAACCGGCACCCCGCGGGGCCGGCCGCGGTCCTCGCCCGCGCCCTGTCCCAGCTTCAGCGCGTCAGCACCAAGTCCTTCCGCCGGCTCGCCGAGGACACCCACATATCCGCCTCCTACGTCTCCCGGGTCCTCAGCGGCGAGCGGTGCCCTTCCTGGAAGGTCACGCGTGCGCTCACGCTCGCCTGCGGGGGAGACCCGGCGGAGATCCAGCCCCTGTGGGCGGCTGCCCGCGGACAGACGCCGAGCCAGCGCGGCAGTCTGCACGAGGCTCTGCGCGGACTGCACCTGTCCGCCGCGCGGCCCGCCACGGCCGACCTCGGCGCGCGCAGCGGCCTGAGTCCCCGAGCCGTCACCGGCATGCTCAGCGGTAGCACGCTGCCCGCCTGGGAGGACGTCGAGGAACTGGCCCACGCACTGGGCGCCGAGGCCCCGCCCCTACGGCCGTTGTGGAACGCCGCACGCGCCGCGGCGGCCGGGCCCCCCGAACCGCCGCCCGCCGACCCGCTCGCCCTCCGTTCACTCGCCGAGGTCCTCGGATGACTCCACACACCCTCAGGCAACCCGTCCGCACCCCCGCGGCCCGTTCCCGACTGTCGTATCCGCCGTCACGCGCACGCGTCGTCCCGCCCTGCCGGCAGGCTTCGCTCACTCCCGCGCTGCCGCCCGCGTTCGAGGCGTTCTGCGCGCTGCACCGCGACCGATACCTCGACTACGCGCGCGTCCATCTGCCGGACGACGAGGCACACAGCTTCGTCCGCGGCGTCCTGGGGGAACTGGCGGTCCGCTGGCCGTATGTCGTCAGCCATCCCAATCCCGCCGCGCGGGCCTGGACCCTGCTGAGCGCCCGGATCCGGGCCCGGCGACCCCTGCCCGCCCCCCTCGACACCTGTCCGGCACCGCAGTACGACGCCCTCGTGCTGCACTGCCTGCTGGAGTACAGCAGCACGGCCGCCGCCGAGACGATGGGCGTGGAGCCGAGCAAGATCCGCTACCTGGTCTGCTCCGCGTCCGCCGCCTCCCGCAGGGCCGCCCGCCTACTGCGCCCCGATCCGCCATCAGGACCTGCGCATGGGCGACGAGCTTGAACTCGGCCCCCGGAGCCCGAACCGACGGCCGGGGTCGGCCCGGGCCGAGGACGTCGTCGTAGATCCAGGAACCGTGGGTCACGGCCGGAACCCTCGGGACGGATGTGTTCCGGGGGCTACCATGTCCGTTATGCGCGCAATTACCGTCAATCGCTATGGTGGTCCGGAGACCCTGGAACTGACGGAGGTCGACGACCCCAAGGTCGGTCCCGACTCGGTGCTCGTGCGGGTGAAGGCCGCGGGGGTGAACCCGGTCGACTGGAAGATCGTCGCCGGATACCTCGACTCGATCATGTACATCCACTTCCCCCTCGTCCCCGGCTGGGATGTCGCGGGCGTCGTCGAGGCGGTCGGTCTGGACGCCTCCGAGTTCTCGGTCGGCGACGAGGTCTTCGGCTATGTCCGCAAGGACGAGGTGCAGCACGGCACTTACGCGGAACTCGTCGCCGCGCCCGTACGCACCCTCGCCCGCAAGCCCGCGTCGCTGACCTGGCAGCAGGCGGCCGGGGTGCCCCTGGCAGGGCTCACCGCCTGGCAGTCGCTGGCCCGGGTGGGGGTGGCCGCGGGCGACACGGTCCTGGTCCATGCGGCGGCCGGCGGCGTCGGGGCCTTCGCCGTGCAGATCGCCGTGGCGAGGGGGGCCCGGGTGATCGGTACGGCGAGTGAACGCAACCACGACTTCCTTCGCTCCCTGGGCGCCGAACCCGTGACCTACGGCGACGGCCTGGCCGATCGGGTGCGGTGGCTCGCACCGGAGGGAATCGACGCGGCAGTGGACTACGTGGGCGGGGACGCGGTCGCCGTGTCCCAGGAACTGCTGAAGGACCGCTCTCGTATCGCCTCGATCGTCAACCCCGAGGTAACCGAGCGCGGTGGTCACCACGTGTGGGTTCGTCCGGACTCCGCGGGCCTCGCGGAACTGGCCCGCCTGGCCGACGCCGGCAAGCTCGGCGTCCATGTCGGGCAGGCCCTGCCGCTGGCCGAGGCAGCCGAGGCGTTCGACCGCAGCAAGAGCGGGCGGACCCGCGGCAAGATCGTGCTCGAGGTCGGACACGTCGACTGACGACAGGCCGGCCCGTTGCCGAGGGCCGGTGGGGGAGCCTGGCGCCTGCCGATCGGGCGCCGCTCCGCCGGCCGCCGGGCGTCAACCAAGTGGACTGCGGGGCCTACGTGATCGTATGTTGCGCATGCCGCCCGTGAGGTTCCGGGGAGGAACGGCGTCCGGCGTTTCGACCACACCTCGGGGGACGCTCCACCATGATCTGTTACCGCTGCCATCAGTTCGCCGCTGCAGCGGGCGGCACCCTGTGCGCCCAGTGTGCCGCCGCTCCGGCACCGACGGCCCAGCCGGCCGCGACCGTGCCCGGGGCCTTTCTGCGCTCGCCCGTGGGGCTGGGACGCGCGACGGCCGTGCTGCTCGGACTGGTCGCCGTCACCGATCTGTTCGCGATCGGGGCCGACGTCGTCATGTACAACGTGTCGGGCGATCTGGCCGACGGCGCCGTCGGGGACGCCGTGAGCCGCCGGGCCGACCGCGCGGACGCGCTCTACGCCGCAGCCGGCATCGCCCAGACCGCCGCGATGCTGGCCTGCATGGTCGTGTTCCTGTGCTGGTTCTACCGAGTACGGGTCAACGCCGAGGTGTTTGAGCCGTACGGGCACCAGAAGAAGCGTGGCTGGGCGATCGGCGGTTGGTTCACGCCGGTCGTGAACCTCTGGTTCCCACGCCGGATCACACTGGACATCTGGGACGCGAGCGGCCCGTCGGGTGCGCGCCGGTCGCACGGACTCGTCAACGCCTGGTGGGCGCTGTGGATCGTCTCGATCCTCGCCGAGCGGTCCGGCTTCTCCGCCTACCGTCGAGCCGACACCGCTCAGGAGCTGTACAGCGCCGTCCCGCAGGTGGTCTTCGCGGACGTCACCGACATGGCCGCCGCGCTGCTCGCGGTCCTCGTCGTAGTGCGGCTCACGCGTAGGCAGCACGAGAAGGCGCTGCAGGGCGCGGTGCTGCCGCCGGTCGCGGTCTGACGCCCCGAGTCCTCATGTCGCCGGGCTACCGGGTCGCCGAATCGCCAAGTGACCAAGTCGCCAGGTCCATGGCCGGTCGATGTCGTCCGAACCGTTGTCACCGGCCGTTTCTTCCTGGTTGGGTGTCCCGTCGGCACGTGACGGGCGTGGCGGGCCCGGCGGCTGAGCGCGACCGGCGCGGCGGGCCGATGAGGGAGTGGGTGCGATGGCGGCGGAGACACGGGCGATGGACGACGGGAAGACCCTGCCCGACGGGCTCGGACAGGCGATCCGTGAGACGGCCGCCGACATCGCGGGGCTGTTGCGAGCGGCGGCCGACACGACGGCCGCCGTGCCCGACTCGGAGTGGACCGTGGGCGAGGCGGCGGCCCATCTGGCGGTGGCCAACGAGCTGATGGCCGACCTCGCAGCCGGCCGTGAACGCCCCTACGGGGACGGCACGCCGCAGAGCCTGGCCGCGGCCAACGCGCGGTCCCTGGCCGCGTTCGAGGAGCGCGGGGCAGAGCCGCTGGCGGCGATGATCGTGGCACAGGCGGAGGGCTTCCTCGACGCCGTCGCCCGGGCCACGGCGGACAGCACCGCGGACCGGACGCTTGTCACACCGCTGGGCCCCATGGACCGGTCCGTGCTTGCCTCGTATCTACTGACCCACATGCTGGGCCACGGCTACGACCTCGCCCGCGCGCTCGGCCGGCCGCACATGATCGACCGCGCTCGGGTCGGACTGTGCCTGCCGTTCCTGCTGACCGCCATGCCGCACGTCGCCGTCGCCGGTGCCGGGGTCACGGCTCGCTACCGGCTCCGGGTTTGGGGCGGGGCGGAGTTCGGTGTCACCTTCACCGACGGCGACGTGGACGTGACGGCTGCGGCACCGGACCGTCCGGACTGCACGATCCTCACGGAGCCGGTGACGTTCCTGCTCATCGCCCTGGGCCGCTGCAATCCGTGGCGGGCCATGGCGAGCGGCCGGGTGCTCGCCTGGGGGCGCAAGCCCTGGCTCGCGGCGCGCTTTCCGACGCTTTTCATGGCGCCCTGAACCGTGTCGGTGGCCGCGCGCGGGGGAGGTCGTCCACTCGGCGGACCGACCCGCGTGGCGGTTCCGCGCCGGGGAAGGGCGTCCGTCTCCGTCTCAGCAACCGATGTCGGCCGCGTCGAAGAAGTGGTCGAGGGGCGCCCGGTACGCCGCGGGATGGAAGCCGAGCTCCCATTGGGGATGACCGGCCCACTCCATGAAGGCGACCCAGCGCAGTAACCACCCGAGTGCGTTCGTGGTGGTCGCCTGCTCGCAGTCGCCTCCGTCGCCCGCCACCTCACGCAGGGCCAGCCACTCCTGGAACAAGTCCGTGACATCGGCCGCGGTCCGGCGCTCCGCGGCGCTGCCGCACAGTTCCGCATCGGCGAGCCGTCCCCCGAAGAACCGGGCGAACCGCTGGTCGCGTGCGGAGGCCCATCGATCGTCCGCTGCCTCGGCCGCGCCACCCGGCTGGGCGCGGTACGGAAAGGCGGGTTCCGGCCGGGGGGCGGTCACGGCAGGCTCGGAACGCGAGACGGTGCCGCTGTGGCCAGGGGCTCGGGTCTATGGGCCGCGCGGGTTGCGCGCCGGGGAGGGAGAAACGCAGGGACGGCCGTCACGTAATCCTCCGACAAGGAGCGAGGTGGGGGCATAAGAGCTCCGTACACAGGGGGCGCCCGGCTCGCGACGGCGTCCGGTGCTGACCGGGCTCCCGCTGTGTTCGGAGCTCCAGGCCCCGGAAGCATGGCTGGTTGCGCCGTCTCGCCGCGCCGTGACCGGCCGGGAAGCGATGAGCGGAGCCCAGGGCTGTCGGTCGGTGTCGCGGGCGGGGAAGGCGGAGCGACGCGTCATCTGTACCGCGGGCGTCTGGAGGCCGCGGCCGGGACGACTGGTGCGGGGAGAGCGGGCGGCACCGTCTGACGTCCACGGTTCTGGCCTCCCCACGTCCGAGTGCCCGGGTGGTCCGCGTCGGCTCGCCGACCGCCCGCCACCCGGCTCGTTCCTTCGGCACGTCGTGTCCGTCCCCGCTGAGGCAAGGCCTCCGAGGCACACCTCTGCACCCTTGAACCGTGCGTGGGGGTGGCCCGGACAGGTGCACGCCGGAGCGAACGCAGGCGCGACCGCATTCCGCAATCACGGAGCGAACGCGACGGAGTCCGCCGGGTGCTGACTGGCAGTCAGTCACCTGGTGATGCTGCAATCCAAGAGCATGTGATGTCAACTGTTGTATCCACCCTTGGCAATTGGAGTATCGCTGACCTGGTTGCTTGGCCGGGGAGCGGTTATCGTCTCGTCATCAATGCGCAGTCCGCGCCGCCACCGGACGTGAGGAGATGCGTCGGTGAGAGATCCGCGCCAATCGCTCGCCGAGACCCTCAGGGCCATCGACTCTCTTCTGGGCGACGGGCAGAGCCGTGACGACGTCCTCGACGTGCAGCAGTTGTCCGTCAACTGCGGCGTACCGCAGGACGTCGTGGAGATGCTGCTGAACGGCAGACAGGCGCCCGCGGAGACCATCACCGACCGGATCATCCGCCGGATCGCTCATCTGCGGGAGACGCGACGGCGCCCCGACGGCTCGCGCCACTCCTACGACGAGATCGCCTCGTCGTTCGGGGCCACCCGGGCCTCCCTGTCCAACCTCGTCAACGGCCGCAGAAGCCCGAGGGAGACCATGCAGCCGGCCCGGGACGTACGGCGGCGCACGGCCCGCTCCGGCGGCCCACTGGCCTCCACCCAGGCAGGCGTCGAGCGCTTCTTCTTCGGGGAGCCGACCGGATGGCTCAGCGCCGAGCCGGAGTCGGCCCTCAACGAGGTGCTCCAGCCCGTTCTCGAAGGGCTGCGCGCGGCCGTCGACAACGACTGCAGCGGCAGCCGCGCCACGGCGTTGCGCACGGCCGCGGCCCTGCCGGACGACGAGTGGGAACTGGTCGAGCGTTTCATCAACACCCTGGTGCGCCAGGTCCGGGAGGAACGCGGTCAGCACGGCTGACCCTGGCCCGAACACGCCTCCGACAGGCCGCCGTCAGGATGCGCCGCATCAGGAACACACCCGCGACGCGTCCGCGATAGCCTGCCACAGCGACTGCGCCCAGCAACGTTCCCGGAGGCCGTGCCCATCCCATGAACGGCGACTCACCACCACTGGACGGCGACTTACCCTTCTACGTCTCCAGCGGGCTGATGCTCCTGGCCTGTCTGCTGAAGCTGCCGGCGCTCGTGCGCGCCCGAGGCCGGGACTGGCTGCTGTCCTCCATCTGCGCCCTGCTCTTCCTCGGCGCCGGAGTCCTTTTCACCACCGCCCAGACCACGATCGCCCTCGTCAACCGCGGCACCGGTGTGCCCAATGTCGCCGCCCCGATCGTCTACATGCTGCTGGTCGCCTTCTCCGGGGCCTCGATCGTGCTGGTCCTGAACTGGCGCGGCGACACCGGGACGGCCAAGCCCCGCCGCCTCTCCCGTGTCACGCTCGCCGCGTACGGCGTGACCGTCCTCCTCATCGCGGTCCTCTTCTCCCTGGGCGACGCGCCGGTCGAGCAACGGACCCGGTTCGACCTCTACTACGCGACCACGCCCTTCATCAGGGAGATGGTCCTTCTCTGTCTCACCGCGCACGCGGTGGCCTCCCTGACCGTCGGCCATCTGTGCCGACGCTGGTCAGGGGAGGTGCACGGGACGCTGCGCACCGGTCTGCGCGTGCTGGCCACCGCGTATCTGATGCACTTCGTCGGCTACGACCTCATGACGGCCGCGGCGGTGATCGGCCGCTGGAGCGGCCACACCTGGGACCCTCTCATCGTGATCGCGCGCACGACGATCGCGCCCAGCGCGGTCCTGGGGGCGGCGGGCTTCGTTCTCCCCCTGATCGGCGGGAGCACCACCGTCCGCTACTGGCAGCTGGCACCGCTGGCCCGCACGGTGCGCCCCGTGCGAGGCGCGCCAGGGCCCACACCGCTGCCCCTGCCATGGTGGAAGCCCAGTGTGCACCTGCGGCTGACGCGACGTCAGACCTACATCTCCGACCGGATCCTGGCCTGCCGCGACCACTCCGACCCGCGGACCCGGGACGAGGCACACCGGCTGGCCCTGGCCCGCAACGCCACCGGGGAGGAGGCCGCCGCCATCGCCGAGGCCGCGCTGATCGTCGCGGCGGTCGAGGTCCACTACGCCCGCGGCAGCCATGGCACGCCCCCTGGGCGTCGCGTGAACGCGGACGAGCGCACGGTCTCCAGCAACGACCTGGTCCATATCTCCCGGGCGCTGCGCTCCCGTATCGTCAAGGACGTCCGCACACGGACCCGTAACCACCGAAGACCCTGACACGAACGGCGTGGCCTGCATCGCGGCAGCGCACGCACCGGTGTCGGTAGGGTGGCTTGTCATGAACGCGAGCTCCGGAATCGAGATGGTCTCCGTCCCGCCGGGGCGTGTGACGCTGTCGGACCGCCGGACGCGGCGTAGCTGGCCGGTGGAGGTCGCTCCGTTCCGGCTGTCCGCGTTCCCGGTCACTCAGGCCAGGTACGCGCGGATCACCGGCCGGTGGCCGAGTACCGGTCAGGGGGACGGGCGGCCCGTCGAGGGCGTCTCGTGGTGGGACGCGATCCGGTTCTGCAACGCCTTGTCCCGGCACGAAGGGCTGCCGTCGGCGTACCGCTTGAACGCCGACGAGGACGCCGTCGAGTGGGACGCCTCCGTCGACGGGTACCGGCTCCCGACCGAGGCCGAGTGGGAGCACGCCTGCCGAGCCGGCAGCAGCGGACCGCGTTACGGCCCGCTCGACGACATCGCCTGGTACCGCGGGAACTCGGACGGCACGATCCACGACGTGGGGGGCAAGCAGCCCAACGCATGGGGTCTGTACGACATGCTGGGCAACACATGGGACTGGTGCTGGGACGTCTACGACGCCGAGGTGTACGGCACCTACCGGGTGCTCCGTGGCGGCGGTTGGTCCGACGAGCACTGGAGCTGCCGGGCCTCGGTGCGGCGCCGCAGCCATCCGACCTTCCGCATCGACGACGTGGGCTTCCGCGTGGCGCGCACCCCACGCCCGTCACGGCCGTGACGTCGCCCGAGCCCTGACCACCACATGCGCTCGACGTTCGGGACCACGCCTCAGCCGGACGAGCGGATGCGGCCGTCCGTGCCCGCCCCTGTCCCTCCCACCGCTCCTCCCGTTCGGTCGAGGCCATGGAGGATCGCTCGCTCGGCAGCCGTCAGGGGCGGTCCGGCCAGCGGAGGCAGCACAGGGCCGTTCAGCGTGGCGAGCAGCAGCGAGGGGCGCAGCAGACGGCTGCCGTCCTCCTGCAACGTGGTGACGTTGCACATGGCGGTGGACACCCGGTAGGAGCTGGTCGCCACCTTCGTCATACGCCGGACATAGCGGGTGAGCACACGGTCGGCGAACGTGGGACTGTCGCCGAGCACTCCGGGGAACCACCGGTCCTGGGAACTGCTCAGCGACCACGCCGCGTCCACCGACTTGGCGGCGGCGCGCTGGATGCGGCGCGCCACCCCCCGCGCGGCGACATCGGTCGCGGCGAGTTCCCGGCGAAGCTCCTGGGCGCCCAGCGCGGCCACTGACATGCCCTGCCCGTAGACCGGGTTGAACGCGGCGGCGGCATCACCCAGCACCACAAGGCCCTCGGGCCAGACCGCGGCGCTCTCGAAGTGGCGGCGGACATTGCGGGTGCTGCGGCTGAGCGCCACATCGGACAGGGGCTCGGCACCGGAGAGGAGCCGGCCCACCAGAGGATCCCGTAGCCCGAGGGCGAAGCGGACGAACCCCGCGGGGTCGCTGGTGGGCTCGGCACCTCGGGTGCCGCTCAGACTGGCCAGCCAGCGTCCCCCCTCGATGGGGATGAGAGCCGCCGCGCGCCCGGGCGTTGTGTCGAGAGGGTCGGGCTGCACCAGGATCAGGGGGAACTCCTCCGCCCCTTCAGGCATCCGGTAGAGGCGGCTCGCGTACACGACCCCCGAGTCGACGACCTCCTCACGGATCCCCGTGATGCCGAGCGCGCCGAGCCACTGCAGGGCACGTGACCCACGCCCGCTCGCATCGACGACCAGGTCCGCGCGCAGGTCCTCCTCGGCGCCCTCCGCGTCGCTGACGCGTACGCCCGTGACACGCTCCGCCGATCCCAGCAGCAAGACGGCTTCAGCGCGCCGCAGTCCGGTACGGGGACGGTCCAGGACCGCCTCGCGCAGGACGGCGTCCAGTAGGTCCCTGCTGCAGGTGAGCAGTGGATGGCTGTCGTGGCGCCATCGCCGGAACCATCCCTCCGGACCCAGCATCACCGCGCCGGAGGTGAGCGAGATCTCGCGGCCCCCTGCGGCGAGCACCCGCTGCCGCAGCCGCAGGCCGGGCAGAAGAGCCTCGATCGCGTTCAGCCCACTGGTCAACAGGATGTGGCCATGGCGGCCCTGGGGTAAACCCTTGCGCGGCGCCGGCCCCTCCGGCAGCACATCCCGCTCGAGTACGGTCACCTCGTCGACCACGTCGGACAGGGCCGCGGCGGCCAGCAGCCCGGCCACGCTCGCACCAACGACGATTGCTCTACGCGCCATCCGCCCCCCGATCGCAGCCCCGGACGCCCTCACCGTACCGTCGGGCGTGACGATCACCACAGCAGATCCGGCCATAACCGGCCAGGCGACACGGCGATGACTCGCCTACGAGCCGCGGCACCGGGGGCCGGGACTTCTCACCTCTCGCCCAGCACCGCACCGATCACGTGCCGGGCGTTCCTCGCCATCGACGGATTCGTCTCCCGGTAGTAGGGCAGTGCGATCAGCGCCTGCGAGAGGGTCCGCCCCCGGCCGCGGATCCAGGTCGCCTCGTCCACGTCGAGTGCCTCGCGGAAGATCTCCCTGGCCCCGGCCGGCAGCAGATTCCACGCCGGGAACAGATCGCAGGCCGGATCGCCCACCCCCGTACACCCGAAGTCGATCACGGAGGCCAGCCTGTCACCGTCCACCAGCAGATTGCCCGGCATCAGATCGGCATGCAGCCACACCGGCGGCCCGTCCCAGCCCGGCGCCCGCAGCGCGTCCTCCCACACGGCGGTCGCGGCATCGCAGTCGACGTCCTCCTGCGGGATCCGGCGCAGTTCGTCGATCGCCGACCGGGTCTCCACGTCGAGCGCGGCCACCGGCCCGCCGCGGTGGGCCCGAGGTGCTCCCGGCAGGCCGACGCTCCGCATCGCTGCGACGAATCCGGCCAGGTCCTTGGCGAGCAGTCCGGGTTCGGCCAGCGAGTCCGGATCGGGGTTCCGCCCCGCCAGCCACCCGTACACCGACCACGGCCACGGATACCCCTCCGCGGGTCTCCCGGCTCCGAGCACCTCGGGAACGGGCGTGGGCAGCAGGGGTGCGAGGCGGGGCAGCCACTCCCGCTCCGACGTCACGTCCCCCGCTCCGCCCTCGATCAGCGGCAGCCGTACGACCATGCTGTCGCCCAGCCGGTACATGGCGTTGACCGTGCCGCCCGAGGGAAACCGCGCCACCGCCAGTCCCGCCCACTGCGGGAACTGCCCGGCGATCAGCCGCCGTACGAGGTCGTCGTCGACGGGGTGCATGCCCGGGTGCAACTGCCCTGCGCTCATGGGAGCCATCCGATCGCGGGACGGCGGCGAGCGTCAAACAACTTTCGGACGCATGGGGGACGTGACGCAAGGTCAATTCCCGTCCCCACGTGCCGACGTAGTCCGGCGGGCAGAATCCGTTCATGACGGAGTCGGCAGACACGGCACCGGCCCATCACCTGGCCGACCTGGCGGATGCCGTCGCGCGTCGCCGTCTCGCGGCCCCTGACCTCGCCGTCCACACCAAGAACGACGGGAGCCCGGTCACCGACGCCGACCAGGAGATCGAAGACCTCCTGCGCTCCGAGATCCGCCGGCACCGTCCCGGCGACGCCTTTGTCGGCGAGGAGTCCGGCACCCGGGCACGGGCCGTCGCCGCTGGATCGTCGACGGCACCGACGGCACCGCGAGTTACCTCGCGGGGGAGCCGGAGTGGAGCACCCTGGTGGCCGTCGAGGAGGACGGCGGCATCGCCCTGGGCATGGTTTCCGCCCCGACGCCGGGCCGCCGCTGGTGGGCGGCGCCGGACGCCGGCGCATGGGCCGGACCGTGCCCTTCCCGATCGCCGATGCGGGCCCGTCGACTGTCGATCGCCCAAGGTGGCCGTACGCCGCACGACATCACGCTCGGCATCTGGCCGCCCCCGGCCAGACTGAGCGCATCGGAACGGGCCGTCGCCGGGCGCCTGGCGGCACATGTCGCGCGGACCTGCCCCGCCCTCGACTGTCCTCGGCGGACCCGGCCACGCCCCTGCCCCGCAAACCGTCGACCGGATCCGGCACGTGTCACGGCGCTCTCCTCGTCGCGACCGGTCAGCTGGACGCCTTCCTTCTACTGGGAGCCGGGTCCTGGGACATCGCCGCTCTGATCCCCGTCGTAGAGGAGGCCGGTGGCCTCTTCAGCGACCTCGGGGGCCGGCGCCGCGCCGACACGGGGGCCGCGCTGTTCGCCGTACCCGGGCTCCACCGACCACTCCTGGACATCGTCCGGCTTCTCCCCGCCGCCCTTGCCGGCGACAAGTCGGCCTGTTCCGCTGCCGGTTCGGGCCCCGCGCGACGGCTACCGACCCAGGGGATCCCGCCATGGCCGCGAACATCCAATGGGATGTCTTCCGCAAGGGCGACACCTATCTCGTGCGGATGCTCTACAACGAGAAGGAGATCCGTTCAGGCAGGGCTCCGACCGACAGCCAGGGGCAGCTACTTCTACGACCTCGCCGAACTGGAGCGCTGCTTCGGCCGAACGACCGGGTGAGCCGACGAAGGCCGAGCGGGTGAGGCGTGGGGCGTGAGGCCCTGAGGTGCCGGTGCCGGTGCCGGTGCCAGCCGAACGACCGGGTGAGCCGACGAAGGCCGAGCGGGTGAGGCGTGGGGCGTGAGGCCCTGAGGTGCCGGTGCCGGTGCCCGTGTGCCCCTGCCGGGCCGGGCTCCGACCCCATGGCACGGCGGCCGACTCCCTTGGCGCGGCGAGTCGGCCGCCGTATGGGTCCCTGCTCACCTGTGACGGGGCGGGGCGCTCCACCTGGATTCAGCATGCACGGAGTGCCGGCCGACGGCGACTCGGATGCCGCCGTCCCGGTGAGCGTCCGTCGGCCGCGGGTAGGGTCCGCGTCATGAAACGGAAGCAGACCGCGCCCGAGGTGCCGGTGCCGGCGGTGGAGTTCCTGGCCTCTCAGGAGATCACCCAGACGCAGTGCCGCAAGTGCGGCAGCGAGGTCGCCGGGGTGAACGGGCGATACGCCTGCGGGGTGTGCGGATGGGTCAACCACTGGAGCGAGGGACACAACGCCCTGCCGACCGCCGCGGACGACGACATCGAGGGGTAAAACGGGACAAGAGATGCGGAGCGGGCGGGCCGTCGGGGTGACCGAAGGCGAATGAGTGTTTCATTTTTAGGGGCCGCCGGGTTAGGGTCACGCTCTGCGAGATCTTGTACGGAGGTGCCCAAAATGGAGAACAGCGAGCCGGTACGCCGGGGGCGGCCGCCGGGCATCCGGACGGTCGAGGGCGGGCTGACCAATCGCCAGCAGGACATCGTCCGGTTCATCTCCGACAGCGTCCAGCGGCAGGGCTACCCGCCCTCGATGCGGGAGATCGGCCAGGCGGTGAACCTCGCGAGCACCTCCTCCGTCGCCCATCAGCTGATGGCGCTGGAACGCAAGGGGGTCCTGTATCGCGACCCGAACCGGCCGCGCGCCTATCGCGTACGTTCGTCCGGGGCCCCCGACCTGGACCGCAGCCCGTCCGCCGCGGTGGACGTGCCACTGATCGGCCGCATCGCCGCAGGCGCGCCCCTGCTCGCCCAGGAGATGGTCGAGGACGTCTACACGCTGCCGCGCCAGCTGGTCGGCGACGGCGACCTCTTCGCCCTGACCGTGTCCGGCGACAGCATGATCGAGGCGGCGATCTGTGACGGCGACATCGTCACCGTCCGCCGCCAGGACAGTGCCGACCACGGTGACATCGTGGCCGCCCTCCTGGAGGACGAGGCCACCGTCAAACAGCTGCGCCGGCAGGACGGTCAGGTGTGGCTCATGCCCCGCAACCGGGCGTACGAGCCGATCCCCGGCGACCAGGCGAAGATCCTCGGCAAGGTCGTGGGAGTCCTGCGCGCGCTCTGACCGGGTCCGGACCCGTCTCGCCTCGCAGCCGCGCCCAAGGGCAGGCCGCCAGGGCCTGAGGTGAAGGCGCCGTGGCCCTCCAGGGCCTGTCGTCAGACTCCCGCCTGCCCCGCGACGCCATGCACGCTCCCCCACGCTCGGCTTCGCTCGCGCGGGCGGTGCCCCCACCGCCGCACCGGGCTCGGACCCGAGTACGTCCGGTACGAGGGCTTCCGCCCGGCACTCCCCCGAGCTCTTCGAGCAGGGCGTACCCCCAGAGCACGCACCTGACGCCGCAGGGCCGCCCTTGGGGCGACGACGCGAGTTTGACGACAGGCCCCAGGGGTGTCTGATATTTCGCGCCGGATTTCAGCGCGCGGCGTCTGGCGCAGGGGGCACCTCCCAGCGGTAGCCGGGGGAGCATCGCAAGGCGGAGGATCATCCGCTGGCGCAGGGGGCACCTCCCGGCGGTAGCTGGGGGAGCATCGCAAGGCGGTGGATCATCCGCGTACCGGACGTACTCGGGTGATCCGGCAACGCGGCGAGGTGGCGTGCCTGAGGCACCTCCCAGCCGCCAGGCCGGGGGAGTCGCGCGCCCGGCGGGAATTGTCAGACACCCCTAAGCCGACACCCCCTGGCGCCAGGCGCAGCCCGAGGATCTCCCCCTGGATTCCTCGGGCTGCGCCTGGCCGGTGCGGGAGATCCGCGGTCGCCCCCGCGGTCCTCCCGATGTCGCCGACGGGCCTATCCTCACCGCCCCGGACTCCACGGGTCATTGACGGACAGCGCAGAAACAGTTGACCTTCCGTGCACCCCCGGAGGGGGAGTTCCGCACCGAAATCAGCCACCGGAGGCCCCGCTGCGGCCGTCGTACGGGCCGCCGCTGTCCTTGACGCATAAACCACCTTCCGGGACCGTTCACGGTGTACGACCATGCACAGGTGGCGGAATCGGCACCTCGCCGCCCTGCTGTGGCGACTGCCGAGAAGGGAGGGCCGAACGATGATCACGCTCTCCAGCCGGGACCTGCCGGCCGCCGACCGGTTCAGCTGGTTCTGCGATCTGGTGGCCCGCGACATGGCCCCGCACAACATCGTCACCGAACACGTCTCGGACTTCCCGGCCTCGGCGAGGCTGCTGTCGCTGGGCGACCGGGTCGGTGTCTCCAGCGTCGCCTTCCCCACCATGCAGTCGATCCGCACCCCACGCCTCATCCGGCGATCCGACCCGGAACTGTGGGTGCTGGCCCTGGTCGTCCGGGGCGCCATGCAACGGGAGCAGGGCGGCAATCACGTCAACCCGCGCCCGGGCGACCTGGCGCTCTACGACACCTCACGGCCGTACTGGGCGTCGGTCGCCACCGACGACGTGGCCCAGTGCATTGTGCTGCATCTGCCCCGGCGGGCGGTGCCCGTTCCGGAGCAGGCGCTGCGCCGGCTGGTGGCGACCGAACTGCCGTCCCGGACGGGCATCGGTGCCCTGCTGAGCGAGCTGCTCGCCGGCATCGTCAGGCAGGGACCGACGGTCGAGGCCGGTCAGATCCCCCGGCTGGCATCTGCCGTGGGCGACCTGACCACCGCGTTCCTGGCGAGCCTGTGCGACGCCGACGGGGCCGCGACCGCCGAGGCGCGGAAGGCGGCGCAACTGCACCAGATCAAGTCCTTCATCCGGGCCCGGCTCGGCGAGCCGGGCCTCACTCCCACAGCCGTCGCCGCCGCCCACCACATCTCGCTGCGCGCCTTGCAGTACCTGTTCCGGGAGGACGGCGGAACGGTCGGGGCGTTCATCCGTGAGCAACGCCTGGAGCGCTGCCGAGCCGACCTCATCGACCCGCTGCTGGCGGATCGGAGCGTCGCCGCGCTCGCGAGCCGCGCCGGCTTCTCCGATGCCGCCGCCTTCAGCCGGGTCTTCAAGGCGCACTACGGAATGCCGCCCGGCGAATACCGCCACAGCCACGGAGTGTCACAAAGACGGAACCGAGCCGGGCAGCCGGACGGAGAGCTCTGAGCTCCGAGGCCTGTAGGCCTGCCGGGACCGGTACCAGGCCGTCCGTTTGCCGTCGGTCCGCGAGGAGTTCGCCGGCGGCTGGACGGTGGCGATGCATACAGCGCCGGTCGTCATGCCGGGCGTTTCCGAAAGCGGTGTCCGCTGACAAACGGAATCCGGTGACGATGCGTTCCGCGGCGGCACAGCGAGCGGATTCTCGGCTTCCGTACCGGATCAGTGGTCCTGTGATGTGGGACGAGAGCTGTCCTCGCGCCTTGGCAACGATGTCGGCGGTAGGGCGGCGACGGAATCCGTCGTCCATCACGGGATTCCTTTCCGTACCCGGTCGTTGAATCGTTTCTCGGCATCGTTGTCTTTCGTCGGCAACGTGGCGCGGCTGCCGAATGGCGCGAACACAACCTTGTATTTGCGGGCCGGGGGCAACACTTTTGATTGCCGTCGACCGCCGGTCGGCGAACATCCGATGAGAGGGGATCCGAGATGAAGTCGACTGTCGCCATGGGCAAGAAGGCCGGGGTCAAGAAGATTGCCGTACGTCGCACCGGTGACGTGCGGCTGACGTCGGCCGCCTGTCAGTGCCCGTACAGCGCCGCCGCGTAACACGTTCGACGCTCCATGAGTTGCACCCGGGTGCGCCGGCCCACGGCGCACCCGGGTTGCCCGCGCCGGACGTAGGGGAGGGGTTGTGGCCGATGGCGGCCTGTTGTTGCACGAGTTGAGTTTCGTACCCGAAGGCGACGACGTCGTGGTCGGCCGTCTCGACACCGGCTCCTACGCGGTGTTCCCGGCCGACGGAGCGGAACTGCTGAAACGGCTCGCGCGGGGCATGCCGCTCAGTGCGGCCGCCGACTGGTACGAATCGGCTTTCGACGAGCCGGTCGATCTGGACGACTTCGTGGAGACGCTGCGGGAACTCGGCTTCGTCCGCGAGGGAGAGGGACAGCCGGAAGGTGCTCCCCCGCGGCCGGTGCGCCTGCGCCGGCTGGGCCGCGCCGCCTTCTCCCCGCCCGCGTGGGCGTGCTACCTGGCCGTGGTCGGCAGCTGGGCCTGGGCCGTGGCCCGCCATACGGACCTGGCCCCCCACCCGTCCCAGATCTTCTTCGTACGCTCCCTGCTCGTGGTCCAGTTGGTGATCACCTTCGGGCAGGTGCCACTTCTGCTGCTCCACGAGGGCTTCCACATCCTCGCCGGACGCCGCCTGGGGCTGCCCACCCGGCTGCGGCTGAGTAATCGCCTGACCTACATCGTGGCCGAGACGCAGATCAACGGGCTGCTCAGCGTTCCGCGCGCGAAACGCTATCTTCCGTTTCTCGCGGGCATCGTCTGCGACGGCGTGGTCCTGGGCGCGCTGGGACTCGTCGCCGACGCGACCCGGAACCCCGACGGTTCCTTCTCCCTCACTGCGCGCGTCTGTCTCGCTCTCGCGTTCACGGTGATGGTCCGCGTTCTCTGGCAGTTTCAGCTCTATTTGCGTACCGACCTGTACTATGTGGCGGCCACCGCATGGAACTGTTATGACCTGCACGACGCCGGAATGGTGCTCCTGAAGAACCGTATGTGGCGTCTGCTGGGGCGCTCGCACCGCGTCGTGGACGAGGAACAGTGGACACCGCGAGACCGGCGCGTCGGGAAATTCTACGGCCCTTTCATCGTGCTCGGATACGCCACGCTGGCCGGCATCACCGTTTTCGTCAGTGTCCCGGTGACGATCCAATATTTCAGCATTGCCCGGCAAGCCATCGCCTCCGGTCACGTCAATGCGGCCTTCTGGGACGCCGTGCTGTCCCTGTGCATGAACGCCGCTCAAGTGGCCGCACTCGTCGTGCTGTCCGGGAGAAAACGCCGGGAGAAAAAGCTCTCCACACCCCAGACATCCCCTTCGGCGGAGGTTGAACTCGCATGATGGGCCATCTCCGGATCGTGGGCGACCGGCGCGCAGACCGCCTCCGCCTCATCCGCACCCGTACCAGCAGGGCACTGGTGGTCCGCTGTCACCAGCGTCTCCGCGGCCCCTACACCGGCATCGACACCGTGCTGCGCTCCGTGCTCCCCGAGGCCGGACGGCGCTGGCCCGAGCTCGTCGAAGCCCACCGGGTGGAACTCCTTTACGGGATGCCGGAGTTGGCGCAGCTCATCGGTCCGCCCCCGCGGACGCTCGCCGACGAGGCCTCGTTCAAGGAACGCACCCGCTTCTTCGGCTCCGGAATGATCCGCTGTATGAGCCAGGGGATCGTCACCTTCCTCCTCGGCTACGCGGACCGGATCCACGCCGACACCGGCTCCGCCCTGGAGTTGGCCTTCGAGGAGGTCCACGCCGCGGAGGCGACCACCCAGGAACTGCTGGCCCTCCTGGTGCGCCGGGCCGATCCACGTCTGCTCCGGGTGGTGATCTCCACGACCGCCGAGGCGCTGCCCGACGAACTGGTGGCCGCGCTCGCCGCGACGGCCGGCACCCTTCACGCGCCCGCGGGCGACCCGACGCCGGAAACGCCCCGGAGCGCGCTCGAGTGGGCGGCCGTGTACGTCGACAGCGACGGCACCGACGACGACCCGCAAGCGCTGCGCGGCTACCGGGAGGCCGACCCGCAGGAGGTCGCCCGGCTGCACGACCGGCGCGCCGACAGCCTTGAGGGAACGGCGAGCTGGGGCGTACGGATGGGCGCGATCGCCTACCACCGCGAGCGTGGCAGCGACCCCGGGGGAGCGGGGCGGACCGCTCTGCTCGCGGCCCAGCGCCACGCGGTCGCCACCGGATTCTCCGCCGCCGTGGTGGACCTGGGTCTGCGCGGCCGAGGCGTGAGCGATCCCGGCAGCCATGAGCACGACCACTGGGAGTTCACCCGGGAGGCGGCGGCGGCGTGCATCCCGATCGGGCGGCTGGCCCAGTCCATGGAGCTGTACCAGGCCCTGCTGCGCCGCTTCACCAACCCCAAGATCCACATGATGACCAGCTACGCGATCGCCATGCTGCACACCCGCTTCCTGCGGCCACGCGACCATGAACTCGCGCTGCAGTGGCAGCACAACGCGGTCGCCATCGCGGGCATCCTGCCGGACCCGGCCGAACGCCTGACCTTCAGTGTCTTCCACGACAACGGCCTGGCCCTCATCGAGATGCACCGCGGCAACCGGGCCCGCGCCCTCGATCTCGTTCAGTCGTGCATCGCCCGGCTCGATAAGGAGATGGGCGACGACCAGTGGGTCCTGCACCGCTCCCAGCTGCTGTACAACCGGGCCCGTCTGCTGGTCGCGCTGGGACGGCCGGACGAGGCGTACGCCGACTACACCCGGCTCGTCGACCTGGACCCCTATTACACCGACTATCTCTCGGAACGGGCGCGGATCTCCCGTGACCGCGGTGACTTCGACGCGGCCCTCGCCGACTACGACCGGGCCGTGCAACTGGCGCCACCCTTTCCGGAGTTGTACTACAACCGCGGCACGGCCCGGATCCGGACCGGCGACCTGCGAGGTGCGCTCGACGACTTCGCCTACGTACTGGAGATGGAGCCCTCGGACCTCGACACCCGGATCGCCCGGGCGGAACTCCTACTGGAGACGGGCGACCTCGACGGCGCGGAGACCGACGCGGACGCCGGGCTGGCCCTCCACCCCGACGAGGTGCAACTGCTGTGTCTGAAGGGCACCGTGCTGCTCCAGCGCGAGGACTTCGACCAGGCGCTCATCGCGTTCGACGCCGCCCTGGAACGGGACCCGCGCTACCCTGCCGCACTGATCAACCGGGCCGTCGTGCACTTCCACCGGTCCCGGCACGGCAGGGCCGTCGCGGACCTGACGACCGCACTCGACATCGTCGGCAACGACCCGGACGTCCTCCTCAACCGGGGCATCGCCCATCTCGCCGACGGCCGGACGGACCTGGCGCGCGCGGACTTCGACCACGCACTCACGCTCCCCGACGCCGACATCCCCGAACTCCACCGCCACCGGGAGTTGTGCGACGCGTCGGCAGGGCCCCTCAAGTCGCAGCTCTAGGGCGTGAACGGAGCGTCGTCCGCCCGAAGGGCGGGGCCCGCGGCGTCCGGTGCGGCGCGTCGCAAGGCGGAGGGTCGTCCGCGTACTTGGGCGTACGCGGACGATCCCGACAACGCGGCGAGGTGCCGTACCAGACGCCGCGGGCCAGGCGGGAATTTCGAAACACGCCCAGGCGTGCGGGACGGCGGCGCGCCGAGTCCTGCCCGGCGTGGTCGGCCCGTACAGCCCGGCACGGCGGAAGCCGCGGGCACTGTCGCTTGTCGTGGAGCGACAGTGCCCGCGGCCGCATGAGTGCCGGCGGGGGTGAGCCGGTCAGATTCCCGCGGTGCCGCGGCGGCGGAGCATGAAGGCGCCCGCTCCGAGGCCGCCGAGGAGCAGGATCGATCCTGCGGCCAGGCCGCTGGTGCTGGTGGACTGGGCGAGGAAGCCGCCGCCGGCGTGGACGCCGCCGCGGGGCGCCTGGCGGGCGTCCTCGTGGGGGCGGGCGCCGTGGCCCTCGTTGCCGGAGGCGTTGTCCTCGCCGGCACCGGCGGTGTCGCCGCCGGCCTGCGCGTCCTGGTCGGTTGCGCCGTCCTGGGCGTCGGCCTGGGGGCCGCCCTGGGCGTCCTCCTGGCCCTCGTCCTGGCCTTCCTCGCGGGCTTCGTGGCGGCCCTCGTGGTGGTCGCCGTGGTGGTCCCTGGTCAGGGCGAGGAAGCCGCCGCCGGCGTGGACGCCGCCGCGAGGTGCCTGGTGGGCCTGCTGCCCGGCTTCCGGCCGGCCTTCCTCGTGGTGGCGGCCGCCGTGCTCGCCGTGCTCGCCGTGCTCGCTGTGCTCGCCGTGCTCGGAGTCGCCGTCCTCGGCGCCGCCCAGGGCCGGGGCGTCGCTGTCGGCCTCGGGTCCGCCCTGCGACTCGTCCTGGGCGTCCTCGCCCTCTTCGTGGTGCCTGCCGTGCTGGTGGTCGCCGTCGGGGTCGTGCTCGTGGGTGGCGTAGGAGGTACCGCCGTCCGCGACCCGATGCCCGGCCAGCGACACGGCGTGCGCGGCGGGAGCGGAAAACGCGACGGCCGCGGCAACTGCCGCGGAGGCGAACATGGTCCGGGTCACTCGCATGAGGTCGTCCTTTCGCCGCCGCCGCGAAGGCCGGCACCACGCCGGCACAGCGGGACCGCAGCAGCAACGTGATTACCCTCAACCCGACCCCCGCCCCGCAGGCCTGCACGACACGGCAAGGGAGCGAGACCGTACTCCCTCCGAGTGCCTCCAGACTGAAAAGTAACCCGATCGGCCTCACCCCGATCGCCACGCCGAATCACCATGTCGGCGGGCTCTCGGGGGTGCTCTCCGGTGGCATCGGCACCACCCGTCGATCGTCGGGGCACGGTGCTGGGCCCGCGCGCCCCGACGATCGGTCAGGTCCGATCTCTTCACGTGGCCGGCCCGGACGGGCGGGCACGTCATCGGGCAGGGCCGCTGCCGAGTCCGGTGCCCGGGGCGATGACGACCTTGCCGACGACCTGCCCGGATTCGGCGTACCGGAGTGCCTCGGCGGCCTGCTCCAGCGGATAGACCCGGTCGATCCGCGCGGTGATGGCTCCGCTGTGCAGGAGTGAGAAGACCTGGGCCAGGTCGTCGCGCAGCTGAGTGCGGTAGTGCTGGGGACGCCGGCTCTTGCCCGCCCACAGGTTGAAGAAGTGGGCGCCGCGACGGTTGGGCAGAAGGTTCCACAGCGCGAGCTGGGCGACGAGCTTGAGGACGGTGACGGTGCCGTTGCCGGCCTGGTCGCGGGTCGAGGCGCTGCCGTAGGACACGAGCGTGCCGCCGGGGGCGAGCATGCGCCAGGAGTCCTTGATGCCCTCACCACCGACGTGGTCGAAGACGGCGGCCACGCCGTCGGGGGCCAGTTCGCGGACCCGGGCGGGGATGTCGCCGCGGTAGTCCACGGGGACGGCGCCCAGGGCGCGGACGGCTTCCTGGTTACGGGCCGAGGCGGTGCCGATCACATGGATGCCGCCCGCGCGGGCCAGCTGCACCAGGACGCTGCCCACGCCGCCGTTGGCGCCGTGGACGACGACGGTGTCGCCGCGCTTCACCTTCGCGGTGCGGTGCAGCATGCGCCAGGCGGTGGCGCCGTTGGTGACCAGGGTCTCCGCGTCGGCGGCGGCCACACCGTCGGGGACGGGCACGAGGTCGGCGGCGTCGAGCAGTACATGGTCCGCCCAGCCGCCGGTCTTCGTCAGCGCGGCGACCCGCTGCCCGACCGCCGGCCGGGGCTCGCCCGGAACCGGAGCGCCCAGCGCCGCCACGACGCCGACGAGGTCGTAGCCCGGCACGAAGGGGAAGGCGGGCATGTCGTAGTACTTGCCGCGCCGCATCTGCTGTTCGGCGAAGGTGACACCACTGGCCTCCACGCGGACCACCGCCTGACCGGGCCCCGGCTCGGGCAGCTGCCGCACGCGTACCTGGAGGGACTCGGGCTCGCCGATGGAGGGAAGGACCATCTCGGTGGTCTGCATGGCTGGGCTCCTAGGTGGAATGGGCTGAGTGTCCGAGAGGGTGAGTGATTGGTCGCTCACTCGCCACGGCGGCCTTCTTGGTATGGCGTTCCGTGTATGAGTAATTAACCACTCACACCTTGGGGCTGTCAACCGCCGCCGCCCCGGGAATGCGGCCCAGGCGGGCCGCCGCTCCGTCAAGGTCCCCATCAGGTGCCCGACGACCTGTTCGCCACGGTCCGCCACGAGCAGGAGTCTGCTGGGGTCGTCCATGGCGGCGGCGAAGCGTGCGGGCCCGAAGTCGCGCGGCCGGCCCACGTGGATGCTCGGATCCCTGGTGTCCGCGTCCTCGGCGAACAGGGCGTTGCTGCACGCGACCAGCCCCTCCAGATCGGTCTGCCGGGCGCGGCGGACGACGGTTTCAAGGTGCTGGTCGCTCACCCGGAGTTGATCACTCATGCCAAGTGACGCAAGCTCAACCCACTGACAACCGAGCCGAGTTCACCTCGCTGAGCCCGTCGCCCGCAGTGCGGGTGCTGTCGGCCCGGTCCGGCGGCTCAGCCGGACGCGTTCTCGGTGCGCAGCCGTACCAGGTCCTCCAGGCGCCGGAGACTGCTGTCGAGCGCTTCGGTCACCGGCCGCTCGCCGGGGTCATGGCGATCGTCGAAGAACGACAGGTGCACGGTCACCTCGCTCGCCCCGCTGCCGATGCCGGCGACCTGGAGCCACCCGGAGTAGGAGCCCTCGTCACGGGTGCCCCACTCGATCCGCATCTGCTCCGGGCGGGGGCTGAGCAGCGCCGACATGTCCTGCTCGGTGTGATCGTCGTGCACGGTGACGGCAGGCGGGGTCTCGGGGTGCACGTGCAGTGCGCTCGGCAGCCAGCCGTTCAGCTGGTCGACGCTGGCGGCCTGGTCGAAGACGTGCTCGGGCAGCGCCGCCATGGTGCGCGAACGTTCGTACTCGGTCATCGGGTCCCTCCTCGCCTCGGCGGTGTACACGTGGCGTACACAGGGACGGGTGCCCGTTTTGCGGCCTTCGAAGTTCGGGCGAGGGGTCGTCGAGCGGCCGAGGCCCCGCGGCCGCCCCGCGGGGCTCGTGCCGCCGGTCGAGCCGTGCTCAGTGCACGGGGAAGCCGAAGGAGTACCCCTGCTGCTTCAGCCACGGCAGGACCTCGCGCAGGGCGGCCACGGTCTGGGAGCGGTCCCCGCCCGCGTCGTGGAAGAGGACGGTCGGGCCGTTGGCGATCTCGCGCTGGACGGTGGTGACGACGGCGTCCGTGCCGGGGCGCTCGAAGTCCTTGGAGTCGACGTTCCAGCCCAGCGGGCGCATTCCGTGGGAGGCGGCGAGCTGACGGCTGTACGGGGTGAACGCCCCGCCCGGGGCCCGGTAGTACATCGGCCGCACGCCCCCGGACGCCTTGGTGATCATGCGTTCGGCGTTGAGGATCTCCTGCGCCTGGTAGGCCTCGGGCTTCTTGTCCATGGTGGTGTCGTGCGACACCGTGTGGTCGCACAGCCGGTGCCCGGCGGCCACGACCGCCTTGACGAGGTCCGGGTGGGCCTGGGCCTGCGTTCCCACCATGCAGAACGTGGCCTTCACGCCGTTGTCCCGCAGTACCTGCAGCACCTGAGGCGTCCAGACGGGGTCCGGTCCGTCATCGATGGTGATGTTGACGCCTCGGGCACCGTGGTCCGAGGCGTGGGCTATGACCGCGGAGACCGGCGCACCCGCTCGGCTCTGGGAGTGGGTGCCGGGAGCGGAGGAGGAGGGGACCGAGGCGCTCCCGTGGGTCCCTGGACGCTCGACGGGCCCGGCCTGCGCGGTCCACACCGACGTTGCGGCGGCCACCGCCGTCACCCCGACCGCCGCCGCGAGCATCCGGCCGTACCATCCCTGTCCTCCGCGCCTCACCATGTCAGTCCCGTTCCTTGCCGTCTCCGTGGGTTGCGTGCACCCGTCAGGACGGAGCAGGACGGCCGGGGGATCCGTCCGTTACGGATCACGGACAATTCCGCGGGGATTCAGGGACAGGCAAAGGGTGAAACAGGGACACATCGGGCGCATCGGTCCAGGCGGCGAGCGCGCGAAGTCACCGCCGTTCAGAGGCTGATCGCGTACGCCTTGCGGAGCGTCTCGTGCACCGTCCAGGTCGTACGGTCGCCCTCGCGCAGCACCGCCATGTCGCCCGGCCCGACGTGGAGCGTGGGGCCGGCCTCGACATCGATCGTCGCGGAACCGCTGATCACCACGAACAGTTCGTTCACCTCGGTGTCGGTCACGACGCCGGGTGTGATCTGCCAGATGCCCCGCACCTGTCGGCCGTCCTCCGACTCCCAGATCACCTTGCCGGTCACCTCCGGCGTACCGGACACGATCTGCGCCGGCTCGAGCGGCTCCGGTTCGAGGTCTGCGTCGGGGATGTGCACTACGAAGCTTTGGGTCATGGCGCGACCCTAGCGGGGCCCTGCACGGCTCATCCGCCGACACTGTGTCGCCTGTCGGCCCCGATCGGCGGACACATCGCCTGCCATCTGAACCCGTGGTCGGGTTTGCGTTCCAGCGGGGCAACTGGCCTGGTGGCACGGGGAGAAGAGGTCCGCTCCAGGGCGGGCGCGGGGCTCAGCAAATGATCCACAAAGGATCGTTGGTGATCTCTTGTCCGTCCCCTTCCCGGTCGCGGCCCGTCCACACCGTACGGTTGCCGAGGCGGGTGTCGGTTCCCGTCGATCGGCCTTCTACCAAGTGGGGGAGTGGATGACACCCAGGCGCCGGGCCCTGCTGGCCGCCCTGGCGGGAAGCGCGCTCGCGGGCTGCTCGGGCCCGAGCAAGAGCACATCCGGGGCCACGAGTCCCGCGTCCGGCTCACCCACCACCCCCACCGCGCCCGCCACGGGCACCCCCTCCTCCCGCCCGTCGGCGACGGCACCCGCGGTCACCCGCGCGGAGATCGTCGCCCGATACGGCCACGCCGTACCCCACACCTGGGGCTTCGAGGCGCCCGGAGTGGTGCACGCGCTCCCCACCGGCAAACGCGCCATCGCGCTGACCTTCGACGCCTGCGGCGGACCCGGCGGCAGCGGCTACGACCGGGCACTGATCGACTTCCTCCGCGAGCGGAAGGTACCGGCCACCCTCTTTCTCAACTCCCGCTGGATCGACGCCAACCCGTCGGTCTTCCACCAGCTGGCGGCCGACCCGCTGTTCGAGATCGCCAACCACGGCACCCGGCACCGCCCGCTGTCGGTGACCGGTCGCTCCGCCTACGGCATCCCCGGCACGCGCAACGCCGCCGAGGTGTACGACGAGATCGCGGGAAACCAGGCCAGGCTGACCGGGCTGCTGGGCGCTCCGCCGCGCTTCTTCCGGTCCGGCACCGCGTACTGCGACGACGTCGCGGCACGGATCGTGACCGACTTCGAAGAGCGCTTCGTCAGCTTTTCCGTCAACGGTGACGGGGGCGCCACCTTCACCCCGGAACAGGTCCACACCACCGTCGGGGCCGCTCACGACGGATCCATCGTCCTGTGCCATATGAACCACCCGAAGGGCGGCACCGCCCGGGGGATCGCCGCCGCCGTCCCCCACCTGCTGGCCACCGGCCACACCTTCGTCCGCCTCTCGGACGCGTTGGCCTGACGTCCGCCGTGAGTCAGACGGCGGACTCCGCCGTGCGTGCCACGTCGACCGTGACCGGCCGAGGCCTGCCCGGTCGACGTCGCACGTTCCACGTCATCCTTCGAGTGCCAGGTACAGACGCGTGCCCCGAGGCCGGAAGCCGACGCGTTCGTAGACCCGGCGCGATCCCTCGCCCGAGTATTCCAGCCACACCGATCGCGCTCCTCGGGCGAACACGGCCTCGCTCAGCGCGGCCGTGACCGAGGCGGCGATGCCCCGCCCGCGGTAGGCAGGGCGGGTCCCCACGCCCGCCAGCTCCGAGGTGCCGACCGCCGGAGCCGAGCAGGAGGCCGCTCCGGCGCATCCGCCGTCGGGAGCCCGGACGAACCGGACGGCCCCGCCGTTGTCCTGGGTGCGCCGCAGCCGGGCCGCTCCCTCCGGGGACGAGGCGAAGACACCCGCGAACGCCTCGGAGAGCGCGGCGTCGATCGCCGCGTAGTCCTCGTCGGTGTGCGGGGTCTCCACGCCAGGGGTGGCCGCCGACCGTTCGCCGAGGGGCGGCGACATCAGGGTGGTGGGAGTGCAGGCCATGTACTCGTGCACCGCCTCCGTGGCGAACCCCGCGTTGCGCAGCGCCGGTTCCACCGCAGGTGCGGCGTCCGGGGCGAACTCCAACCGGGGCTTGAGGCCGCGTTCGCGGAACGCCGCGATCAGCGCGGTCACATCGCCGCCGGTCGGCCGGGCGCCGGGCACAGGGGTCGCGTAGTTGAGGTAGGGGCTGGTTGTCGCGGGATCGAATCCGGCGACGAATCCGCCGATCTCGACCGCCAGGGGGCGGCGGCGCAGATTGGCGACGGCAAAGCTCTGGACGTCGGTGTCCACGGTGATGACCTCACGTAGATGGCAGGCGAAACGCGTTCCCACCGCATGAGCGGATCGGGATCTCGCGCGGGCTGTCGGCCGGGCCGCAGCCGGGAACCACCTCTGCGGAGAGAGGCGAGGGCGGTGCGAGGGCACCGCTTCGTGGGGCCGCCGTGAGGAGATGCGAGCGGCACCTGAGTTCGCTGCCTCGGGGCAGACGGCTCAGTGCCGACGGCGGCCGCTGGGGGACGCCGGGATCAATGGCTTCAGTCCTTCGCCGACTTCGTGCGCACCTGTTGAGAACCCGTGAACCGTCCCACACGGCACGGGCGGAGAGCAACCTCGAAACCCACGGCGATGGTCGACGGCGCTGACAACAGAGCCCTCGGCATCCTCGGGGTCCTGGCGGCGGAAAAGGGATTGCCCGCAGGCGCCGTTGTCGGATAGCTCTGATCCCTGGATCCGCGGCGCCGTGGCCGCAGGACCAGGACGACGAGAGGAGGGGCAAGCTGATGACCGCCCAGATCACCGCGCTTGCCTCCGCCCGGGGCGCGCACCGCGTCTGACCCCGGAGCGGACGGGCGCCCTTCACCGGAGAGTGTCTCGACCGTGGAACTCAACACCCTGACCACGCGTCCGATCACCGGACGCGAAGAACTCGACCTCTTCTCTCAACTGCCGTACTTCCTCAACGAGGAACTGGCGGACGACCTCGTCCAGGGCCGGCGCCGGCCGGGCTGGATGTGGTTGGCCCTGCACGGTGACCGGCTGCTCGCCAGGGTGGCCTGGTGGAGCCGGCCGGGAGACGCCACGCCGGTCCTCCTGGACATCCTGGATGTCGACGACGGCCTCCCCGCCGCCGACCGGGTGGAGATCGGTGTGCGGCTCCTGCGCACCGCCATGTCCGCCACCCTCCCGAGCGGATCACCGACGCCCGAGTACGGCCGCGCGACCCCGCCCGACTGGCGCGACAGGGATGACACAAGACGCGTCGTCCAGGACCGTATGACCGTCCTGGAGCGCACCGGCGCCACACTGTTCGTCGAGCGGCTCCGCCTCGAATGGCGTCCGGGAACCCCGATTCCCGAGCCCAGCGGACGTCTGGCCTTCCGGAGTCCTCGTGACGGTGCCGAACTCCAGGACCTCATGACCCGGGTCCTGGACGGCACCCTGGACGCACACAGCCGTCACGACCTGACCGAGATGTCTCCCCGCGCAGCGGCCACCCGGCACTACGAGGAAGAACTCGCGCGCTACACCAGCCCCAGGCACTGGTGGCGCATCGCGGTGCTGCCCGACGGGGAACCGGTGGGCTTCGTCGTCCCGGCGCACAACGGGTACAACCCGATCATCGCCTACCTCGCCGTGCTCCCCGAGCACCGCGGCAACGGCCACATCGACGACATCCTCGCCGAGGGCACCCGCATCCTCGCCCGGCAGGGCGTCCCCCGTGTCCGAGCGGCCACGGACCTCGGCAACGTACCGATGGCCGACGCGTTCCGGCGGGCCGGATACGTCAACTTCGGACGGGAGATCAACATGACCTGGACGTGAGGGGTGACGGCCGAAGGGTTCCCCGGCGACTGCGCAGGCGGCGAAGCGGCTGTCGTGCTCAACGGGGCTGCGGTGAAGGCCCGTTGGAGTGCCTGGTGCTCGACGCTACGGGGGAGCGAATGTACGTACTGTCCCTGGCGGCTCTGCTCGAAGAAGCCGCGGCCGACGTCCGGAAGACCAGACCGGGAACATCCGGGCCCTGAACGAGCGGGACCGGCTGCACGAGGCGGGAGGCCGAAGGGGTCAGCGCCTCGCGGGAAGCGCCGACGGCCCTCACGGCCCAGACACCGACGGGCCCTCACGGCAGAGACAGACGACAGCGGCCGGCACGACAGCGGACCGGGGCGAGACTCGCGGCCTTCAGCGGACGGCCGGTGGCGTCGCCTGGGGCGTCAGACCGGCGGTCCGCATCACCAGGTCGATCGTGTCGGACAAGCCGCTGGCGGCGGGGACCACGGCTTCGACAGCGCCGGGCGGCAGATCCAACGGCCGGTACCACGAGCGCAGTTGACCCTCGCCGACCTCGTGGGCGATCGGCTTCGTGGCATGCCGGAGCAGGGTCTCCTCGAAGGGGACGTCCAGGTAGAAGCAGTGGGTACGGCCGGGATGGTCGGCCAGCAGCCCGGCGAGCATCACGCCGTAGTGGGCGACGTACAGCATGCCTTCAAGGACGGTGTGGAAGCCGTGCTCCAGGGCGTGGCGGACCGTCAGGTCGATGAGGCCGATGTTCGCTCCGCCGGGGACGTCGCGTTCACGCAGCACGTCGCGGCGCAGGGTGTCCTGGCTGACCAGCGCGATGCCGCGCCCGTATCGCGCTCGCAGACCGGCGGCCACCGAACTCTTGCCGGACGCGCTGTTGCCCCGAAGGATCACGAGCTGTGTGGGAGGGGAGTTGGTCGTCATCCCGTACACGCTAGGGGCTTTCGCCGTCGAGCCGTCGTACCGGACCTGGGCCGGATGTCGGGGCGGCCCGCCCGCTCGTACTCTGCGCCGGTCGCCCTTACCTGAGAGGTCATCGACCCGGGCACGACCGCGTGCCACGATCGTCGGCGTACGGAGACCGACCAAACGACCGGGAGGACATCATGTCTGCCTACGCCATCGCGCACCTTCGGGAGGCCGCCCCGCACCCCGAGATCGCCGAGTACATCGAGCGCATCACCGCCACCTTCGAGCCGTACGGCGGCCGTTTCCTCGTCCATGGGACGGAGCACGAGGTGAAGGAGGGCAGCTGGCCCGGGCATGTCGTGGTGATCGGCTTCCCGGGAATCGCCGAGGCGCGAGCCTGGTGGGGCTCCCCGGCGTACCAGGAGATCGCCCCCCTGCGCTCACGGCACATCGGGGGCGACATCGTCCTGGTCGGCGGTGTTCCGGAGGGGTACGACCCGGCCGTCACCGCGAAGTCCGTACGGGAGGCCGTGCCCGCCGAGCGGTGATCTCGACGGGCTTCCGGGTCACCGGTACCGCGTCACGCGCGAGTGCCGCCCGCGTAGTCGCTGTTGAACGTGGTCTCGACGGTGGTGGCCACGGCCTCGGCCACCCCGGTGCCCGTGAGAATGAGGCCCAACTCCCGGTTGCTGCTCAGCGAGTTGCTGCTGATGTTCATGGAACCCGCCTCCACCTGCTGGGTGGAGAGACCGTAGTCCGCGACCATCGCCTTGGCGTGGATGTAGAAGCCGTTGGGGTCGGAGTACCCCGCTACGGTGCCGCCCGCCGCCTTG
Organism: Streptomyces sp. NPDC001222; assembly: GCF_042896945.1. Lineage (NCBI taxonomy): Bacteria > Bacillati > Actinomycetota > Actinomycetes > Kitasatosporales > Streptomycetaceae > Streptomyces > Streptomyces sp. NPDC001222. The sequence continues at coordinate 44,763 of NZ_JBIAXT010000034.1, forward strand.
ATCGCGGAGACCTCGCTGGAGTAACTGGACGGGGACTCCAGGACCACCCGTACGGCCACGCCCGCCTTCGCCCGCGCCACGATGGCGTTGACGACGGTGCTGTCGCTGAGTTCCAGCTCCTCCACGTCGAGCTTCTTGGTGGCGCCGTTGATCACGGACAGCAGGCGGCTGCGGGAGTCGGTGGGGGACCAGAGCAGATGGTCGCCGTCGGTCGGGGTGACGGAGGTGCCGGCGTAGTCCGCGTTGAAGACCTTCTCGATCGAGGCGACGTCCCGGCTGTCGTCGTCGAACACCCCGTAGTCACGGCTGGTCGTGTAGTACTGGGAGGTGAGGTTGCCGGTCAGGATCAGGGACTTGGCGTGGTCCACCGTGATGGTCTTCTGGTGGGTGTAGACGAACGCGGACGGCGACCACACCACTCCCACGCCTGCGTTCTTGAGGGAGTTGTACGCCGAGCCGTTGGCGCTCTGGTGCTGGCGGTCCAGGACGACCCGTACGGTGACGCCCTTGTTCTTCAGGGCTATGAGGTCGTTGACGGCCGTGGTGTCCTCGAGCTCGTACATCGTCATGTCGAGCGAGCTGGTGGCCGAGTTGATGAAGTCGTAGACGGTGGGCTGGCTCCCGCTCTGCGAGAACGCGAAGGCGGAGTACTCGGCGGCGTTCGCGGGGACGGCGGTGGCGAGTGCGACGGCACCGGCCGCCAGGGCGACGCCTGCACGTCCCAGAACCTTCGACAGCATGCGTGACTCCTCGTCATGGGGACGCTCACCGGGGAGGGGGTGGTGAGCGCGTGCATGACACCACGCGCGTAGACCTGTGAGGAAGGGCGATGCGGTGAACGCGGCATGACCGATGAACCGGAGGAGCGGGCATAGCGGACGTCGCGCAGATGGGAGGCGGTTCGAGTGATTCCCCAGAACCGGCAAAGGCTTCGTATCCGCCGCTCTGGGAGCTGTCCGCCCCGCCGTGGAGCTCACGGCCGTCGAGGGCCTTGTCCTACGCGGGCGGCTCGGTGAACCGGGCAGTGCCGGGAGGCACTTGGCGCGGTACGGTGTCGGCCGTCAGGCCGAGTTCCGGCTGCGCAGCAGGGCGTCGAGGGAATCCACGATCCAGGACCAGGACTCCTGCGGGTCGACGGCGGTGTGGCTGAAGCCTCCGCTCAGCTCCAGGCTGACGTAGCCGTGAAAGACGCTGCCGAGCATCCGGACCGCGTGCGTCTGGTCCGGCTCCGTCAGGTCGTAGCCCCGGAGGATCGCCCGCGTCATCTGCGCATGCCTGACGCCGGCGCTGGCGGCCGCCGTCTCGGGGTCGAGACTGAAGCGGGCGGCGTCGTAGCGGCCCGGGTGCTGCCGGGCGTAGTCGCGGTAGGCGTCGGCGAACGCCGCGAGTGCGTCCTTGCCGGCACGTCCGGCGAGGGCGTCGGCGACTCGGTCGGCGAGTTCCTCCAGCGCGAGCAGGGCGATCCTGGTCTTGAGGTCGTGAGAGCTCTTCACGTGGGAGTACAGGCTCGCGACCTTGACATCGAATCGGCGGGCGAGCGCCGAGACGGTCACCTGGTCGAAGCCGACCTCGTCGGCCAGCTCTGCCCCGGCCCGAGTCAGACGTTCGGTGGTCAGCCCTGCTCGAACCATGGCTCTCCTCCTGTTCGCGGCACTCATTATGCATTTACCTAAAATCTTTAGGCAAATGAGGAGGAAGGGCCGAGGCCGGGCTCAGCCCAGTCCGCCCGTCGCCCGCAGGTTCTGACCGGTGATCCAGCGGCCGTCCGGGCCGACGAGAAATGCGACGACATCGGCCACGTCGGACGGCTGTCCCAGTCGGCCGAGAGGGGTCATGTCGACGACCGTCTGAAGGGCCTGCGGAGGATTCGTTCCATGCAGCAGCTCGGTGTCGGTCGCCCCGGGCGAGACGGTGTTGACCGTGATGCCGCGTGGCCCGAGCTCCCGGGCGGCGACCGCGGTGAGCTGCTCGATCGCGCCCTTGCTGGCCGCGTACGGCGCGATGCCCGCGGCGGGGCGCACGGTGTTCAGGGAGGAGATGTTCACGATCCGGCCGTTGTCCCGCATCACTCTGGCGGCATGACGCATCGTCAGGAACACCGATCTCGCGTTGACCGTCATCACACTGTCGAACACCTCCGCGTCGGTGTGGGCGAGCGGGGCAGGGGTGAACGGCATCGCCGCGTTGTTCACCAGGATGTCCAGGCCGCCGAGATGTGCCTGGGCGGCTTGCATGAGCTGATCGGGCCCGTCCGGCTCCCTCAGATCGACGCGCAGCGCCCGCACCTTGCCGCCGGCCGTCTCTACGACGCGGACGACCTCGGCCGCGGCTTCATCGCTGGTGGCGTAGTTGAAGACCACGTCCGCTCCGTCGCGGCACAGACGCTCGACGATCGCCCGGCCGATACCCCGGGATCCACCCGTGACCACGGCAGTCGTACCTTTCAGCACAGTCCCTCCTCGTCGACGAGAAGTTGATCTGGGACATCCGAACGTACTGACGCCGATGCTCTTGCACGGCATGTTTCGCCGAACGCGATACGGACGATCAACCGGACGGCCGCGACGTGTGTTCGGGCGCTGCGGAGCCGTGGGGCTTCACGACGTGTGTTCGGCGGCTGCGGAGGTCGCGTGGAGTTCGGAACACAGCACGTCGAACGCCTGGAGTGCCGCCGAGGCGACCGCGTCGCGGGCGTGCTCGGGCGACTCGGCGGACATGATGCGTCGTCGGAGCTCACGCACGGCTGCCCGGTGCGTTCCGGCGACGGCGCCCGCCATGAGCGCGGGCAACGCCGGGTCGGCGGCCCCGGCGTGCCGGCGCTGCCCGGCGGATGTTCCGCCAGGGCGGCCGTCAAGGCGGCCTCGGCATGTTCGCCGATCTCGCGTTCCCGTGCGCGCAGCGCGGGGCTGTCATGAATGACCTGCCAGAACCTGAGTGCGCCGGGGTGGAGTCCGAGCATGGGTTCGTTCCGTCGCAGGGCGGCGAGAAGGTCGTCGCGAACGGCCTCCACCGGGCAGCTGCCGGGGGGCGGTCGCGTACCACAGCGGTGAGATGTCCCTCCACCTCTTCCACCGCTTCGGCCTCCTGCGTGACGACTACAGCCCCAAGGCGGCGTTCGAGACGTACCGCCGGCTCATCGATGAACTGGGCAACCCGCCGACCGAGGCTTGAAGGTGACTCCTTCGGCCCCTGTCATCCGCCGATACGCTGCACGTTGTGATCAACTCGCTTGAGGGCCTTGATGACATGGGCGTCGCGATAGCCGCCGCATGCGCCGGGGCCGATGTGGTGCGCGGCATGTACGGTCGTCGGCTGACTCGCATCGACAAGGGCGCCGGGGACTTCGCCACCGCCGCCGACGTGGAGGCCGAGCGGCAGATCCTCGACGTCATCCGTGCCGCTCGGCCCGATGACGGGGTGCTCGGGGAGGAGAGCGGCCGGCAGGGCGCCTCCGACGCCGTACGCCAGTGGATGGTGGATCCCCTGTGCGGCACGCTGAACTACGGCGTGGGCAGCATGCTGGTGGCCGTCAACGTGGCGCTGCGCGACGGGGCGGCGGCGGTGGCCGACCCGTTCAGTGGCGACGTCTTCTGCACCGACGGTGCGACGGCCTGGGGACGGCAGGACGGGGCCGATGTCCGGCTGGCCCCCACCCCCGCCACCCGGTTGGTGGACGTCAACCTGGATCCGCCCTTCCCGAACGCTCCCGGATTCCGGGCCGTGGACCTGCTGGCCCACCGCGCGTTCGTGGACCGGTTCCGGCCACGAGTCGTCTCCACCACACTGGCGTTGGCGTGGGTGGCGGCGGGCAAGCGCGCCGCGTACGTCACCGACGGCGGCGACCTCAGTGCGAGCGTGCACTTCGCCGCGGGCATCGCGCTGTGCAGGGCCGCCGGCTGTACGGTGACGGGGATCGACGGCGCTCCGCTCGGACCGGAGGGCCGCGGACTGGTCGCGGCCGCCGACGCCGAGACCCACGGACAGCTGATGTCGATGATCCACAGCCAGGAGCAGCAGCTTTAGGGCGTTTTCGAATGTCCCGTCTGGCCCGCGACTCCCCCAGCCTGGCGGCTGGGAGGTGCCCCCAGGTACGGCACCTCGCCGCGTTGTCGGGGTCGTGCGCGTACGCCCAGTACGCGGACGACCCTCCGCCTTGCGATGCGCCGCACCGGACGCCGCGGGCCCCGCCCTTCGGGCGGACGACGCTGCTTTCGAAACACGCCCTGGTTGTCCTCGTACCAGACGCCGCCGATCGGGCCGCGCCCGTCACCAAGGCCGGCCGATGAGCACGAGTGGGACTTGGGGCCGGACGGCGCGCACGGCCTCAGCGCGCAGGAACGGGACGCGATCCGATTCGGGGTGGCACAGGGCATCACCGGCCGTGCCGGGAACGCTCCGAGAGGGTGGCGGCGGTGGGCGGAGGAGGCGCTCCACCCACCGCGGCCGTGGCGGGAGCTGCTGCTCCTGGTCCTCCTGCACACCACCCTGACCGTCGTCTGGCTGGGCGGCTATGCGCTTCTGCTGTCCAAGGCCCGGCGCGTCCTCGAAGGCCCGCGCACCCGCCGTGCGTTCGAGCGCACGACGGGCGTCGTACTGATCGGCTTCGGCCTCGCGCTCGTGACCGCCGGTGGCAGCCCCTGACGGACCTCGCTCGAATTCGGCGTGCCCGCGGACATCGTCCGGACTTTTCGATGACCATCACTCATCAGCACTCCGGAAGGCCCCCATGCTCCCTGAGACCCCCTCGACGCCAGCGGTGCCCGACCCCCTGGACACGGACCCCGCCCGCCTGCTGGCCAGACTGATCTCCATCGACTCGGTGAACCCGGACCTCGTTCCCGGCGGGGCGGGCGAGTCCCACATCGCCGACTTCTGCGGCGCATGGCTGGGCGCCCGCGGCTTCGAGGTCCACCGCCTGGAGAAGCGCCCCGGCCGGCCCTCGCTCGTCGCGATCGCCCGCGGCACCGGTGGCGGCCGGTCCCTCATGATCAACGGCCATCTCGACACGGTCGGCCTCCTGGGCTACGACGGCGATCCGCTCGACCCACAGATCCGTGACGGCAGGATGTACGGCCGCGGCACCTTCGACATGAAGGGCGGTATCGCGGCCATGATGGCCGCAGCCGCCCGCGCCACCGCCCGCACATCCCTGCGCGGCGATGTCATCCTCGCCTGTGTCGCCGACGAGGAACACGCAAGCGCGGGCACCGAGGAAGTGCTGGAGCGCTTCACGGCCGACGCGGCGATCGTCACCGAGCCGAGCCATCTCGAAGTCACCCTCGCCCACAAGGGCTTCGCCTGGTTCGACGTGGAGATCGAAGGGCGTGCGGCGCACGGCTCGCGCCCCGAACTCGGCATCGACGCCATCACCAGAGCGGGACACTTCCTCGTCGCTCTGGAAGCACTGGGACAGCGCCTCGCGCAGGGCCCGGCGCACCCCCGCCTGGGCACCGGCACCGTACACGCCTCCCTCATCCACGGCGGCGAGGAACCCTCCACCTACCCGGCGCACTGCCGTATCACCCTGGAGCGTCGCACCGTTCCCGGCGAGAGCGCGGACAGTGTCGAGCGGGAGCTGACCCTCGTACTCGACCGTCTTGCCGAGACGCTTCCCGACTTCCGGTACCGGCTCACCCGGGGCCTGCACCGCGACCCCTTCGAAGCCGACCCGGAGGCACTCGTCGTCCGCACCCTCACCCGCCGTGCCGAGCAGGTCCTGGGCCGCTCGCCCACGGTGCGCGCCGAGCCCTTCTGGACCGACTGCGCTCTCCTGGACCGGGCCGGCATCCCCTGTCTGCTCTTCGGCGTCGACGGCGCGGGCGCGCATGCGGCGACCGAGTATGTCGACCTCGGCTCCCTGGACCGCCTCACCGCGATTCTCACCGCCACCGTCGCCGACTTCTGTTCCTGAACCCGCGGCCGGTACGGATCCTTGGTTCCGGATGCGATCAGCGCTGTGGCGGGGTGCGATGGACGTGTGCCGCACGACGGGAGACCGGGAAGCACTCATGCCCGAACTGCCGGATGTCGAAGGATTCCGCGAGGTGCTCATGGCCTGCGGCCGGCGCCGGTGCATCACGGACGTCGAGGTGCGGGACGCCGGGGTTCTGCGGGGTGTCACCGTGCGACGGCTGCGGAGGGAACTGAAGGGCAGGCGTCTCGGGGAGGCGTGGCGCCACGGAAAGTGGTTGTTCGTGCCGACGGACGGCGGCCTCACCCTGGTCTGCCACTTCGGTATGACAGGAGCACTGCTGTGCTGTGCCCCGGACGACCCGATCGCCCCGCACGACCGCATCGTGCTGACACTCGACCACACTCGTCATCTGCGCTACCGCGATCAACGCAAGCTGCAGGGCGTGCAGTTGGCCGATGACGCCGAGGTCGCACGGATCACCGGCCGACTGGGCCCCGACGCCTCGACCGTGAGCGGACCGGAGTTCCGGGAACTGCTGTCGGGGCGTCGAGGTGCCGTGAAGAGCGCCCTGATGGACCAGTCCGTGATCGCGGGTCTCGGGAATCTCCTGTGCGACGAGATCCTCTGGCGGGCTCACGTCCACCCGCGGACTCCGGCGCGGAACCTGAGCGAGACGGCGCTGCGGCGTATCCATACGAGGATGGGCCGCGTCCTGGAGACGTCCGTGCGTGCCGGGTGCGTGCCACCGCGACGCTCCTGGCTCACCGGGCGCAGGGACGACAGCGACCCGCTGTGTCCCCGGTGCCGTCGGTCCCTGTGCTCCAGCCGGATGGGCGGACGCCGTACGGTCTGGTGCCCCGATTGCCAGACCTGAACGACCGGGCGTCCGCCGTTCCGCAGGTGCCGTCCGGGCGGGCGATCGTGCTGTCAGCCGGTTCTGAAGGGACGTGCCCGCTCGGCGTCGAGGCTCAGGCCCAGTCCGGGTGCGGCGTCATGGCCTATGCGCAGGGCACCCCCGTGAGGATCCAGGGCGCCGTCGAAGAGGAGGCGTTCGATGCGGACGTGGTCGTGGAACCACTCCAGGTGCCGCAGGTTCGGCACCGAGGCAGCCGCATGGGCGTGTGCCTGCGGGGCGCAGTGTCCGGAGATCTCCAGGCCGTGGCTCAGCGCCAGCGCGGCGACGCGCAGCCAGACGGTGATGCCGCCGCAGCGGGTGACGTCGGCCTGGAGACAGTCGACGGCATCCGCGGCGAGCATGGACCGGAAGTAGGGCAGCGTGTAGCCGTACTCCCCGGCCGTGACGTCCGCCATGACGCGGCTGCGGATCGCGGCGAGGGAACCGAGACGGTCCGAGGAGACAGGCTCCTCGAACCAGGTGACGCCCTCGTCGTCGAACGCGGCGGCCATGCGCAGGGCCTGCTTGGCGCCGTAGGCGCCGTTGGCGTCCACGTACAACTCGGCCGCCTCGCCGATGCTCGCGCGGGCTCGGGCCGCGCGCCGACGGTCCCGTGTCTCGCACCGGCCCCAGGACTCACCGATCTTGATCTTGACTCGGGGGATGCCCTCGTCCTCGACCCAGCCGCGCAGTTGCCGGTCCTGCCGCTGGTCGTCGTAGGTGGTGAAGCCACCGCTGCCATAGACGGGCACGTCGTCGCGGGCCGCGCCCAGGAGCCGGGCGAGGGGGAGGCCGAGCAGGCGTGCCTTGGCGTCCCAGAGGGCGATGTCGACGGCGGAGATCGCCTGGGCCGCGACACCGGGCAAGCCGGCGTTGCGTACGGCGCGTTGCATGGCCTCGTTCATACGCGGGACGTCGAAGGCGGCGGTGCCGGTGACCACGTCGGCGAGCAGGTCGTCGATGACACGTGCGGTCGCCGCCGGGGCGTAGGTGTAGCCGAGTCCGGTGATGTCCCCGCTGCGGACGGTGGCCAGGACGAGCGTGGTGCTGTCCCAGGCGAGAGTGCCGTCCGCCTCGGGGGCGTCCGTGGGCACGGTGTAGACGGCGCTGTCCACCCGCTCCACGACCTGCTCACCGGTCATCGCTGTCCCACGTGGTGGCGGTGCGGCAGGAACTCCTGGACCTTGGCCTTGAAGCCCTGGCGGACCATGGCCGCACGGTCGCTGTCGCCCTTGAGGACGGAGGCCGCGGCGGCCTCGATCTGGTCGAGGGTGGCGTGCGGCGGGATGGGCGGTACGGCGGGATCGGTCACGAAGTCGAGCACGCACGGCCGCTCGGCGGCAAGCGCGGTCCGCCAGGCGCCCGCCACGTCGTCCGGCTTCTCGATGCGCATGCCCGTCAGGCCGAGCGAGCGGGCGAAGTCGGCGTAGGCGACATCGGGAATCGACTGCGACGGCAGGAACTGCGGGGCTCCTTCCATGGCCCGCATCTCCCAGGTGACCTGGTTCAGGTCCCGGTTGTTGAAGACGGCGACGATCAGGCGCGGGTCCTCCCAGTCCTGCCAGTACTTGGCGACCGTGATCAGCTCGGCCATGCCGTTCATCTGCATCGCGCCGTCGCCCACCAGCGCGATGGCCGGCCGGTCGCCGTGGGCGAACTTGGCGCCGATGGCGTAGGGGACACCCGGCCCCATGGTGGCGAGGGTGCCCGACAGCGAGCCGCGCATGGCGCCGCGCAGCTTCAGATGACGGGCGTACCAGTTGGCGGCCGACCCGGAGTCCGAGCTCAGGACCACGTTCTCCGGCAGTACGCCGTTCAGCGCGTGGGCGACGTGCTCGGGGTTGATCGGGTCGGCGGTGACGGCGGCCCGCCGTTCCATGACCTTCCACCAGCGTGCGACGTCGTCCTCGATCTTCTTGCGCCAGGTGGGATTCTCGGCCTGCTCCAGCAGCGGCAGCAGCCGGCGCAGGGTCCGGGTGGCGTCGCCGACGAGATTGACCTCGAAGGGATAGCGCAGGCCGACCATGTGCGGATCGATGTCGATCTGCACGGCCCGAGCCTTGCCGAACTCCGGCAGGAACTGCGTGTAGGGGAAGGACGAGCCGATGACGAGCAGGGTGTCGCAGTCGCGCATCATCTCGTACGACGGCCGGGTGCCCAACAGGCCGATCGCGCCCGTCACATAGGGCAGGTCGTCGTCCAGGGCGTCCTTGCCCAGCAGGGCCTTCGCGACACCGGCGCCGAGCCGCTCGGCGACCGCGGTCACCTCCGTCCGGGCCGCCCGCGCACCCTGCCCGATCAGTATGGCGGTCTTCTTGCCGGAGTTGAGCACGTCGGCGGCCCGTTGCAGGTCGTCGTCGTCCGGGACCGGCGCGTAGTGCGGCAGACCGAGGCTGGAGGGCACCATCTTGAAGGCGTGCTCGGGCGGTGAGTAGTCGAGTTCCTGTACGTCGGCGGGGACGATCACGGCGGTCACCGAACGCCGCGCGACGGCGGTGCGCAGGGCCCGGTCGAGCACGTTCGGCAGTTGTTCGGGGACGGTGACCATCTCACAGAAGTCCGAGGCGACGTCCTTGTACAGGCTGAGGAGATCGACTTCCTGCTGGTACGAGCCGCCCATGGCGCTGCGGTTGGTCTGCCCCACGATCGCGACCACGGGCACATGGTCGAGCTTGGCGTCGTACAGGCCGTTGAGGAGATGGATGGCGCCGGGCCCGGAGGTGGCCGCGCAGACGCCGACACGGCCGGAGAACTTGGCGTAGCCGACGGCCTCGAAGGCGGACATCTCCTCGTGGCGCGACTGGATGAACCGGGGCTTGTTCTCCGCCCGTCCCCACGCCGCGAGGAGACCGTTGATGCCGTCTCCGGGGTAGGCGAAGACGTGCTCCACATCCCACTCGCGCAGTCGCTGGAGAATGTAGTCGGATACCTTCGTCGACATGTTCTGATCCTTTCCGCACGTGGCGTGCGACTACGGGTGGCGTGAATGCCGCAGAGCCCTCCGGCCCACCGCTGCCGCCGCTGTCGCCGCGAGTGCGGTGGTGGCCCAGCGGGCCGTACGGGAGGGTGGTTCCGGCCGTCGGGCCAGACGTTCGGGCCGATCACTCGGCAGGGGGCCCTTCAGACCGAGGGCGAGGGCTTCGGCCAGGTGCAGGGCGCGCCGTCCGGTGCCGCCCTGTTCGATCTGGGTACGGCAGCTGAACCCGTCGGCCAGCACCAGGGAGTCGGGGGCGGCACTGCGGACGGAGGGCAGGACTCCGAGCTCCCCGACCGCCAGCGACACCTCGTGGTGGCCGCGTTCGAAGCCGAAGTTGCCGGCCAGTCCGCAGCACCCCTCGGCGAGGACGTCGGCGTCCAGGTGGGCGCGGCGCATGAGTTCGCGGTCGGCCTCGGACTTCAGGACCGCGTGCTGGTGGCAGTGGGTCTGCACGGTCGCCTGCCGGGCCAGCTGTGGGGGCCGCCAGTCGTCGGGGGCATGGTGGACGAGCTGCTCCGCGAACGTGCGCACCTGCCCGGACAGCCGTCGTACGTCCTCGTCGTCCGGAAGCAACTCGGGTGCGTCGGAGCGGAAGACGGCCGTACAGGAGGGCTCCAGGCCGATGACGGGCGTGCCCGCATCCAGGTACGGACGCAGGACACCGAGAGTGCGCCGCAACACCCCCTTGGCGATGGCCAGTTGCCCGGTCGAGATCCAGGTCAGACCGCAGCATACGGGCGTGGTCGGTACGGCGACGCGGAATCCCGCGTCCTCCAGGACCCGTACGGCCGAGAGCGCCACCGACGGATGGAAGAAGTTGCTGAAGGTGTCCGGCCAGACGACCACGGTCGCCGGATCCGACGGGTCCGGCTGCTCGGCGCGCCGGCCGCGCCACCACCGTACGAAGGACGTCGCGGCGAACACCGGTGGCCTGCGTGCGGTGTCCACCCCGGCCATCCATTGCCCGGCCCGGCCGAGCAGCGGAGTGTGCAGCGCGCCGTTCACCAAGGACGGTGCATGACTTGCCAGTTGGGCCCACACCGGCAGCCAGCCCATCGAGTAGTGTGCAGCGGGGCGCAGCCGCCCGGCGTAGTGGTGGGCGAGGAACTCCGCCTTGTACGTGGCCATGTCCACGCCCGTCGGACAGTCCGACTTGCAGCCCTTGCAGGCCAGGCACAGATCGAGGGCGTCGCGGACCTCCGTCGAGCGCCAGCCGTCGGTGACCGCCGAGTCGGGGTGCCCGTCGAGCATCTCGAACAGCAGCCGGGCACGACCACGGGTGGAGTGCTCCTCCTCCTGGGTGGCTCGGTACGAGGGACACATCACCCCGCCCTCGTGGGTACGGCAGTTGCCGATGCCCACGCAGCGCAGCACCGCCCGCGTGAAGGAGCGGTCGTCCTCGGGATAACCGAAGTGGGTGTCGTGGGTCGCCGGCCGCCAGGCGGCCCCCAGCCGCAGCTGCCCGTCGACGGGATTTGGGTTCACGGCCTTGCCCGGGTTCATCCGATTGCCCGGATCGAACAGGGCTTTGAGCTCGCCGAAGGCGGCCACCAGCCGTTCACCGAACATCCGGGTCAGCAGTTCGCCCCGGGCCTGGCCGTCGCCGTGCTCGCCGGACAGCGAGCCGTCGTAGGAGGCGACGAGGTCGGCGGCGCGTTCCAGGAAGCGGCGGAAGTCCGCGACCCCCTGCGCCGTGGTCATCCCGAACGGGATCCGTGTGTGCACGCACCCCTGCCCGAAGTGGCCGTAGAGGGAAGGATGGTCGTAGTCGAACTCCTCGAACAGCCGCTTCAGATCACGGAGATAGTCACCGAGGCGCTCGGGCGGGACGGCGGAGTCCTCCCAGCCTTCCCAGGTCTCCCGGTCGTCCGGCGGGCGCGCGGTCACGCCGAGCCCCGCCTCCCGGGCCCGCAGCATCTTCTCCTCGCGCGCGGGGTTGTCGGAGAAGGCGACCGAGGCGTCCCGCTCGGCCCGGCCGAGGGCCTTGACCAGCGCGTGCGCCCGCTCGTCGACGTCCTCCTGGCTGTCACCGGAGAACTGCACGAGCAGCCAGCTGTCGCCCTCGGGCAGGGCGCTCAGCGAGTCGAGATAGGCGTGCTCCTCGCGCATCAGCTGCGCCATCCGCCCGTCCAGCGCCTCCAGCTGGCTGGGGGAGCAGTGCTCCAGCACACGGGGCACGTCGTCGGCGGCACGGCAGATGTCGTCGTAGCCGAGGACCAGCAGCGACTGGTTGCGTGGCACGGGGACGAGTTCGAGTTCGGCCCGCAGCACGGTGACGAGGGTGCCCTCGCTGCCGACCAGGGCTCTGGCGACGTCGAAGCCGTTCTCCGGGAGCAGCGAGTCGAGGTTGTAGCCGGACACCCGGCGCGGGATCTTGGGATAGCCCCGCCGGATGTCCGCCAGGTAGGTGGAGGCTATGCGGTCCAGACCGTCGTAGATCTCGGCCCGCCGGCCGCCCTCGGCCGCGATGCGGGCCCGCTCCGCCGGGGAGGTGGGGCCCACCCACATGCGCAGACCGTCGTAGGTGAGCACCTCCAGGCGCCGTACGTTGTCCACGGTCTTGCCGTACGCCTGCGCGGACGCCCCGCACGAGTTGTTGCCGATCATGCCGCCCAGCGCGCAGTGGCTGTGGGTGGAGGGCTTCGGACCGAACTGCAGACGGTGGTCCGACAACCGCCGGTTGAGTTCGTCCAGGACGATGCCCGGCTCCACCACACAGGTACGAGCGTCGGGATCGACCGCGACCAGGGCATGACAGTACTTGGTCCAGTCGATCACCACGGCCGCGTTCGTCGTCTGACCGGCGAGGCTCGTGCCTCCTCCGCGCGACAGCACGGGCGCGTCGAAACGGGCACACACCGCCACCGCGCGGGCACCGGCCTCGACGGTGCGGGGTACGACCACGCCGAGGGGGACCTGGCGGTAGTTCGACCCGTCGGTGGAGTAGGCACCCCTGCTGCCGGAGTCGAAGCGGACCTCGGCATCGGCTTCCGTGCGCAGCGCCCTGACCAGGGCGTCGAGGGGCTCTCCGAGGACGGGTTTGCTCATGGTCGGCCTCCGGGCTGGTGCGGGCCTTCGTCCGGTACGGGCCACCGGGTACCCCTTCATCGCCGAGGCATTGGTCCTGAACGGACCTCGTCATTCGGCCGGACGGGTGAAATCGACCGGCTTCTCCGTGACGATGGGGGCGCCCATGGCGCGCTCCACCACTTCCAGCGCGGCGGCCTCCAGCCGGGGATGAAGGGAGGCGACGGCGTCCCTCGGCACCGTGACCTCCGGATGCCGGATGTGCATCGTGATCAGCCCGTCGCCGGTGCGCGCGGCGACCGCGGCCGCCTGCGGGCCGAAGGTGGAGACGCCGACGGGCACCGGAGCGTCGGGAGGCGTGTACGCGGGCGTTCTCCACCGTGCGGTGCCTGCCGTGGCGGTCGTTCCAGGGGTGGTGATGGTTCCAGATCCACAGGGAGCTGAAACCGGCCTGCTCGGCCATCCGGGCCTGCTCGACGAGCTCTGCCGGACTGTGCTCCTCGCATGACAGAAAGTATCCGGATCCGGCCGTTGCCCCTTCTGGCGTGCCACGTCTCCGGCGTGGGACCGCGTCCCGGGTATCCACGGGGAACCAGGACGTGCATGGCGCTGTAGGCGGGTGGTGGGGTTTGTGCGCGGCGCGGGCAGGGGGTGACCACGTGGAGGGGCGCCGCCGCCTCGGTCGGCTCTTCCCCGTTGTCACGCACGCGGGGCGACCGATCCCGGCCCGACTCGCCGCCGCCCGCACGGAGTTGCTCGCCACCCTGGAAGACCCGGTGAGCCGCGCCCAGCGGGTGCGAGCAATCCCGGGGTCACTCTCTTGACCCCTGATGTGGCCTCCGCGATGCTGAGTTGCGATACACGAGATGCGTACCGTATTAGGCAACATCTCGTCCCTCTGTCAGCCGAGGAGTGACCATGTCTCAGCAGGTCCGTGCCGTCGTCGCGAGGAGCAAGGGCGCCCCTGTCGGTCTGGAGACGATCGTCGTGCCCGACCCCGGCCCGGGTGAGGCGCTGGTCAAGGTCGAGGCCTGCGGCGTCTGCCACACCGATCTGCACTATCGCGAGGGCGGCATCAGCGAGGACTTCCCTTTCCTGCTGGGGCACGAGGCGGCGGGGGTGGTCGAGGCGGTCGGTGACGGCGTCACCGACGTGGCACCGGGCGACTTTGTCATCCTGAACTGGCGCGCCGTGTGCGGCCAGTGCCGGGCCTGTCTGCGAGGGCGGCCCTGGTACTGCTTCAACACCCACAACGCCCGGCAGAGGATGACGTCGACCGACGGCACGGAGCTCTCGCCCGCTCTGGGGATCGGCGCCTTCGCGGAGAAGACGCTCGTGGCGGCCGGTCAGTGCACCAAGGTGGACCGGGCCGCGTCGGCGGCGGCCGCCGGACTGCTGGGCTGCGGTGTGATGGCGGGCATCGGCGCGGCCATCAACACCGGCAACGTCGGACGCGGTGACACCGTCGCCGTGATCGGCTGCGGCGGAGTGGGGGACGCGGCCGTCGTCGGGGCGAAGCTCGCGGGCGCGGCGAAGATCATCGCCTTGGACATCGACGACCGGAAACTCGCCACGGCCAAGAGACTGGGCGCGACGCACACGGTCAACTCCCGGCGGACCGACGCGGTCGACGCGGTGCGCGAGCTGACCGGAGGGTTCGGCGCCGATGTGGTCATCGAGGCGGTGGGGCGCCCGGAGACGTACCGGCAGGCCTTCTACGCGCGCGATCTGGCCGGCACCGTGGTGCTGGTCGGCGTACCGACCCCGGAAATGCAGCTGGAGCTGCCGCTGCTCGACGTCTTCGGCCGGGGCGGGGCGTTGAAGTCGTCCTGGTACGGCGACTGTCTGCCCTCCCGTGACTTCCCGATGCTCATCGATCTCCATCTGCAGGGCCGCCTCGACCTGGACGCCTTCGTCACCGAGACCATCGCCCTGGACGAGGTGGAGAAGGCCTTCGAGCGCATGCACCACGGTGATGTCCTGCGGTCGGTGGTGGTCTTCTGACGGCCGCCGCCCGCATCGGCCGGCTCGTCACATCGGGCACGTTCTCGCCGGACGGCCGCACCGCCGGGGCGCCGCATCTCCAGGAGTGGATCGACCGCGGTTTCTGACCGCCCCGGCGACGCGGCGGCCCTGCCCGGCGAATGGCCCCGCAAGGGGTACCGGGCAGGGCCGCCGTCGCTTCTGTGAGGCTCCAGTTTCCCTTGTTCACCTGCGCTTTCGAGGTCGCTTCGACGTGTCCGGAAAACCGCCGTCGGACCTCGCGCACCCCGGCTTGTGGATGCCTTGACAAGGGTTCAGAACGGCCTCCAGACTGACGTTGCGCTAACCGCAATCCGTTTCGTTATACGCACCGAGGTGTCATGATGATTCCCGCGTGCCGTCTTGCGGATCTGCCGCGAGGCGAGGCCCATCGGCTCGACATCGACCCGCCCGTGTCGGTGTTCCACACCGACGACGGCGAGCTCTTCGCCATCGACGACACGTGCACCCACCAGGACGCCTCGCTCGCCGACGGCTGGCTGGAGGGCCGCGAGGTCGAATGCCCCTTGCACGCCTCCAAGTTCGACCTCAGGACCGGAGCCGTGGACGCGCCCCCGGCCAGGCTTCCGGTACGTACCCACGAGGTCGTCGTCGAGGACGGCATGGTCTACGTCCGGCTGTCCACCGAGGCGCCCAACCTGCCGCCGTGCGTCGCCGCCCGCCTGGCCGGAGGCGCGGCGTGAGGACCGTGGCCGTGGTGGGCGCCTCGCTGGCCGGTCTGTCGGCCGCGCGCTCGCTGCGGCGGCGGGGGTACGACGGCCGGCTGGTCGTCATCGGCGACGAGCCCCATCGCCCGTACGACAGGCCGCCGTTGTCCAAGGAGTTCCTGGCCGGCGCCATCGGTGAGGCGGAACTGGCACTGGAGCGGGACGACGAGGACCTCCAGGCGGAGTGGGTGCTCGGTGCCCGTGCCACCGGACTCGACCGCACCGAGCGAGCGGTCCGGCTCGCCGACGGCCGGGAGATACGTGCCGACGGTGTGGTCGTCGCGACCGGAGCCGCCGCCCGCACCCTGCCCGGCGCCGAGGGCCTCGCCGGGGTCCATGTGCTGCGCACCCTCGACGACGCCCGCGCTCTGCGGGACGACCTCGCCCGGGGTGGACGGCTGGTGGTGATCGGCGGCGGGTTCGTCGGCGCCGAGGTCGCCTCCACGGCGTACGCCCTCGGCCTCGACGTGACCGTGATCGAGGCGGCGCCGGCCCCGCTGGCCGGACCGCTCGGCGAGGCCATGGGCCGGATTGTCGCCGCCCTTCACACCGACCACGGTGTACCGCTGTTGTGCGGGGTGGGGGTCAAGGGGCTGGGCGGGAAACGCCGGGTCGATTCCGTACTGCTGGAGGACGGGCGTGGCGTTCCCGCCGACACGGTCGTCGTGGGTGTGGGTGCGCGTCCCTGCGTCGAGTGGCTCCAGGGGTCCGGCATCGCGCTCGACAACGGTGTGAAGTGCGGCGCCGACGGGCGCACCGGCGTGGCCGGGGTGGTCGCCGTGGGCGACTGCGCCAACTGGTACGACCCGCGCACCGGGACCCATCGCCGGGTCGAGCACTGGACCGGCGCGCTGGAACGGCCGGACGCCGCAGTCGCCGCGCTGCTCGCGGACGGTGCGACGGAACCGGGCGTGCCCCGGCCTCCGTACTTCTGGTCCGATCAGTACGGTGTGAAGATCCAGTTCGTGGGCCATGCCGCCGGGGCCGACAGTGTGACCGTCGAGGAGGGCGCGATCGACGACCGCAGCTTCCTCGCCGTCTACCGGCGGGGCGGCCGGCCGGTCGCCGTGCTCGGGATGAACCAGCCGCGGCTGTTCACCCGCCGGCGCAAGCAGTTCACCGCCACGGCGTCTTGACACCGTGCCGGCGGGCTCTCATGCTGCGTTGCACATGAGACGCAGGGTTGCTTCATATGCAACTGATGTGTGAAGTCGCCCCTCCCGGCACGTGATTGAACCTTCCACGGCGTTCCCCGAGGAGTGAAGCGTTGACCTCGACAAGCCTGCCGGACAGCCTGATCGCCACCCTTCCCGGCTCCGCCTACACGGACCCCGGAGTCTTCGCCCAGGAGCAGGAACGCATCTTCGAGACGATGTGGTTCTGTGTCGCCCGCGCCGCGGACCTGCCGAAGCCCGGCGCCTTCCGCACCGTCGACGTGGGACGCGAGAGCATCCTCGTCACCCGGGCCCGGGACCATTCGATCCGCGCCTACTTCAATGTCTGCCGGCACCGCGGGGCCAAGCTCTGCACCGATGAGACGGGCGAGGTCAAACGCGCCTTCCAGTGCCCGTACCACGCCTGGACCTACGGCCTCGACGGCACGCTGCTCGCGGCACCCAACCTCACCAAGATGCCCGATGTGGGCCGCACGGAGTACGGCCTGGTGAGTGTGGCCGTCCGTGAGTGGCTCGGCTATGTCTGGGTGTGCCTGGCGGAGAGCCCGCCCTCCTTCGAGCAGGACGTCATCGGTGAGGTGGTCACCCGCCTCGGCGACGTCGAGTCGATCGAGCGCTACGACGTCGCCCGCCTCGCGGTGGGCAGACGGATCGTCTACGACGTCAAGGCGAACTGGAAGCTCATCATCGAGAACTTCATGGAGTGCTACCACTGCGCCACGATTCATCCCGAACTCACCGAGGTGCTCCCCGAGTTCGCGGACGGCTACGCCGCCCAGTACTACGTGGGCCACGGCGCCGAGTTCGGTGAGGACGTCCAGGGCTTCACCGTCGACGGCTCCGAGGGCCTGGACCGCATCCCGGGGGTCTCCGCGGAACAGGACCGCCGGTACTACGCGATCACCGTCAAGCCGCAGGTGTTCATCAACCTCGTGCCCGACCATGTGATCTTCCATCGGATGTACCCGGTCGCCGTCGACCGCACGGTCGTAGAGTGCGACTGGCTCTACCTCCCGCACGTCGTGGAGAGCCAGAAGGACGTCAGCCGGTCCGTGGAGCTCTTCGACCGGGTCAACCGCCAGGACTTCGACGCCTGCGAGCGCACCCAGCCGGGGATGAGCTCACGGCTGTACGCCAAGGGCGGTGTGCTCGTGCCCAGTGAGCACCACATCGGCGCCTTCCACGACTGGGTTCAGGAGCGTCTCGGGGTGCGTCGGTCAGAGTGACCGGGAAGCGCGGCGCCCGTGGCCCGCGGGGAGGGCGCGGGCGGGCCGTGCGGCCGGTGTACGGTGTGCGGTCAGCCCAGGTGACCCATGCGACGGCTGATCTCCTCCGCGCCCTCGACCAGCACCGGAGCCAGCTCGTGCAGACGCTCCTCGGTGAACCGGTACGAGGGTCCGGAGGCGCTGATCGACGCGATGACCTCGCCCTCCCGGCCGCGGATCGGTGCCGCCATGGCGTGCAGCCCGATCTCCAGCTCCTCCAGGGTCCAGGCGTAACCGCGCTCCCGGGCCTCGGCGAGGTTCTTCTCCAGCTTCGCCTTCGAGGAGATCGTGCGCGGAGTCAGCTTTTTCAGGCCGGCGTCCGTCAGCAGCGCGGCGCGCTCCTCGGCGGACAGATGGGCCAGCATGATCTTGCCGCTGGAGGTGGCGTGCAGGGGGGTCAGCTGGCCGACCCAGTTGTGCGCGGTGACCGCGGCCTGGCCGCGCACCTGGTAGAGGTTGATCGCGTAGTGCTCCTGCATCACGGCGATGTTGACCGTCTCGCCGATGCTCTCGGCCAGGCGCTCGCACACCGGCCGGCCCTGCTGGGTGATGTCGATGCGTCCCGTCACGGCGCCCGCCAGACGGACGATGCCGAAGCCGAGGCTGTACTTGCCCCGCTCGCCCGACTGCTCGACGAGACCCCGCGCCTCCAGGGCGCCGAGCAGCCGGAACGCGGTCGACTTGTGCACCTCGATCTCGGCGGCCACTTCGCTCACGCCCGCCTCGCCACGCTGGGCGAGTATCTCCAGAACGCTGATGGCCCGGTCGACGGACTGCACCCCGCCGGACGACGACCCGCTTGTTTCGGTATCCGGACTGTAGTTGCTCATAACGGAACTATACGCGCAGTAAACAACGCCCTAGAAGTAACGCGGTGTGAACAAACACCGGATAAGTTGCGTGGTTCGCAACCTAGAGCGTATTGCGATACCCGTACTAGCATGCCCCGCATATCGACGGCGCGAGCGAGACGAGGCACCATGGCTCTCCTGCACTACGACTTCGTCATCGTCGGCGGTGGATCAGCCGGCAGCGCACTGGCCAACCGGCTCTCGGCCGACCCTGCGAACCGGGTGCTCGTACTGGAGGCGGGCCGCCCCGACTACCCGTGGGACGTGTTCATCCACATGCCCGCGGCGCTGACCTACCCCATCGGCAGCCGCTTCTACGACTGGAAGTACGAGTCCGAGCCCGAGCCCCATATGGGCGGCCGGCGCATCTACCACGCCCGCGGCAAGGTGCTCGGCGGCTCCAGCAGCATCAACGGCATGATCTTCCAGCGCGGCAACCCGATGGACTACGAGCGCTGGGCGTCCCGACCAGGGATGGAGACCTGGGACTACGCCCATTGTCTGCCGTACTTCCGCCGCATGGAGAACTGTCTGGCGGCCGACCCGGACGACGAGTTCCGGGGCCATGACGGTCCCCTTGTCCTGGAGCGCGGCCCGGCCACCAACCCGCTTTTCACCGCCTTCCTGGAAGCCACCCGGCAGGCGGGCTACGCACCCACGGACGACGTCAACGGCTACCGCCAGGAGGGCTTCGCCAAGTTCGACCGCAACGTCCACCGCGGTCGCCGTCTGTCGGCCTCGAAGGCGTACCTCAGGCCCGCGATGAAGCGGCCGAACCTCACCGTGAAGACGCGCGCCCTCGTCAGCCGGGTCCTCTTCGAGGACAGGCGCGCCGTCGGCGTCGAGTACCAGCAGGGTCGCCGTGCGCCGCAGCAGGTCCGGGCCCGCGAGGTCATCCTGTGCGGCGGCGCCGTCAACACCCCGCAGCTGCTTCAGCTCTCCGGCGTCGGCAACGCGCCCGAACTGTCCGCCCTCGGCATCGACGTCGTCCACGATCTGCCGGGCGTCGGCGAGAACCTCCAGGACCACCTGGAGGTGTACGTCCAGTACGCCTGCAGACAACCCGTCTCCGTGCAGCCGTACCTGGCGAAGTGGCGCGCCCCCTTCATCGGGCTGCAGTGGCTGTTCCGCAGGGGCCCCGCGGCCACCAACCACTTCGAGGCGGGCGGCTTCGCCCGCAGCAACGAGGACGTGGACTATCCCAACCTGATGTTCCACTTCCTGCCGGTCGCCGTCCGCTACGACGGCTCCTCGCCGGCCGGCGGCCATGGCTACCAGGTGCACGTGGGGCCCATGTACTCGAACGCCATCGGATCGGTGAAGATCAAGAGCAGGGACCCGCGGGAGCGCCCCGCGCTGCGCTTCAACTACCTCTCCACGGAGCAGGACCGCCGCGAGTGGGTCGAGGCTATCCGCGTCGCGCGCCGGATCCTCAACCAGCCCGCCCTCGCCCCCTACAACGGTGGCGAGACCTCGCCCGGACCCTCGGTCGAGTCCGACGAGGAGATCCTCGCCTGGGTCGCCGAGGAGGGCGAGACGGCCCTGCACCCCTCGTGCACCTGCAAGATGGGCACCGACGAGATGTCCGTCGTCGACCCGCTGAGCATGAGAGTGCACGGGCTGGACGGGCTACGGGTGGTGGACGCGTCGGTGATGCCGTACGTCACGAACGGCAACATCTACGCACCGGTGATGATGATCGCCGAGAAGGCGGCCGACCTCATCCTCGGCAAGGAGCCGCTCACGCCCTCCAAGGCCACCTACTACCGTCATCGCGACGCCCAGAAGCAGGGCGGGTGAGCGGTGGGCACGGAAGCCCTGCGGGCGCTGCTCACCCGCGTCCGCTACGAGGTGCTGCCGGCGAAGGCGACGGAGGACAAGCTCCTCGCCCATGTGCCGCGTGACGTCGTGGTCGCGGTCACGGCGTCGCCGGTCAGGGGCCTGGAGCCGACCCTCGGCCTCACCGAGCGGCTCGCGGCGCACGGTTACCGCGTGGTCCCTCATGTCCCCGCGCGGCTGCTGCGGGACGACGCGCACCTGAAGGACGTCGTGGAGCGGCTGTGCGCGGTCCGGGTCGACGACGTCTTCGTCCCGGCGGGTGACGCCGACCCGCCGGTCGGCCCGTACGACGGAGCACTGCCGGTGCTGCGTGCGCTCAGCGACATGGGCAGGCCCTTCGCGGACACGGGGATCACCGGCTATCCGGAGAGCCATCCGCTCATCCACGACGACATCACCGTCCGGTCGATGGGGGACAAACAGGCACACGCCACGTACATCGTCAGCAATCTGTGCTTCGACGCGCGCGTGCTCACCGACTGGATCGCCCGGATCCGGCGCCGCGGCGTGACACTGCCCCTGTACATGGGCGTCGCCGGGCCCGTCGAGCGGGCGAAGCTGCTGTCCATGGCGACGAAGATCGGAGTGGGGGAGTCGGGACGTTTTCTCACCCGGCACACGTCCTGGTTCCTGCGGCTCGCGGCACCCGGTGGATACGCCCCGGAGAGGCTGCTCGTCCGCGGCGCGGAGGGGTTCACCGAGCCGTCGGCGGGACTGGCCGGCCTGCACCTGTTCACCTTCAACCAGATCGCAGAGACGGAGCGTTGGCGCCGGGCCCTGCTGGACCGGCTGGGCGGCTGACACGCGCGCGAGAGCGCCGCTCCGGTGACCGAACCGGGACCCCCACCCTCTTGACGGGTGTCAGTCCCGTCGGACAGGGTGTTCCACCACAAACAATGCAGTGCACAATGCGCAACGACTTCGTTCGAAGGGCGCGGCCGTGGCAGATCTGTATGTGGACGGAGAGTGGCGCGCCCCGGTGGCGGGCGGCCACCGGGAGATCCGCTGTCCGGCGGACGGCGCGCTGGTCGCGACGGTCTCGGAGGCGACCCGACCCGACACCGAGGCGGCGATCGCCGCCGCCCGGCGCGCCTTCGACGACGGCCCCTGGCCCCGCACCCCCGAGCGTGAGCGCGGCGCACTGCTGCTGCGCACCGCCGACATCCTGGAACGCGACGCCAAGGACTTCGCCCGTGCGGAGTCGCTCGACACCGGCAAGCGCCTGGTGGAGAGCGAGTACGACATCGCCGACGTCGTGTCCTGCTTCCGCTACTACGGCGGTGTCGCCGGCACCAGCGCCGGCCGGGTGGTCGACACCGGCCGCGACGACGCGCTCAGCCGGATCACCTACGAGCCCGTCGGCGTCTGCGGACTGATCACCCCCTGGAACTACCCGCTGCTGCAGGCCTCGTGGAAGGTCGCCCCGGCCCTGCTCGCGGGCAACACCGTGGTCCTCAAGCCCAGCGAGCTGACGCCCTCCACCTCGATCCTGCTGATGAAGGCCCTCGAGGAGGCGGGCCTGCCGGCCGGCGCCGCCCAACTCGTGCTGGGCGCCGGAGCCGAGGCGGGCGCGCCGCTGGCCGAGCACCCGGACGTCGACATGGTCTCGTTCACCGGAGGCCTCGACACCGGGCGGCGCATCATGGCCGCCGCCGCGGTGACGGTGAAGAAGGTCGCGCTGGAACTCGGCGGCAAGAACCCGAACGTCGTCTTCGCCGACGCCGACTTCGAGACCGCAGTGGACTTCGCCCTCACCGCCGTCTTCCTGCACTCCGGGCAGGTCTGCTCGGCCGGCGCCCGCCTGATCGTCGAGGACTCGCTGCACGACGTCTTCGTCGACGAACTCGTGCGCCGCGCCCGGCTCATCCGCCTGGGCGGACCCTTCGACCCGGAGGCCGACACCGGGGCGCTGATCTCCGCACAGCACCGGGAGAAGGTCGAGGCGTACGTCGCCGCCGGCCTCGCCGAGGGCGCCGTACTGCGCTGCGGCGGCGCGCGCCCCGACGATCCCGCGCTGAGCGGCGGCTTCTACTACCCGCCCACCGTCCTCGACGCGTGCCGGCAGGACATGAGCGTGGTGCACGAGGAGTCCTTCGGACCCGTACTCACCGTCGAGCGCTTCCATGACGAGGACGACGCGGTCCGCATCGCCAACGACACGCAGTACGGCCTCGCCGGAGCCGTCTGGACACAGGACGCGGGCAAGGCCCAGCGGGTGGCGCGCAGGCTGCGCCACGGCACCGTGTGGATCAACGACTACCACCCCTATGTGCCGCAGGCGGAATGGGGTGGCTTCGGACACTCCGGCGTGGGCCGTGAGCTGGGGCCGACCGGCCTTGACGAGTACCGAGAGCCCAAACACGTCTGGCAGAACATCCAACCCCGGCCGCAGCACTGGTTCCGCGGCTGAACGCCGAAAAGAGACTGATCATGACCCCAGCCCAGACCGAGGTGTCGCAGCGGCGCGACACGTCCCAGGACCCCCCGGAGCGCACCCCGGTCATCTCGGTGCGCCGGCTGTGGAAGGTGTTCGGACCGAAGGCCGACGAGGTGCCGGGATCCGAGGAGTTGTGCAGCCTCACCCGCCGCGAGCTCCTGGACCGCACCGGATGCACCGCTGCCGTACGGGACGTGAGCTTCGAGGTGTCGCCCGGCGAGGTCTTCGTCGTCATGGGCCTGTCCGGCTCCGGCAAGTCCACCCTGGTGCGATGTCTGACCCGGCTGATCGAACCGACCGCCGGGGAGGTCGTCTTCGAGGGCGAGGACATCCGGGGCGCTGACGCCGGGCGGCTGCGCGAACTGCGGCGCAGCAAGTTCTCCATGGTCTTCCAGCACTTCGGACTGCTGCCGCACCGCAGGGTCGTCGACAACGTGGCGTTCGGCCTGGAGATCCGGGGCATGGGCAGGGCCGAGCGCACCAGGCGTGCGCTGGAGACCGTCGAACTGGTGGGCCTCGCCGGCTACGAGAACTCCTACCCCGACCAGCTCTCCGGCGGTATGCAGCAGCGCGTCGGTCTCGCCCGCGCGCTCGCCGGCGACCCCGACGTCCTCTTCTTCGACGAGCCGTTCTCGGCGCTCGACCCGCTGATCCGCCGCGACATGCAGAGCGAGGTCATCCGCCTGCACCACGAGGTCGGCAAGACCATGGTGTTCATCACCCACGACCTCTCCGAGGCGCTGAAGCTGGGCGACCGCATCCTGATCATGCGCGACGGCAGGACGGTCCAGTGCGGCACCGGTGACGAACTGGTCGGTGCCCCCGCCGACGACTACGTACGGGACTTCGTCCGGGACGTGCCGCGCGGCGACGTCCTCACCCTGCGCTGGATCATGCGCCCCGCCGATCCCGACGACTCCCTCGACGGGCCGGAGTTGGGACCGGACGTCGTGGTGCGCGAGGCCACCCGGGTGGTGCTCGCCGCCGAGAAGCCGGTCAAGGTCGTCGAGGACGGCAAGCTGCTCGGCATCGTCGGCGACGAGGAGATCCTCTCCGTCGTCGCCGGACAGGAAGGCGGTGCGTGATGGCCGTCGCCGCCGACGCGACCGCGCCGGTCGCGACCCTGCGCCGGAAGATGAGCCGCCGTACGGCGGTGGCGGCGACCCTGATCGTCTGGCTGGTGCTCTTCGCGGTGCTGCGCGGCCGGCAGACGCTGACCCTCGCGGCGGCCGATCTCACCGGTCTGCACCGCTGGCTGAACGACGTCAACGACAGCATCGGGGCCAACCGCAACTCCAACCCGCTCTTCCTGTACTTCTTCAACGAGATCCGCCTGGCCATCGACAACCTGGTGACCTTCGTCCAGTCCCTGATCTCCCAGCCCACCGGCAGCCGCCCGGTCCCGCAGATCGGCTGGCTCGGCGTCGTCGGACTCGCCGGCTATGTCTCCTGGGCCGTGGGCAACTGGCGGGTCGCCCTGCTGGCCGCGGCCGGCTTCACCTTCTTCGGGCTGCAGGGCCTGTGGCAGGAGAGCATGGACACGCTGGCGCTGACCCTGTCGGCGGTCCTCGTGGCCCTGCTCATCGGCATTCCGCTCGGTCTGTGGGCGGGTCTCTCCGACCGGTTCAACCGGATCATGACGCCCTTCCTGGACTTCATGCAGACGATGCCGACCTTCGTCTATCTCGCCCCGCTGACCCTGATCTTCCTCATCGGCGGTGCCTCCGCCGTGATCACCACGGTGATCTACGCGGCACCGCCCGCCATCCGTATCACCGCGCACGCCATCCGCTCCGTGCCCAAGACCACCGTCGAGGCGGCGGACTCGCTCGGCACGACACGGTCGCAGCAACTGCTGAAGGTGCTGCTGCCGATGTCGAGGCGCACGGTGGTCATGGGCGTCAACCAGACCATCATGGCCGCTCTGGCCATGGTGACCATCGCCGCCCTGATCGACGCGCCCGGCCTCGGCAAGACGGTCGTCCAGGCCCTGCAGTCGCTCGACGTCGGCACCGCCTTCAACGCGGGCCTCGCCATCGTCGTCATGGCCATCGTGCTCGACCGGGTCACCACGGCGGCGGCCGTTCGCACCGAGACGGCCCGCCGCACGGGCGGCACCCTCCGCGGCTGGCGCCGGCCGCTGCTGGTGGTGGGCGCGATCGCCGTGCTGGTCCTGGTGTATCTGTCCCACACCTATGTCTGGGCGGCCGAGTTCCCCGGCAACGGCAGCACCGGCACTCATATCGCGAGCGCGGCCGACACGGCGACCACCTGGTTGCAGGACCATCTCTCGGGCCTGACCAACGCCCTTCGTGACGCCCTCACCAACGGTCTGCTCGACCCGTTCCAGACGCTGCTCACCGACTCCCCGTGGTGGCTGGTCGGCGTCACCCTGGTCGCACTCGGCGCGGTGCTCGGCGGATGGCGCGCCGGGGTGACGGCCGCCGTGTGCGTCGGGCTGCTGGTCGGCACGGGCCTTTGGTCGGACAGCATGACCACCCTCGCCTCGACCGCCGTGGCCACGGTGCTGGTGATGCTGCTCGGCGCCGTGTTCGGAGTCTGGATGGGGCGCGGTCAGCTCGTGGACCGGCTGGTGCGCCCCACCCTGGACGCCGCGCAGGTGATGCCGCCGTTCGTCTATCTCGTGCCGTTCCTGGCCCTCTTCGGCGCCACCCGGTTCACCGCGATCGTCGCGGCCGTCGTCTACGCGGCGCCCGTCGCGATCAAGATCATCGCGGACGGCGTGCGGAACGTGCCGGAGGCCACGGTGGAGGCGGCCACCTCGGCCGGGTGCAGCACCTGGCAGATCATCACCAAGGTCCAACTGCCGATGGCGCGAGGAGCCCTGACGCTTGCGACCAACCAGGGTCTGATCTACGTGCTGTCGATGGTCGTGGTGGGCGGCCTGGTAGGGGCCGGCGCCCTCGGCTACGACGTCGTGGCCGGGTTCTCGCAGGGAGAGCTGTACGGCAAGGGGCTGGCGGCGGGAGTTGCCATCGTACTTCTCGGAGTCATGTTCGACCGGATCACTCAGGCTGCGGCACGACGCACCAGGGCATAAGGAGCACGACACCATGGCAAGACACTGGCGAACCGGCGCGGCCGGCCTGGCCGTCCTCGGCCTCACCCTCACGGCCTGCTCGGGCGCGAAGGTCGGCGACAGCACCTCCGCGGGCTCGAAGGCCTCGGGCGGCAAGTGCGGCACCTTCAACCTGGCCGTCAACCCGTGGATCGGCTACGAGGCGGACGCGGCGGTCGTCGCGTATGTGGCGCAGCACGATCTCGGCTGTACGGTCCAGAAGAAGGACCTGAAGGAGGAGATCGCCTGGCAGGGCTTCGGGACCGGTGAGGTCGACGCCGTCCTGGAGAACTGGGGTCACGACGATCTGAAGAAGAAGTACATCACCGAGCAGAAGACGGCCGTCGAGGCGGGCTCGACCGGCAACAAGGGCGTCATCGGCTGGTTCGTGCCGCCGTGGCTGGCCAAGGCGCATCCGGACATCACCGACTGGCGGAACCTCAACAAGTACGCCGACCGGTTCAAGACCTCCGAGTCCGGCGGCAAGGGCCAGTTGCTCGACGGGGACCCGTCCTATGTCACCAACGACGCGGCGCTGGTGAAGAACCTGAAGCTGAACTTCAAGGTGGTGTACGCGGGCAGCGAGACCGCGCTCATCCAGGCCTTCAGGACGGCCGAGAAGAACAAGCAGTGGATGGTCGGCTACTTCTACGAGCCCCAGTGGTTCATGTCGGAGGTCCCCCTGGTCAAGGTCAACCTGCCGAAGTACACGACGGGTTGCGACGCCGACGCGGCGAAGGTGGCCTGCGACTACCCCGTCTACGACCTGGACAAGATCGTCGGCGCCACGTTCGCCAAGTCGGGCAGTCCGGCGTACGACCTGGTGAAGAAGTTCCACTGGACGAACGACGACCAGAACACCGTCGCCAAGTACATCGCGGTGGACAAGATGTCGGACGACGCGGCGGCAAAGAAGTGGGTCGAGGCGAACCGCGACAAGGCCGACGCCTGGCTGAAGTAGCCGAGGCGGCCGACGTGACAGGAATCGGGTAGAAGCCGGTTGAGGACGCCCGGCGGGCGGTGTGCACAGCTGCGCACCGCCCGCCGGGCGTTGCCGTGTTCCGGGCTGTTCTCCGAGGTCACCGACCCCTTGACACCCTCCATGGCGACGGGCACATTGAGTTGCACAACCTGAATCATGTTGCGTAAAGAGCAACTGAACCGTTCTCGAGTTCGGAGGTTGGGCGATGGCGGGACCCCGAGTGGTCATCATCGGAGCGGGCGTCGTGGGAGCGGCCCTCGCGGACGAGATCTCCGCACGTGGCTGGACCGAAGTGACCGTGGTCGACCAAGGACCCCTGCCGGCCACCGGGGGATCCTCCTCGCACGCCCCGGGCCTGGTCTTCCAGACGAACCCCTCGAAGACCATGACGGAACTGGCGCGCTACACCGTCGAGAAGTTCTGCTCCCTCGACGTCGACGGCAAGCCCTGCTTCCTCCAGGTCGGCGGCCTCGAAGTGGCGACGAGCCCCGAGCGCCTAGCCGAGCTCCGGCGCCGCCACGGCTGGATCACCGCCTGGGGCATCGAGGCGCAACTGCTGACCCCCGACGAGTGCGTGGAGCGGCACCCGCTGGTCGACCGCGACAAGGTCCTCGGCGGACTCCTGGTCCCCACCGACGGCCTCGCCAAGGCCGTCCTGGCCGTCGAGGCCCAGATCCGCCGGGCCACCGAGCGCGGTGTGCGCTTCCTCGCCCGCCATGAGGTCCTCGACGTGCGGCAGAGCGAGGGCCGTGTCACCGGCGTGCTGACCGGCCGGGGCGAGATCCCCGCCGACATCGTCGTATGCTGCGCCGGCGTCTGGGGGCCGAAGATCGCCCGCATGGTCGGGATGAACCTGCCGCTCACCCCGCTCGCCCACCAACTCGCCTGGACCGGGCCGATCCCCGTCCTCGCCGGCCAGACGGAGGAGGCGGTCCGCCCGATCCTGCGCCACCAGGACGCCGACCTCTACTACCGCGACCGCTTCGACGGACTCGGCATCGGCTCCTACGGCCACCGCCCCATGCCGGTCTCCGCCGACGACATCCTCTCCGTGGACGAGGCCGAGGAGATGCCCTCGGTCCTGAAGTTCACCGAGGATGACTTCGAGGACGCCTGGACCGAGACCCGGTCACTGCTCCCCGCCACCCGCGAGGCCAAGATCGAGGAGGGCATCAACGGCCTGTTCTCCTTCACCACCGACGGCTATCCGCTGCTCGGCGAGTCCCCGGACGTCAAGGGCTTCTGGGTCGCCGAGGCCGTGTGGGTCACCCACTCCGCGGGCGTCGGCCGGGCCGTCGCCGAATGGCTGGTCGACGGCCACTGCTCCTCCTTCGACCTGCACGAGTGCGACGTCAACCGCTTCGAGCCGCACCAGCTCTCCCCGGAGTACGTCCTGGCCCGCGACTGCCAGAACTTCGTGGAGGTCTACGACATCCTGCACCCCCTCCAGCCGTCCGGAGAACCGCGCCCGATCCGCACCAGCCCCTTCTACGCCCGCCAGCAGCAACACGGCGGGTTCTTCCTTGAGGCGAACGGCTGGGAGCGGCCCCAGTGGTACGAGGCCAACGCGTCCCTTGCCGAGGGCCGTACGATCCCCACCCCCAACGACTGGGCCGCCCGCTACTGGTCGCCCGTCGTCGGCGCCGAGGCCCAGGTCACCCGCGAGACCGTCGCCCTGTACGACATGACGGCCCTCAAGCGCCTGGAGGTCAGCGGCCCCGGCGCCGCCGACTTCCTGGAGCGGCTGGTCACCGGCAAGGTCGCCAGGTCCGTGGGCTCGGTGACGTACACCCTGCTTCTCAACCACGACGGCGGCATCCGCAGCGACATCACCGTCGCCCGTCTGGCCCCCGACCTCTTCCAGATCGGCGCCAACGGCAATCTCGACCTCGACTGGCTCACCCGCCATCTACCCGCCTGGGAGCACCGCCCAGCGGTAGCTGGGGGAGGAACCGTCCAGGTCCGCGACATCACCGCCGGCACCTGCTGCATCGGCCTGTGGGGCCCGCTCGCCCGCGAGGTCCTCCAGCCCCTGACCGACCGCGACTTCTCCAACGACGGCCTCAAGTACTTCCGCGCCCAGCGCGCCCACATCGGCAGCGTCCCGGTGACCGCCATGCGCCTGAGCTACGTCGGCGAACTCGGCTGGGAGCTGTACACCACCGCCGACCTGGGCCGGAAGCTGTGGGACACCCTCTGGGCCGCGGCCGAGCCGCTGGGCGGCATCATCGCCGGTCGCGGCGCCTTCAACAGCCTCCGCCTGGAGAAGGGCTACCGCTCCTTCGGCACCGACATGACCTATGAGCACGACCCCTACGAGGCGGGCCTCGGCTTCGCCGTCAGGCTCGACAAGGGCGACTTCATCGGCAAGGCCGCGCTGGAGCGCCGCAAGGCCGACGTGCGCCGCAGGCTCAGCTGTCTGACCATCGACGACCCGCGCGCGACGGTCATGGGCAAGGAGCCGGTGTACGACGGCGACCGCGCCGTCGGCCATGTCACCAGCGGCGCCTACGGCTACACCATCGGCAAGGGCATCGCCTACGCCTGGCTCCCGGCGGAACTGGCCACCCCCGGAACCACCGTGCACATCGGCTACTTCGACCAGCGCATCGAGGCCGTCGTGGCCGAGGAGCCCCTGTTCGACCCGGCCATGTCCCGCCTCCGTGGTTAGCCTCGGAGAGGGAGAACCACCGCGTGACCAGGCTGTCCCGCCCGCCGCCGGTCAGGAGAGGGCTCAGCCCGGGTAGCCCATCCTGTGGCTGATCTCCTGAGCGCCCTTGACCAGCGCGGGCGCGAGTTCGTGGATACGTTCCTCGGTGAAGCGGTATGCCGGCCCCGATGCGCTGATGGCGGCGATGACCTCGCCGTCCCGGGAGCGGATCGGGGCCGCCATCGCGTGCAGCCCGATCTCCAGTTCCTCCAGCGTCACCGCGTACCCGCGCTCGCGCGCTTCGGCGAGGTTCTTCTCCAGCTTCGTCCTGGCGGTCAGGGTGTGCGGCGTCAGCTTCCGCAGCCCGGAGGCCGCGAGCACTCGGGCGCGCTCCTTCGCCGGCAGATGCGCCAGCAGGATCTTGCCGCTGGACGTGGCGTGTACGGGGGTGAGCTGCCCGACCCAGTTGTGTGAGCCGACCGCGCCGGGGCCGCGTACCTGGTAGAGGTTGACCGCGTAGTGTTCCTGCAGAACCGCGATGTTGACGGTCTCGCCGACCTCCTCTATCAGCCGCTCGCACACCGGCCGGCCCTGCTGGGTGAGGTCGAGGCGACCCGTGACCGCGCCCGCGAGACGCACGATCCCGAAGCCCAGCCGGTACTTGCCCCGATCGGCCGCCTGCTCGACCAGACCGCGTGCCTCGAGCGCCCCGAGCAGCCGGAACGCGGTCGACTTGTGGACGTCGATCTCGGCGGCGACCTCGCTGGCCCCCGCTTCGCCGCGCCGGGCGAGAATCTCCAGGACGCTGACGGCGCGATCGACGGACTGCACCCCGCCGACTCCGGGACCCGCTGCCTCGCCGTCTGCCCCATAGTTGCTCATGGCGCAACTATACGTATGGGCGTCCCGCATCTCGCCTATGCGACGGAGGTGCGGACAAGCCGGTGTACCACGGAAAATGGTTCGAGGGCTCCGCGGAGCCCTGGCACAGTGGCGCAGCATGGATGACTCCGAGCTCGTGACCGCTGCGGACGTTCAACTCATGCAAGGTCTGGCGCAACGGGTCACTGCCGTCCGTCCCGATCTGGTGAACAGTGACGCGACGTACGGCGAGCTGGCCTGGAACTGGGGTAAAGGGCACGCCGGCTACGGCGAGAGCTGGCGGCGTCGGCTGTGGTTCTCCGGTGCCGATCTGGTCGCGTGGGGCTGGGCCTGTCTGCCGCACCAGGTGCGGCGGAACGACGGGTCGGTGAAGGACGTCACCAGCGCCTATCTGGGATATCAAGTCCATCCCGAGCACAGCGAGCTGGTGGACGACGTGATCGACTGGTACGACGGTGCGACGGTCGGCATCGAGCGCACCGTGATGCCGAGCGCCGCCGACGCGTTCGCCCTGAGGCGATGGGCGGCGCACGGTTATGAGACCGATCCGGCTTCGCTCGGCGACACCGGCTCCTGGACCCAACTCAATGAGCGGGACCTCGATGATCTGGAACGGCCGGTGCTGCCGGACGGATTCCGTTTCCACACCGCCGACGAGGCCGGGCCGCAGGCCGCGGTCCAGGCCCATGTGGATGCCTGGGCCCCGTCAACATATACAGCCGAGGCCTACGAGGGCGTCCGGCGGACACCCCCGTACCGCGGGGACCTGCACGTCCTGGTGGAGGCGCCGGACGGAACGATGGCCGCATCGACGATCATGTGGCTCGACGAGGCGAACAAGACCGCCGAATTCGAGCCCGTCGGAACGCATCCGGACCACCGCCGGCTCGGGTTGGGCAGGGCGATGCTGCTGCACGGGATGCACTTGGCGCGGGATGCCGGGGCCAACCACATGACGGTCGCCTGTCTGGGTGCGCCAGGGCATCCTGAGGCGCGCGGTCTGTACTACAGCGTCGGGTTCAGAAAGTTCACCCGAGACGCGCCGCTCGTCAAGACCAGGGGCTAGGGAGACCGAGTCCACTCCCGGTTCGTCGTCTGGTGCGGCGAGCGAGCGCATCGGGGCGACGCGGGATGCGACCGCCGTGGTCAGCAGACTGTTCGTCGTCCCGCAGGCGAGGGGGCAGCGGATCGGTGCATGCTGATCGGGCAAGCAGTGCGGGAAGCGCGGCAGCGAAGCCTGCATCCGGTGCTCGACGTCGCCGCAGGCGAGGGGGCAGCGGATCGGTGCAAGCTGATCGGGCAAGCAGTGCGGGAAGCGCGGCAGCGGAACCTGCATCCGGTGCTCGACGTCGTCGCATCCAACACTGCCGCGGTAGCCCTGTAAGCGCGGCTGGGCCGGGAGCTGATGGCCACAGTCGAACAGCGGTGGGGCCCGCAGCAGACGATGGACATCCGCTGCTGTGCGGCGCCATCGTGAGGTAGCTCGCCCGCCGCGGTGCAAGCCCCGGCAGCTTCTCGCCGACCGGGGTTACTCCTGGGCATGATTGCGGGCCAGTCACCCGGCACGGCCGGAACGACGTCAAGATCAGGATGTCCACCAAGCCTAGCGGGGTGGCATCATGCAGCGATGATCGCTTCGACACCTGCCGTGGTCCCCGCAGGGCGGATGAGCCAGAGCGAACAACCGGTGTTCCGGCTCGCCGGGAACGTAGAACTGCGTCCGTGGCGGCAAGACGATGCCCAGGTCGTCGTGGACGCGTGCCTGGACCCGGATATTCAGCAGTGGAACCGTCCAGGGCGTGACGTGTCACTGGAGGATGCGCAGGAGAGGATCGCCCGCTGGCATGAGCGCTGGAAGTCGGAGCAATCGGCCATCTGGGCTGTCGCGCAGGTCGGTGAGCGACCCATGGGCCTGATCGGTTGGGGCGATATCGATCTCAAGGGCGGGAGCGCCGAGATCCTTTACTGGCTGCTGCCAACCGGTCGCGGTGGTGGCGTCATGGTCGATGCCACCCTTCGGGTGAGCCGGTGGGCGATGGACGACCTCGGTCTGCACCGGCTGCGCCTCACCCATTCCGTGGCCAACCCGGCCTCCTGCCGAGTTGCGACGAAGGCCGGGTTCGCTCTGGAAGGCACTATGCGAAGCGCCCTGCTGCATACGGACGGGTGGCACGATGAACATCTCCACGCCCGGATACGAGGCGACGAACGGCCCTCCTCGCAGGGAAGCCCTTCGTGTCCACCGCGACGTGTCTCTCCTGTTCCTCCTGCCCGTTGATCATCTCGGCAGGAGCGCGCTCGAGGACTACGGCAATCCTGCCGCGTTTCGCGCATCAAGGTCCGAGAAGTAGCGGTCCACGATGTCGCTTTCGTGGGCGACACCGTCGATCGGCTCGCCGACCACCCGGCCCGCCAGCTCCGTGGCCAGCGAAATGACGGCACCTCGAAGCTCTGTTGCCGCGATCACCCGGTCGGTCGCGAGCTGTGCCTGAGCTTCCGCGAGCATCTCCTCGCGTTCCCGCAGACCCTCGGCGCGAATCTCAGCGATCAGTTGTGCGCCCTGCTCCGAAGCCTCCTGGCGCAGGCGAGCCGCCTCATGCCGGGCCTCGGCCAGCTCCTCGCGGTACCTGGCGAGGACTTCAGCGGCCTCGAGGGCCGTCTGCTCGGCGTGTTCCCGCTGACCGTCGATAGCGTCCTGCCGTTCGGCAAGGGCCTTGTTGATCCGAGGCAGAAGGATCTTGGTGAAGGAAACGAAGATCACGGCGAAGGCCAGCAAGCACACGAGTGTCGGGGCGAGCCGGGGTATGAGTATGCCCATGCCAAGATCTTACGAAGTTATTGCAGTGTTGGGGAGCTTCAGATGTGAGTTCTTACCCAACTCGGTTGTCTGACAACGCTCCTGAAGGTTCTCACCGTGGGTGTCGGGACGGACGGAGTGCCCAGGCGTAGGGGTCGGGGGCCCGATCGGACTGGGTGTCACGCTGGGACAGGCACGGGAGAAGCGTCGGGTGGCAGGTTGAACGGGGTGACCACCGGGATCGCCGAGGGGAGCGGCGGACCGTCGTCCGGCAGCGCCTTGTTCGCCCGCATGATGGCCTGGCAGCCGCGGCGCATGTCCTGGCGCAGGTCGTGGTGAAGGACTGCGGAGAGTCGGCGCTCGCGGAGGAGGCCTGTGTTGTCGTGGTCGAGGTCATGGGCGATGAACACGGCACACGACCTGCCCAGGGCGTCGAACGCGTCCAGGGTGGCGAGGTTGCCACCGCCCATGGAGTAGACCGCGACGATGCCCTCGTCCCGCTCGAGCGCCTCGAGAACCAGTTCGCGCTGGGTGGCGTCCAGGCCGTCGCTGTCGGTGACCTCCACCAGGGAACGCTTGCGCTCCGCGAGGCGCATCGCACTGCGGAAGCCCATGTCGCGCTCTTCCTCGCCGCGGAAGGAGCCCCGACTGATGGTGGTGAGCACGTTGCCGGGCCGGTCGCCGAGCCACTGTTGGAGGAGGTACGCAGCGGTGGCGCCGGCCGCGCGGTTGTCGATGCCGACGTACGCGAGGCGCGCGCTGTGGGGCAGGTCGGCGCCGCCTACCGCGCCGAGCTCCTCGCGTTCACCGAGGTCGTCGCCGGTACCCGGGCGCCCCGCGGCTCGTCGCCGCACGTGGTGGGGAACGGGCCGGGGCTCCGGGCATCGACGAGTGGCTGCATGCCGACCTGGAGTTCCCGGGCGGGGCCACCGGTACCGCCCGCTGCCATATGGCGTACCGCACAGGGCAGATGAGCTGCCGCATCGTGGGCACTCGTGGGCAGGCCACGGCGGTGAACTTCGTGCAACCGCACCTGGACGACCGGGTGGTGGTGCGCACAGCCGCCGGTGAGCGCACCGAGGAACTCGGCCGGCGGACCTCGTACACCTACCAGCTCGATGCTCTCACCGCGCGTCTGCGCCACGGTGTACCGTCGGCGCTCGACACCGAGGACGCGCTGAGGACCATGAGGCTCATGGACGAGTGCTATCAGTTCGCCGGATTCTCCGTCCGGCCGCGAACGGTCCTTCCGACCAGGGCCTGAACCACGGCAGTGGGTCAGTTGGTGCCGGGGCGGTACCCCCCACTGCGCCCGTGGGTCAGTCGGTGCCGGCCATGAACTCGCTGTGGAGCCGGTTCGCCGCTACGACGACCTCAGCCGTGGCATCGGCGCCCTGAACGGCGTGCACTCGGTCGAAAGCGCTCTCGTGCTCCGCCACGTCAAGCAGCTGACCGGACCTCACGTTCCCCGCGGAACGCCGAGCGGCTCCATGAACGTCCACGCCGACGAGCCGCGCGGGTTCCGAACCGTTTCGACGCGGTGCCCGACGCGCCGGCAAACGGGCACGGATCGGGCACCGCGTTCATGGGAAACGGGCGCGGGTGGGGTACTTCGCGAGGTTCGGAGTCACCGGCCCGTTTGGGTGGGACAGTTGTCTGCGGGTCGGTCGGCGTTTCGTGATGCGAGATAGGTGAGGCCGGCGACGAACATCTCGACGGCGAGGTCGAATCGTTCAGGAGCGGTCTCGGCGCTGAACAGCTCGGACGTCTGGAGCATGTTGGGGAACTCGCCGGGGAATGCGTTCATATACTCCCGTATCTGCCGCTCGCGCTGGGACGGGACCTGGTCGCCGCGGTCGACGGTGCCGAAGGTCCACATGCTCATCGCGTAGGCGAAGGCACGGGTGTAGAGGCAGAGCATGTCGGTCGCCTGGGCCGCCTGCCGCACGGACAGTCCGCCCGCCCGCAGGATGGCGATCATCCGCTCGGCCTGCAGCAGATCGTTCGGCCCGACCGGGGTGATGGTCTGGCACCTCACCCGGGCGATGCCCGGATAAGCGGTCATGACTCGGACTTGGTTTCGCAGGACTTCGGAGATCTGCTCGGTCCACCGCTTCGGGTCGGGATCGGGTACCGGCGCCATCTCCAGGACTCGGTCCAGCATGAGCTCGCTCAGCTCGGTCTTGTTGGATACATGCGCGTAAAGCGAGGCGGCGCCCGTCTCGAGAGCCTGGGCAACGCGGCGCATGTTAACCGCTTCCATGCCTTCCGTTGCCAGAATTTCCAACGCGGTGTTGACAATGCGTTCCCGGGAGAGTCGCTTGACTGCACGCGGTTCGCGGTTCCAGGCAGACCTAGGTGTCTCCACTTGATCACCTCCGATCTGACTGAGTGTAACGAATTACATACTGGACACGAACGCCGTTCGTCGCTTAGAACTGTGTTCGTAAGACGGAATGGCGTTCGGGATGGGGTGTGGATCATGAACGACCGATGGAGAGCTCGTCCTGGACGTGCCGGAGAAGGCCAATGCCGTCTGGAGCCGGGGAGATTCAGCGGGCTGTACTGAGCGCCGCGCTCAGGGCGCCGAGCGGGCCACGCTCTTCGGGATGAGCTTGACCGGATGCCGTGCGTTCGAGCCCGCGCATCGCGAGCTGCCCGAAGATGTGCGCCGGCCTGGAGTGGGGGTCCCGGCCGCAAGGTGACCCTGTTGTGCAGGGGGTGTGCCGCCCGAAGGGCGGCACTGGTGCTGACAGCCCGCCGCCGGCCTCGGTGCGGTGGATGAGGCGGAGCCATCGAGCCCGAACGGGCACGCAGGCGCCGGCAAGTGACGTTTGTGGCAGACAGAGCCGTTTGCCCCACCGTCACGTCACCGACCGTTTCTCAACCAGACTTCGCTTGAATTCGCGGCGGACCGACCGGTCGCCGCACATCAGAAGTTCCGGACTTTCCCATCTTGCTCAGCAAGTCGATCTCACCTGCATATTGGTGCGCCTTACCCGAAGATCTCCCTTCCCCGGCGGCCGAAGCGTACCGGGTCGACCTCGGGCGGCTTGCCGGGGCAGAGCAGCGGAATTCAAGACGGGAAGTAATGCCGTGAAGTTCAATCTGCTTGGCCCATTAGAAGTAGTGCGCAACGGCGTCCCCTTACGGTTGGGTGGAGTGAATCAACGTGCGGCGTTGGGCTTTCTGCTGTTACACGCCAACACGCCGGTCTCCACGGGCAGACTCATCAGCGCGCTGTGGGCCTGGGACGAGCCCCCCACCGCGCGAAAGATCCTCCAGAACGCCGTGTCCGGTCTGCGCAGAATGCTGTCGACCGGGGAGCGCCCGTACGGCCCGTCGTGTTCGCTGACGACCAGTCGTGGCAGCTACATGCTGCAGGTGCCGTCGGAGCACGTGGACCTGTCCCGCCACGCCCGCCTCGTCAAGCACGGCCGGCAGGAACTGGCGGACGGACTGTATGAGCAAGCCGCTCGTACCCTGCGCGACGCCCTGGGGCTGTGGCGGGGAGAGGCGCTGGCCGATCTGATCGAGGTCGGCGTGACATGGCCCGAGTTGACTCCGCTGCGCGAGGCGAGGTGGGCTGCCCTCGAAGGCAGGTTCACCGCCGATCTGATGCTCGGGCGCCACCGGGAGGTGATCACCGAGCTGAACGTCGTCCTCTCCGACGTCGAACCCGCACGCGAGCGGCTTTTCGCGCTGCTCATGCTCGCGCTGTACCAAAGCGGCCGACAGGCCGAGGCGCTGGACGTGTACCGGCACGCGCAGGCCGCCATCGTCGATGGTTCAGGAGTCCTTCCCAGCCGGGTGCTGCGAAGGCTGGAGCAGGACATTCTCACGCATTCACCGGCGTTGAACTCGCCTGCCGCAGTGACCGGTTACCCGATGGGCTTCCTGGAGGTGCGATGAACGGGCGGATTCAGTTCAGGGTATTGGGGCCGCTCGAGGTCGTCCGGCGTGGCAGCCTGATCAACCTCGGCGGAACAAAGCAGCGGGCCGCTCTGGGATATCTGCTCCTCCATGCGAACGAGGCCGTGGCCACGAGCAAGCTGATCGCCGCGTTATGGGACGGACCCGCACCGGCCTCGGCCCGCAAGGTGGTCCAGAACGCGGTGTGGCGATTACGCCGGCTCCTGGAGGCGGACGAGGAGGAGCAGACGGCCGACGGTTCGGTGGCACTGCTCACGCGTACACCCGGCTACATGCTGCGGATCGAGCCGCAGACGGTGGATCTGTACCGGTTCCGGGCGCTGGTGGCGGAGGGGCGGGCGGAGATGGAAAGGGGCGCGCCGGATGCCGCATCGGCGCTGCGCCGCGACGCACTCGCCCTGTGGCGCGGCCCCGTGCTGGCCGACCTGGCGGAAACGGGTGTGTCCTGGCCGGAACTGAAGGTGATTCAGAACACGCGCCTCGACGTGCTGGAAGAATATTTCGAAGCCGAACTCGCGCTGGGTCACCACGATGTGGTGCTGCCCGAACTCCAGTCGACGGTCTGCGCCGAGCCACGGCGTGAACGACTGCTCGGGCAGCTCATGCTCGCGCTGTACCGGAGCGGACGACAGGCCGACGCGCTGAGCACCTACGCCAGGGCCAGGACGTCGCTGATCTCGGACCTCGGTCTGGAGCCGGGCCGCGACCTGAGGGATCTCCAGCAGGCGATCCTCACACATGACCCGGCGCTGCTGTATGTGCCGGCATCGGCACGTGCCCGGACGGCGGCGCCGACGGAGCCGCTGCCCGTAGGCCTCGAGGACGAGCCGATGTCCGCACCGATCACCGCGGCCGACCTCGCAGCCCCCGTGCGGGAACGCAGGGAGGTCAGTGTGGTGCTGCTCCGCGCCACGATCGACGCGGAGGGCGGGCGTCCCGACCCCGAGCATGTCGACACGGCGATGGAGACGGTGAACGAGGTGGTCACGGCCGAGGCGCACCGCTTCGGCGGGACCGTGGCGGCCAAGGTCGGATCGCTGTGGCTGCTGATCTTCGGGGCGCCGCGCAGCCGCGACAACGATGCCATGCGGGCCGTGCTGACCGCACTGGCGATCCGGCACCGCTTCAGCCGACCGCACCCCGCACTGCCCGGCGTCGGCGTGCGAACGGCGGTGGACACAGGGGAGGCACTCGTCCGGTACACCTCCGACGAGGGCAGCCCGCCGTCGGCGACCGGCACCGCACTGGACAGGTGTCACTCCATGCTGCCGCTGGTACCGGCCGACGAGGTGTGGGTCGGCGACGACGTCCGGAGGCACACCACATCGAGGATCGACTACCGGCGGGCGCGTGTCTCGTCCGCGCTGTGGACCGTGGCGGGGGTCCGTCCCGCGAGCTCGCAGAACCACGGCGTGCCGCTGCTCGACCGCGGGCAGGACCTCGACGTGCTGCTCAGCCTGCTGGACCGGGCGGGCCCGGAGGAGCGCCCCCGTATCGCGTTGGTGGTCGGTGAGCCCGGCCTGGGCAAGAGCCATCTGATCAGTGAGTTCGAGAAGGTGGTCCGCCGTCGCGACGGCGAGGCCGGACCCTTCGTCGCGCACCTCTTCCCCTGCCAGGTCGATGACAGCCCGTTGGCCGTCGTGGCGGAGGAGCTGTCACGCTGCTGCGGCATCGCCCCGCACGACCAGCCGGAGCAGGCGAGGGAGAAGCTGTGGGCGGCCGTCCGGCGGACGGCGGCCAGCGCGGAGGAGGCCGACTGGATGTTCTCCCAACTGCTGGTGCTCATCGCGGGCGTCCACGGTTTCGACTCCACGGCGCCGCCCGGTGAGGTTCTGGCGGCGTGGTTGCGGTTCCTGGAGCGGTTCGCCGCGCAGCGGCCCGTACTGATGGTCATCGACGATCTGCACG
Source organism: Streptomyces sp. NPDC001222 (assembly GCF_042896945.1). Lineage (NCBI taxonomy): Bacteria > Bacillati > Actinomycetota > Actinomycetes > Kitasatosporales > Streptomycetaceae > Streptomyces > Streptomyces sp. NPDC001222. Next base: position 84,124 of record NZ_JBIAXT010000034.1, read on the forward strand.
CCGCCGACGAGACGCTGCTGGACTTCGTCGACCGGCAGACCGATCCCTCCGTCCGATCCCGGCTGTTCGTGCTCGGCGGGGCGAGGCCGGAACTGTTCGAGCGCCGGCCTCGGTGGAACTCGTCGGGAGGCGCCGTGGTGACCGTCCCGCTGTCGCGCCTGCCCGACACCGTGGTTGCGCAACAGGTGCGGATGCTGCTCGACACTCACGGGATACGCATCGGGCCCGAGTCAGCGGTGGGGACCGTGGGGACGGAACTCATCCACGACCTCTCCAAGACCATGGTGTCGCTGGCGGACGGAAGCCCCTTGTTCGCAGCGGAGTTCGTACGGTCGCTCGCGGACCGGATCCGACCCGATTCCGCGGCGCCCGGCCAGGGCTCGGCCGACGCCACGGCAAGTCTCGTCCCGGCGGTGGTCCGGCGGGTGATCGCCGCCCGGCTGGACGAACTGCCCAGCGATGTCCGAGCGGTTCTGGAGGACATGGCCGTGGCGGGTGGCACCGTGAACGCGGACGCGGTGGCGGCGATGCGGCGGTGCGCCAGGGACACGGCCGCCGCAGTACTGGAGGACCTCGCGCAGCGCGGCGTGCTGGTCAGGGTGGAGCAGAGCGGGCATGAAGGCCCCGTCCAGTACGCCTTCTGGCACGAGCTGGTGGGACGCGTGGTGTACGCGCGCATTCCGCATGCCCGACGGGCCGCCCGACGGGTCGCGTTCGCGGCCTGGGCGGACCGCCAGAAGAAGCAGCACGGTAGAAGAGACCCCTGGGCCTTGGCGCCGGACGGGCCGGTGGCGCGGGGGCTCGCGCGGTTGGAACGGCTCGCGCGGAGGCTGGAGGTCCGGCTGAAGGGGGCCGCGGCTGCGGCCTGACACGGGCACGCGGTACCGCCCGGCAGAGCGATGCGATGCCGGGCGGACGCCCTACACCAGTGCGGGCCGAGGAAGTGGGCCAGGGCCGTCTGAGACCTGATATACCGTCAAGACAGCGCCGCACAAGGGATGTCGGTCCGAATCGGCCGGACAGGATGTGCCGGGAACCAGGTCACCGTGCGGTATCCGGCCGGACCAGACCGCCGAGGACAGCGGGTTCGGCGACACCGGGTGCCTCGTCGCCACCGGCGTACATCCGGGCGAACTCCACCACCTGCCGTGCCATCGTCTCCATTTGCTCCTGCAGCCGGGGATCGGCGCAGCGGCCGTCCGGCGTGAAGCCCGTCGCGGAGGTGTTCACGACCACCCCCATCGGTGTCGGCCAGCCCCGTAGCGCGTGCACGATCGTCCGCAGGGCACCCAGGGTGGACACACCGCTCTGCCAGCCCTGTGCCACGGTCACACAGCCGACGGCGCGCCCGCTGAGGTACGGGCGTTCGTCGGTGCGCAGTTCCTCGATGTGGTCCAAGGCGTTCTTCAGCAGTCCGGACGTGCTGCCGTGATAGGCGGGACTCGCGATCACCACGCCGTCCGCCCGGGCCAGCGCGGCCAGGAGCCGCCGGGCGGGCGGTGACACCGTCTCTGCCTGGTCGTAGAGCGGCATCATCAGCTCGGTGCCGGCGATGATCGTGACGGTCGCGCCATGGCGCTCCGCGGCGGCCAGGGTCGCGCGCAGGGCCCGCTCGGCGGTCGAGCCCGGCCGGGTGGAACCACCGATACCGAGTACGTTGACAGGTCGCTGCATGGTTCTCCCTCGGTCCACGCGCACACCCTACTGACGCGTCTCCATTACCCGTTCTTTTGCAGGTAACGGCGAATTCCAGCGGAGCGGGACGCGTGATTACAGCGTCGTGGGCGGATTCCCGAAACCGCTCGCTAACGTTTGCCGCCGTGGGCATGTCGCGCAAGGTCAGGCAGGCCATCGCCGATCGCCTGGTGGCCATTTCGCGGAACTGCCCACAGGCGTGGGACGAAGCCATCCCGCGAAGGGCCCCCGAGGAGGAATCGCGATGTCCTTGATCACCGTCGAACGGGTACCCACCCGCGAGGAGCTGATCGACCGGGCGCGGGAGCTCATCCCGCTGCTGCGGCGCAACGCCGAGCAGACCGAGAAGGAATCGAAGGTCCCGGACGAGAACATGTCCGCCCTGCGCGACGCGGGCCTGCTGCGCCTGAGCACGCCGCGCCAGTGGGGCGGCTGGGAGCTGTCGATGCGTCACCAGGTGGAAGTCCTGTGTGAGTTGGGACGAGGCTGCCCGTCCACGGGCTGGATCGCCGCCAACCACGCGGCCTCCGTTGACCTCGTGATGCTGATGCCCGAAGCCGGTCTGCAGGAGATCTACGGCGACAACCCGGACACGGTCATGCTCTCGGCCGCCAGCCTCGACCCGGCGCTGCGCGCCGACCGGGTGGACGGCGGACTGAGGGTCAACGGCCGCTTCCCGTACGCCTCGGGCTGCGAGCTGTCCGACTGGGCGTTCCTCGCCTGGGTGCCGGTGTACGACAACGGCGAACAGACCGGCGTGGCAAACATGATGGCGCCGCCCACCGACCTGCGCATCGAGCACACCTGGAAGGTGGCCGGGCTGCTCGGCACGGGCACCCACGCGATGGTGGCCGAGGGCCTGTTCGTCCCGGACCGCTTCGTGCAGTTCGCGCCGCTCAAGGCGGACGGAGAGGCCGAGTCGCCGGTGCCGGCGACCGTTCTCATCAAGGGCAATCTGCACTCGCTGTCCTCGCTGGTGGGCGGCGCCCGTGGGGCGCTGGACGTGGTCCGCGAGAAACTGGAGGAGCACAAGCCGCTGGCCTTCTCCACCTACTCCCGGGCGATCGACTCGCTGTCGGTGCAGCAGGAGTTCGCCGAGGCGACGCATCTGATCGACACCGGCATGCTGCACATGCTCGCGGTGGCCGACGGATTCGACGCGGTGCCGGAGGGCGAGGAGGCGACGCCGGCGGAGCGGGCCCGGCTGCGGATGCACATGGTCACCTCGCTGGAGCGCTGCCGCGAGGCGATGCAGCGCCTGCTCGACCTGGCGGGCACGAGCGGCTTCGCGCAGACCAACCCGGTCCAGCGGTACTGGCGGGACCTGGAGATCGGCAGTCGGCACACCGCGCTGAACCGGCCGATGATCTTCGAGGACTACGCGCGGTCGCTGCTCGGCATCGGCGCCCCCGTGTCGCTGCTGTTCTGACCCGGGCCGGCAGCAGAAGGGCCCCGCCCGATGCGCCGGGCGGGGCCGTTCGTCGTTCGCTTCTCAGGACCGCAGGGCCTCGGCCAGTTCCGTCGGCAGCAGGGCGGGCTCCGCGTCGACACCGAAGCCCGGGGGCAGCTCGAAGCCGTTCGGAGCGCGCACCCCTGTCGTCGGCGCGTCCGTGCCCGTCAGCCGCCGTAGCGCCGGGCTGACCACCACCGTCGTGTGCCCCGCGGCGTGTGCCGCACCGATCTGCCCCGCGACATCGGCCGCGAGGGTGCCCGCGCCGTCGCCGACCGTCTCGTCGACCAGGAGCGGGAAGACGGTGACCTCCACGGTGGTGCCCTCCGTGGTCCGGCACCGTACGGGCGGCAACGGGGCCATGGCGCGCACCGGGGCCGAGCGGGCCACGAAGGCGCGTAGCGTGGTGTCGTCCAGGCCGGTCAGGGAGGAATCGAATCGCCGTAGCGCATGCGGAGTGCCCAACTCGGCGACGAACGCGACCCGGGCAGCGGCCGGCTCGGCCTCGGGGCCGGGCGGCGCCGGGGATCGGAAGTCCCACACATCGTCGCGCGGCGCCGGGGCCTCCACAGCGGTCAGCGGGTGCACGAGCTGCAGCGCGTCCTGGTGCCGCAGCACCGCGCAGATGTCACGGAGACCCGCCGCCAACCGGTCGATCGCCGCGTCGTCGATCCCGTACGACGGCTGGATCCGCAGCGTGTTCGGCGCGCTGCCGGTCGGCATCAGCCGCAGACCGTACTTGCGCAGCAGGAAGCCCGAGACGGCGAAGCCGAAGAATCCGCTGCGCGCGTAGTTGCGGATCACCGGAGAGCCGGACGCCGACTGGTCGGCGAACTCGAACCCGAGCAGCAGCCCCCGCCCCCGCACCCTGCGCACCACATCGCCGAACTCGGCACGGACCTCCTCCAGGGCGCTCCGCAGCCGCGTCCCACGCTCGGCCGCCTGCCGGTAGGCCGCCCCGTCGTCGCGCTCCAGCATCTCCAGCACCTTCTCGGTGACCGCACACGAGAAGCTGTCCTTGGCATACGTCGAACTGTGCAGCAGCTCGAACTCCTTGACGTACGACGACTGCCGCACCAGGAGCACCGACGTCTTGGCCAGGCCACCGCCGATGCTCTTCGCCAGCGTGTAGTAGTCGCCGGTCAGGCCGATCCGCGCGCTCGCGAAGAAGGACCCGGTGCGCCCCGCGCCGGTCTGGATCTCGTCGACGATGAGCGGGCAGCCCACCGCGCGGCACACATCGCTGATCCGTTCCGCCTGCTGCGCGGTGAGCTCGTTGATACCACCCTCGCCCTGGATCGGCTCCACGACGAAACCCGCGACGAACGGCACGGCCAGCCGCCGCACCTCCACGACGCCGTTCTCAGCGACGATGTCGAGCACGTACGGCTGCTCGGCCTCGACATGCTTCAGCACGTCCTCCGGCTGGTCCGCGGGGACGAAGCGGGCGCGCGCCCCCAGCGCCTGGAAGGGCAGACGGAACGTCGGATTGTGCGTGAGCTGCAGGCTGCCGACCAACTTGCCGTGGAAGCCGCCCTCGAGCGCGAAGAACTCCGGCGCCCGGCTCAACGCCTCCGCGTTGCGCCGCCCCGCCTCCTCCAGCACCGCGTCGATGTCCGCGTCCGGACCGGCCAGTTCGGCGGCCGCAGGCGACAACTCGGCGTCACCGGCCCACACCTGGGCGCGCGCGACCCGAGCGTGTTCGGCCAACTCGCCGGTGAGCGCGCCGAGCCGGAACACCCGGGCCAGCTCGGCGTGCTTCATGGCCGCCTCCACCGCCTCGGCGCCGCTGTTGGCGAAGACCACCTCGTACGGTTCACCGGCGTCCAACTCCCGCCGGGTGATGGTGTTGAGCGCCGACGCCACCCGCTGCGCCTCGGTGCGTTCGGACAGCTGAGCATGGCTGGGTGTGCCCGCGTCCAGCAGGGACCTGGCGTGAGCCACCAGCTCCGGGTGGTTGTGGCCGAAGAACAGCGAGCCGAAGCCGCCGACGAAGTCGGTGACCGCCGTCTGCCCGTCGTCGTCGGCCAGGTACATCAGGTCGCCCTCGGCACGGACGTACTCCACGTCCAGCCCCCACGCGGAGAGGGCCCTGCCCAGATAGCGTTCCGCCAGCTCGTCCATCACGATGCTCCTCTCACAGGGAGGACGCGGGCGCGAACGCCCGCAGAGGATTGATGCGGTCGGAGCCGATCCGCTCGCGCAGCTCCGGCGCGGTGACACCCAGGCCCGGTTCCGGCGCCAGGCACAGCACGCCGACCTTGCCGACGTGCTCGTTCTTCTGCACCAGTCGCGTCGCCTCGGCCGCCTCCGAGAGCGGGTACAGAGCGGACAGCGTGGGCGCGATCGCGCCCGTCGCGACCAGGCGGGTGGTCTCCACCTGCTCCTGCAGGTTGGCGCCGTGGCTGCCGATCACCCGCTTGAGCCGCATCCACAGATAGCGGTTGTCGAACTCATGGTGGTATCCGGTGCTGGAACCGCAGGTGACCACCGCCCCGCCACGGCCCACGACGAACATCGAGATGCCGAAGGTGGCGCGCCCGACGTGCTCGAACACGATGTGCGGGTCGCTGCCGGTCTCCCGGCGGATGATGTTGCCCAGCCGCTTCCCGGCGGCCACGGTGTCCTCGGGAGACGGGTCGGGGTCGTCACTCAGCCCGATCTCCGACCGGTTGATCACCACGTCGCAGCCCAGCGCTCGGACCGCTTCGGCCTTGCGCTCCGAGCCGACCACGGCGACGGGGATCCCGCCGCCGTTCTTCACGAACTGCACCGCGTACGCGCCCAGGCCGCCGGCGGCGCCCCAGACCAGCACCACGTCGCCCTGCTTCATCCGGGCGCCGTTGGACCCGACGAGCATGCGATACGCGGTGCTGCCGCACATCGGGGTGACGGCCGCTTCCTCCCAGGTCAGGTGGGCCGGTTTGGGCACCAGCATGCTGGCACGCGCGATCGCGAACTCACCGAGGCCGCCGTAGTTCGTCTCGTAGCCCCAAGCGCGCATCTCTGCGCCCAGCATGGCGTCGGCGTGGGTCACCGGCTCCTGCTCGTCGACATGCACCGGGTGCACGACGACATGGTCGCCCACCTTCCAGCGACGCACCCCGGAGCCGATCCGCACGACCACTCCCGCGGCATCCGAACCGACCACTTGGAACGGGCGGTCGTGCCGGGCCGCCCAGCCGCCCTGCGCCGCGTACCTGCGCAGGAAGGTGAAGGTCGGGATCGGCTCGAACGTCGCCGACCACACCGTGTTGTAGTTGATCGAGCTGGCCATCACCGCGACTACCACTTCGTCCGGGGCCAGTTCCGGCATGCTCACCGGACCGACCCGCAGCGACTTGCGCACGTCCTTGTGTGCGACATCGCGGAACATGCCGGTGTCCTCGGCGCGCAAATGAGCCGCGACGAATTCGTCGGGCAATTCCATGCGCTCGATCGCATCCGGTGGTCGGTTCTCGAGAATCGCTTCCAGAAATGGATTCACGGCAGCTCCCGGCATCGTCTGGTCTCCTGCGGAACCTAGTACCGGCCGGGTAATCATCCGTTCTTCGCGGCAAAATCCGGGCTGGATTCCCGCGAGTTCCCGGTCAGTGGCTCGCCGCACCTAACGTCGGTGTCGTGGCCGTAGACATGCATGAGGAACACCGTCCCCCGGAGCCCGTGGCCGTTGTCGGAATGGCGTGCCGGTTGCCCGGTGCGGCCGGCCCCGACGCTTTCTGGCAGCTGCTGCGCGCCGGCCGGAGCTCGATCACCGAGGCGCCCGCCGACCGGTGGCGCGACGCCTCCGTGCGTCTGCGCCGGGGCGGCTTCCTCGACCAGGTCGAGGAGTTCGACGCCGACTTCTTCGGCGTCACGCCGCGCGAGGCAGCCGCCATGGACCCCCAGCAGCGCCTTGCGCTCGAACTGGGCTGGGAGTCACTGGAGAACGCGGGCATCGTGCCGGACCGCGTACGCGGCACCCGGCTGGGCGTCTTCCTCGGTGCGATCGCCGACGACTACGCCCGGCTCACGGCGAACGCCGGGCCGGACGCCGTCTCGCCACATACCCTGGCCGGTCTCAACCGTGGCCTGATCGCCAACCGGCTGTCCTATCTGCTCGGTGCGCGCGGCGCCAGCATGACCGTCGACACCGGCCAGTCGTCGTCCCTGGTCGCCGTTCATCTGGCCTGCGAGAGCCTGCGGTCGGGGGAGTCCGACGTCGCGCTCGCGGGCGGTGTGCAGCTCAACCTCACCGGCGCGGCGACCGTCGGTGTCGAACGGTTCGGCGGCCTGTCCCCGGACGGCGAGTGCTGGACCTTCGACGCCCGCGCCAACGGCTACGTCCGCGGTGAGGGCGGTGCGGTGGTGGTGCTCAAGCCACTGCGCCGGGCCCTGCTCGACGGCGACGAGATCCGCTGCGTGATCCGCGGTGGCGCGGTCAACAACGACGGCGGGGGCCCGGATCTGACCACCCCGGACCCGGACGCGCAGCGCGAGGTGATCGAGGCGGCGTACCACCGGGCGGGCGTCGACCCGGCCGCCGTCCAGTACGTCGAGTTGCACGGCACCGGCACCCGGGTGGGCGACCCGGTCGAGGCGGAGGCGCTCGGGGCGGCCCTCGGCCGGTCACGGCCCGTCGACCGGCCCCTGCTCGTCGGCTCGGTGAAGACCAATGTGGGCCATCTGGAGGCCGCCGCCGGTATCACCGGCCTGCTCAAGGTGGTGCTCGCGCTGCGGGCCGGCGAACTCCCCGCGAGCCTCAACTACCGTAGCCCGAACCCGCGTATCCGGATGGACGAGTGGCGACTGCGGGTGCAGGACCGGCTGGGCCCGTGGCCCCGGACGGACGCGCCTCTCGTCGCCGGGGTCAGCTCGTTCGGCATGGGGGGCACCAACTGCCACCTGGTCCTGGAGAGCGCCCCCGCACCGGTCGTCGAGGATGCCGTCCAGGTTTCTACGCCGGCCGGTCATACGCTGCCGCTGCTCTACACGGTGTCCGGCCACGACAAGGCAGCTCTGCATGCCCAGGCCCGCCGCCTCGCCCGGTGGCTGCGCGACCGGCCGCAGGAGCGACCGGCCGACCTCGCGGCATCCCTCCTGGCCTCCCGCACCGCGTTTCCCGCGCGTGCCGTGGTGGTGGCCGACGACCAAGACACCCTGCTCACCCGCCTCGAGGCGCTGGGCGAGGGGGCCCCGGGAGCCGGGACCGTCGAGGGCGAGCCCGGTACCGGCGACGTCGCGGTCCTGTTCACCGGCCAGGGCGCGCAACGGCTCGGCATGGGGCGCGAGTTGTATGCCGCTCACCCTGCCTTCGCGGCCGCTTTCGACGACGTGTGCGCGCACTTCGACGCCGTACTGGACCGGCCCCTGCGTGATGTGCTGTGGGCCGAACCCGGCTCGCCCGGGGCCGACTTGGTGCATCGCACCGAGTACGCCCAGCCCGGTCTGTTCGCCGTCGAGGTCGCGCTCCACCGGTTCGTCACCGGCCTCGGTGTGCGCCCGGCTCTGCTGCTCGGTCACTCGATCGGCGAGCTGTCGGCCGCCCATGTCGCCGGGGTGCTGACGCTGCCGGACGCCTGCGCCCTGGTCACCGCGCGAGGCAGGCTGATGCAGGCACTGCCCGAGGGCGGTGCGATGGCGGCCGTCGAGGCGAGCGAGGACGAGGTCCGGGAGTTGCTCGCCGGTCTGGAGGACCGGGTGGGCGTCGCCGCGGTCAACGGACCGCGCGCCGTGGTGATCTCCGGCGACGCCGAAGTCGTCGACGAGCTTGCCGACCGGTGGCGAGCCGCGGGCCGCCGAACCCGCCGACTGCGGGTCAGCCATGCGTTCCACTCGCACCGGATGGCCGGGATGCTGGACGAGTTCAGGGCGGTCGCCCGGTCCTTGTCCTACGCGCCTCCCCGACTGGCGGTCGTCTCCGACCTCACCGGTGACATCGCCACCGCGGCCGAGCTGTGCGATCCGGAGTACTGGGTGCGGCACGTGCGTGACTGCGTCCGGTTCCTCGACGGCGTACGGCGCCTGGACGCGGCGGGGGTCACCACATACCTGGAGCTCGGTCCGGACGCGGTACTCGCCGCCGCGGCCAGGTCCGGTGTTCCCGACGGCCGCCGCTTCCTCAGCACCATGCGCTCCGACCGTCCGGAGCCCACGACGGTGGTGGAGGCCCTGGCGGCCCTGTACGTGGCCGGCGCCGACGTGGACATGGCGGCGGTGATCGGCGGCGGAGGCCGTGTCGCCCTGCCCACCTACGCGTTCCGACGCCGTAGGCACTGGCTGCCCGACGGGTCCGCCGCCACGCCGCCGCCCACACCGGTCGCGACGGGCCCCGCGGCGGCCACCCCCGCCGTAGACCCCCGGGCCGGGGCCCCGGCGGACGTGGACCCGCTGGATCTGGTGCGGCGGCACACCGCCGCCGTCCTCGGTTCCGACACGCCCGGCGAGATCCCGGTCGATCGGGCATTCCGTGATCTCGGCCTCACCTCGGCCACCGCCGTGGAGCTGTGCGCCCGACTGGCCACCGAGACCGGCCGCAGTCTGCCGGACACCCTGGTCTTCGACCACCCCACCCCCGGTCGGCTCGCCGAGTATCTGCGGTCCGGCTCGGACGCGGGCGACGAGGTGCCCGAGGCCGCGCCCGATGCCGCCGACGACCCCATCGCGATCGTCGGCATGGCCTGCCGCTACCCCGGCGGAGTGCGCTCCCCGGAGGACCTGTGGCGGATCGTGGCCGACGGCGTCGACGCGATCGGTGAGTTCCCCTCCGACCGAGGCTGGGACGTCGACCGGCTCTACGATCCCGATCCGGAGCGCCGCGGCTCCTCGTACGTCCGCGAGGGCGGCTTCCTGACCGATGTGGCCGGTTTCGACGCCGGGTTCTTCGGCATCAGCCCACGCGAGGCCGCCGCGCTGGACCCGCAGCAGCGGCTGCTGCTGGAGACGTCGTGGGAGTGCCTGGAACGCTCGGGCATCGACCCGGGCTCGGTCCGCGACAGCGACACCGGTGTGTTCGTCGGCGCCACGTTCCAGGAGTACGGGCCGCGGATGGGCGAACCGAGCGACGGCTCGGACGGCTACCTCTACACCGGCACCACTCCGAGCGTCGCCTCCGGGCGTATCGCCTACGTCCTGGGTCTGCGCGGCCCGGCCGTCACCGTGGACACCGCCTGCTCGGCATCGCTCGTGGCCATGCACTCGGCGGCGCGAGCACTGCGCGGCGGCGAATGCTCGCTCGCGCTCGCGGGCGGAGTGACCGTCATGCCGACCCCTGGTGTGTTCGCCGAACTGAGCCGGCTCGGCGGGCTGTCCCCCAACGGCCGGTCGAAGGCGTTCGCCGCGGCCGCCGACGGCACCGGCTGGGCCGAGGGCGCCGGCATGCTGCTGCTGGAACGGCTCTCCGACGCGCGCCGCCACGGCCACCCGGTGCTCGCCGTGATCCGCGGTTCGGCGATGAACTCCGACGGCGCCTCCAACGGGCTCACCGCACCCAGCGGTTCGGCACAGCGCCGGGTCATCCGCCGGGCCCTGCACGCGGCCGGGCTGACCGGCGCCGATGTCGACGCGGTCGAGGCGCACGGCACCGGCACCCGGCTGGGCGACCCGATCGAGGCACGGGCGCTGCTCGCGACGTACGGCGAGGACCGCCCCGGCGACCGGCCGCTGTGGCTCGGCTCGGTCAAGTCGAACATCGGGCACACCCAGTCCGCCGCCGGTGTGGCCGGCGTGATCAAGATGGTCATGGCGATGCGGTACGACGTGCTGCCGCGCACCCTGCACATCGACGAGCCGACCCCCAGCGTCGACTGGAGCTCGGGCAAGGTCCGCCTGCTCAGCGAGGCGGTCGACTGGCCGCGCACCGACGGCAGGCCGCGACGAGCGGGTGTGTCCTCGTTCGGCATCAGCGGTACCAACGCCCATCTGATCCTGGAGGAGGCGCCGCCGGAGACGGACGCGGAGCCGCCCCGGGCGGCCCCGGCCGGTCCGGTGGCCTGGCCACTGTCGGCGAAGACCCCGGACGCGCTGGGCGAACAGGCCGCACGACTGCGGGAGCACCTGGACGCGCATCCGGAACTCGCCCCCGCCGACGTGGCGTTCTCCCTGGTCCACGGGCGTGCCGCGCTGCGACAGCGCGCCGTCGTCGTGGCCGCCGACCGCGCGGGCTCGGCCGACGCCCTCGGCGCGCTGGCCGCCGGCACCCCGGCGGCGGCCGCGGTGCAGGGCACCGCCGAGGACCCCGGCCGCATCGCCTTCGTCTTCCCCGGACACGGCGCACAGTGGCCCGGCATGGTCACCGCCCTGTACGAGCAGGCCCCGGCCTTCGCCGCCCGGCTGCACGAGTGCGCGGAGGCGATCGACCCGCTGGTCGACTGGTCCCTGCTCGACACCGTGCTCGGCCGTCCGGGCGCCGCCGACTGGGAACGCACCGATGTGGCCCAGCCGGTGAACTTCTCCGTCATGGTGTCCCTCGCCGCACTGTGGCAGGCGCACGGGGTGCGGCCCGCGGCGGTCATCGGACACTCGCAGGGTGAACTGGCCGCCGCCTGCGTCGCCGAGGCGGTGACACTGCGGGACGCGGCGACGATCGTGGTGCGTCGCAGCCGTCTGTTCGCCGACGCGTTGCCCGGCCGCGGGATGATGGCCGCGGTCGAACTCTCCGCCGACGACGTGCGTCGCCGTATCGCCGAGCGGAATGCCCCCATCGACCTCGCCGTCGTCAACGGGCCCGTCGCGGTCACCGTCGCCGGGGAACCGGACGAGATCGAACGTTTCGTCGCCGACTGCAAGACCGACGGCATACGCGCCCGCGTCGTGGTGCGCGCCGGCGCCTCGCACTGCGCCCTCGTCGATCCGCTGCGCGAACCCCTGCACGATCTGCTCTCCGGGATCGTCCACCACCAGCCGCGGATCCCCCTCTACTCCACGGTGACCCGGCGAGTGCTCGACGCAAGCGACCTCGACGACGGCTACTGGTTCCGCAACGCCCGTGAGCCGGTGGACTTCCAGGGCGCCGTGCTCGCGCTGCTCGGCGACGGCCACGGCGCGTTCGTCGAGTGCAGCTCGCATCCGCTGCTCCTGTCAGCGCTGCTGGACACCGCGGACGAGGCCGGCCACCACCCGGCGGCGGTGGGCACGTTGCGCCGCGACGAGGGCGGCCGGGAACGCTTCCTCCGCTCGCTCGCCGAAGCCCATGTCCGAGGCGTCCCCGTGGACTGGGACGCGACGCTCGACGGCACCGGCGCCCGCCGCGTCGACCTGCCCACGTACCCGTTCCAGCGGCGCCGGCACTGGCTGGCGTCCCGGACCGGTCCGGCCGACGTCGCGGCGGCGGGGCTCGCCCCGGCCGACCACCCGCTGCTCGGTGCGGTGCTCACCGCGGTCGACGACGACCAGGTCGTGCTGACGGGCCGGCTGTCGCCGCGCGCACCCGCCTGGCTCGTGGACCACGCGGTCGGCGGCACCGCGCTGCTGCCCGGCACCGGCTTCGTCGAGCTGGCGCTCCGGGCCGGCGACGAGGTCGGCTGCGCCCGCATCGAGGAGCTGACCGTCGAACGGCCGCTCCTGCTGCCCGAGGGCACCGCGGCACAACTGCGGGTCACCGTCGACGCGCCCGACGCCGACGGCACCCGGCAGGTCGCCGTGTTCGCCCGTCCCGCGACCGACGGAGACGCGCCCTGGACACGGCACGCTTCCGGATCGCTGTCGAGGGACACCACCACCGTCACGGCGGCCCCCGCCGCCTGGCCGCCGCCCGGCGCCGAACCGGTCGACGTGAGCGCGTTCTACGCGGACCGGGAGGCCGACGGGTACGGGTACGGTCCCGCGTTCCGGGGTCTGCGCGCCGCCTGGCGCCGAGGCGACGAGATGTACGCCGAGGTGGCCCTCGACGAGGTCCACCACGCCGACGCCCGCCACTACGCCGTGCACCCCGCACTGCTGGACGCGGCGCTCCACGCCGAGCTGCTGCGCACCCCCGGTGCCGGGGCGGGACGGCTGCGGTTGCCGTTCGCCTGGTCCGGCGTGTCCGTGTGGGCGGCCGGGGCCACCACCTTGCGGGTGCACGTCGCCCCGGCGGGAGGCGACGCGGTGAGCGTTACCGCGACCGACCCAGCCGGCGCCCCCGTGGCGAGCGTGGCGTCCCTGCTGCTGCGGCCGGTCTCCGCGGCGGACCTGGCGGCCGGACCGACGGGCGGTGGCGAGCTGTTCCGACTGGACTGGCAGCGGCTGCCGGCCGGGACGGCCGCCGACACCGAACTCACGCTGCTGACCGTGGCATCGGCCGACGGAGACACGGCGGCGCTCGCCCGCGCCACGGCGGCCCGGGTCCTGGCATCCCTGCACACCTGGCTCGCCGAGGAGCACTCCCCGTCGGCCCGGCTGGTCGTGCTCACCCGCGGCGCCGTCGCGGTCCGCGACGACAGCGACGTCATGGACGTGGCCCAGGGCGCCGTCTGGGGCCTGGTGCGGTCCGCGCAGGCGGAACACCCGGACCGGTTCCTGCTGCTGGACGCCGACGCCACCGCCGACGAGGCCGCCGTCCGCCGCACAGCCGCGCGCGCCGCGGCGGCCGGCGAGGGGCAGGCCGCGATCCGCGACGGCGACCTCCTCGTACCGCGGTTGGTCCGGGCGGCCGGCTCCGCCCCGACCGTCATCGACCCGGACGGCACGGTCCTGGTCACCGGCGGCCTCGGCGCCCTCGGCGGCGATCTGGCCCGCCACCTCGTCGCCACCGGGACCCGGCATCTGATCCTCACCGGGCGGCGGGGCGCGGACACCCCCGGCGCCGCCGAGCTGACCGCCGAACTCGCCGCGGCGGGCGCCGACGTCCGCGTCCGTGCCTGCGACGTGGCCGACCGCACCGAAGTCGCCACGCTGCTCACCGACATCGCGCCCGAGCACCCGCTGACGGCCGTCTTCCACTTGGCGGGCGCGATCGACGACGGCCCGCTGGAGGAGATGACCCCCGAGCGCCTGGACGCGGTACTGCGCCCCAAGGTCGACGGCGCGGTCCACCTGGACGAGCTGACCCGCGATCTGCCGCTGTCGGCGTTCGTGCTCTTCTCCTCCGCCGTGGGCGTGCTCGGCACCCCGGCCCAGTCGGCGTACGCCGCCGCGAACACCTTCCTGGACGCCCTCGCGTACCGCCGCCGTGCCCAGGGACTGCCGGGTCTGTCACTGGCGTGGGGGCTGTGGGAGCGCACCAGCGGACTGGGCAGCCTTGCCGAGGCCGACATCGCGCGGCTGCGCCGCACCGGCCTGGCCCCGATGTCCACCACGGACGGCCTCGCACTGTTGACCGCGGCACTCGGCGGCGAGCGGTCCCTGCTGCTGCCCGCCCACCTCGACCTCACGGCGCTGCGCCGCCGGGCACGGGAGAACGACCTTCCCCCGCTGCTGCGCGGACTCGTCCGCACACCGGTCCGTGCCGTCGCAGGCGCGGCCGTCGCGGAGAACGGGCTGGCCGCACGACTGGCCGGGCTGTCCCGGCCGGACCAGGACCGTCATCTGCTGGACCTGATCCTCGCGCACGCGGCAACCGCCCTCGGCCACGACGCGGCCGAGCGGGACTCGATCCCCACCGACCGCGCGTTCCGCGAGTCGGGCTTCGACTCGCTCACCGTTGTGGAACTGCGCAACCGGCTGCGGGCCGCGACCGGCCTGGCCCTGCCCGCCACCGTACTGTTCGACTACCCGACCCCCGCGGCCCTCGCCGCCCATCTGCGCGACCGTGTCCTCGGTGGCGCTTCCGCCGCGGTGGCCGAGACACCGATGGCCGGGGAACCCCAAGCCGTCGGCGACGACCCGATCGCCATCGTCGCGATGGCCGGCCGCTTCCCCGGTGAGGTGGCCGACCCCGAGGGCCTCTGGCGTCTCGTCGCCGACGAGGCCGACGCGATCGGTGACTTCCCCGACGACCGCGGCTGGGACACCGCCCGACTCTTCGACCCGGACCCGTCCGCGACCGGCCGCTCGGCCACTCGCCGCGGCGGATTCCTGTACGACGCGGGGAAGTTCGACGCCGCCCTGTTCGGCATCAGCCCCCGCGAGGCTCTCGCCATGGATCCCCAGCAGCGGCTGCTTCTCGAAGTGGCGTGGGAGACATGGGAACGCGCCGGCATCCCGATCTCCGACGTCCGGGAGAGCCGCACCGGTGTGTTCATGGGCGTCGCCTACCACGACTACGCCGCCCGCGCCCAGTCCCTTCCGGAAGGGGTGGAGGGCTATCTGATGACCGGCGCCGCGGGCAGTGTGGCCTCAGGCCGCATCGCGTACACATTCGGTCTTCACGGTCCGGCGATCACCGTGGACACCGCGTGCTCCTCGTCGCTGGTCGCCCTGCATCTGGCGGTCCGTGCGCTGCGGAACGGTGAATGCGCGATGGCACTCGCCGGTGGGGTCAGCGTGATGGCCACCCCGACCACGTTCGTCGAGTTCTCCCGACAGCAGGGCCTGGCGGCGGACGGGCGGTGCAAGTCGTTCGGCGCGGGCGCGGACGGCACCGGCTGGTCGGAGGGCGTCGGGATGCTGCTGGTGGAGCGGTTGTCGGACGCCCGCCGACTGGGGCACACGGTGCTGGGTCTCGTGCGGGGCTCGGCCGTGAACTCGGACGGTGCTTCCAACGGGCTGACGGCGCCCTCGGGGTTGGCGCAGGAGCGGGTGATCCGCGCGGCGTGGGCCGACGCAGGCCTGTCGGGCTCGGATGTGGACGTGGTGGAGGGACACGGGACCGGCACCCGGCTCGGTGACCCCATCGAGGCACAGGCACTGCTGGCGACCTACGGCCAGGAGCGGGCAGAGAACGGCCCGGTGTGGCTCGGCTCCCTGAAGTCCAACATCGGCCACACCCAGGCCGCCGCCGGCGTCGCGGGCATCATCAAGACCGTACAGGCCATGCGCTATGAGCGGATGCCCCGCTCACTGCACGCCGACGAGCCGACACCCGAGGTCGACTGGGACTCCGGTGGCGTACGGCTGCTCGACCGCTCCCGGCCGTGGCCGCGTACTCCCGGTCGGGTGCGTCGGGCGGGTGTGTCGTCGTTCGGCATCAGCGGAACGAACGCCCATGTGATTCTCGAGGAGGCGCCCGCGTCCACGCCCGAGCCTCAGCCCGCGCCTGCGCCGGAGCGGGCCGTCCCGCCCGTCCTGCCGTTCGTCGTGTCCGCCGACTCGGCCACCGCCCTGCACGGCCAGGTCGAACGCCTGTCGGCCCTACTGCGCGACGGCACCGCGGACCCGCTGGACGTCGCGTACTCCCTCACCACGTCCCGGTCACCGTTGCCGTACCGGACGGCGATCGCCGCTCGCACATCCGCCGACGCCGTCGAGCAACTCGCGCGCCTCACCCCTGAACTCGCCTCCGCCGACCGTCGGTTGGGGATGGTGTTTTCGGGTCAGGGGGCGCAGTGGGCGGGGATGGGTGGTGGTTTGGCGGCGGTGTTTCCGGTGTTCGGGGAGGTGTTCCGGGATGTGTGTGGGCGGTTTTCGTCGGGGTTGGCGGGGGTGATTGCTTCGGGGCGGGGGTTGGAGCGTACGGAGTTTGCGCAGCCGGCTTTGTTTGCGTTCGAGTTGGCGTTGTTCCGGTTGTTGGAGTCGTGGGGTGTGCGGCCGTCGGTGGTGGCGGGGCATTCGGTGGGGGAGATCACGGCGGCGCATGTGGCTGGGGTGATGGGTTTGTCGGATGCGGTGGCGTTGGTGTCGGCGCGGGCGGGGTTGATGCAGGGGTTGCCGTCGGGTGGGGCGATGGTGGCGGTGCAGGCGTCGGCGGAGCGTGTGGGGGCGTTGT
>NZ_JBIAXT010000035.1:0-98264 GCF_042896945.1 Streptomyces sp. NPDC001222
AGGTCTGGGTCAAGCCGCACACCGTCTGCACCAAGTAGCGGCACTCCGCCGCTCCGCATGGGCCTCCATGTGCAGACAGCAGACCTGCACATGGAAGTCTGTGTATGTGCAGGCGTCACGCCCACGCCCGAAGGCCCCGGTGGGTGACTTACATCACTTTGGCGAGAATGTACGTGATTCGCCGCGTGACCATGGTTGGAGGCATCCTCGGCGTACGCCAACAGCAGCAGACATGCCAGCGTCTTGGCAGCGGCCGTGGGCATCTCGCCGGGCTTGGTGTCGGTGGAGGGCCTGACTCGCAGACCGTGTCGGCTCCGGTCCAGCCACACGGATGAGCCGGAGCCGACGGGCACTTTGTTCAGGCAGGGGGTTCAGTCGTGGACGGTCTCGCAGGGGCGCAGACCTGGTTCGTCGCTCCACGAAGTGCACAACTGGGTGTGGTTACTGAACCCTTCGTTGATCGGGAAGGTCCATTGCACGCTGAAGGTCGCGCATCGTTTGGGGCCCGTCGCGAACAGGGAGCCGTTGGCGTAGAGCCGGGGGGTGGCACAGTGATGGCCGCCGCCACCGTAGTACTCGTCAGCGGTCACTCGGTCGACGGTCAGCTTGTGGCCTTCGACGTCGATGCAGGATGTCTTGGAGTCGTCGTCGTTAGTGGTACACCCGTGTGCTGTTTGGGGGTTGGCGGGGGATGCCTCGTTCGCTACCGCGGCATTGGCGGGTGCTGCCAGAAACAGGGACGCTGCGGCCAACGTGATCCCGAGGCCGAAACTGAAGTGCTTACGCACGGAAACCTCCTCTTTCGTTCACTGTCAGCTGAACCGCGAAACGCACCCGTCCCAGTCGCCGCTCCCGCGGGTCCCCGAGGTGTAGGCCGTGACGATGTTCTTCGTGTCGACGTTGTAGATGACGGTGCCGGTCATGCCGTGCGCGCTGTACTTGAACGCTTGGTTGCGTGGGCCGGAACCGGGGGTCAGGGATCCCGTCTTCCCCACGATCAACTGGATGCAGTACTCGGTGTACTCGTCGAAGCCGTGGCCGTCCTTGATGTGCCGCACACCCCACCCGTCGGCATTGTCACTGTCGTGGACGCCGCACCGCAGGACCACACCGATGCGCAGGTGGTCGTTGGCGAAGCTGTTGACGTAAGCGTTCTTGGACGGGAGTGGATGGCCGTAGAAGCAGTCGCTCCACGGGGTGGCACCGCCGGGCGGGTCGGTCTGGCGCGGTCCGTCGACCGCGGCGGCGGATACACCGGTCAGCGACATGGTCAGTGCCGCCGCGGCAAACGCGGCGATGGTAAAGCGCTTGAATGAGCGCACGAAAAAGTTCCCCCTCATGCATGTGTGGATGGACCAGGAGCGCAGACGTCCCTAGGAGGAGTGACGCTTGTCCATTTCGCGCCGTAGGGCGGCGAAAGGTGCGGCTGGAAAGTCTCCGCCCCAGCCCGGAATCCGTCCTTCTGGCGCCGACTCCTGGACAGCAGAAAAGGCTTCTGCGAACGCGGTCAGGAACGTCACCACCGGAATCCTGGCCATGACGAGAGCGTCTCCGCGTACTGGCGCCCAGGGCGGGTCGGCCGGCGTGAGCCAGTCGGGGAGGCCGAGTTGGTGCACGGCGATAGAGGCGTGGTCAGGCCCCGACCGTGCGATATCGAGGAACACTCCCCCCGGTTCGTCACCCCACAGGACTGACGCCACGATTCTGCCCGAGGCGATGTGTGCCACTGCCTCGACGAGGTCGGAGAAGAAGTCGTCTTCGATGGATGTCGCCCGATAGACAGCCGCTTCTGCGCCTACGCGCAGCGCAAGGCGACACCACCCGGCCCTGAACGTGAAAGAAACTTCGAACTGGTTGGTCGAACCAGAAAGCACGAAAACCCCCGTCAGGAAAGCCTGCCTAACAACACTAGGTCAGGAGTCGCACACCTGTCCAGCATTTATGGGACCCGCACCTCTTACCGTCTTCTCAATTATTTGGCGCGTGGTTGATGCAGAGTTGGGCAGGTAAGTCTGAATGGACCGTTGCCGCTTCTGCTCTGTGGCGACAGATCTGCAGACGACGTCACCGAGACCTTCGGTGGCCCTTTATCAAGCCGACCAGCTGAATGGCTCGCCGGGCCGTCTCGGTCACACCAATGATCATCAGGATGACGGCGAAGTAGGTGGCTCCGATGCCCAGCCCGTTCATCTCCAACAGCAGCACAGCGGCCAGCGCCAGACCGCCGACTGCGATCGTCAGCCGGGCAGCCACGAACAGCAGGCCGGACCGGGCCAACTTGGCGTGCAACCTCGGGTAGTCCTGCCCAAGGCCGGCTGCAATCGCTCGCAGCTGCGGATCCTCACTGTCGTCCTGTGCCACTTGCTCCTCCTGACAGTGTGGCGACGGCGGTCGTATCGCGTGACGTGCAGTGTTCCAGCAAAGCGGAGATCTGGCCGTCGACGAGCCGGTAGCGCACGATCCGGCCATCCTTCTCGCGCTGGACGATGCCTGCCGTCCGCAGCAGACGCGGCGCCTGCGACACGACGCTGTCCCGCATCCCGATGGCCACGGCGAGGTCGGAGACTGTCCTGCACCCCGCGCCGCGGCCTCCAGCAGCTCATCCCGCAACGCTGCCACCGCATCCGCCGGCTCAATCTCCATACCAACCCGCCCTCTCTCGCCAAGCAGCCCCGCTTGGCGATGACGGCAGTACCGTCGCCCTGAAGGGATGGCACATCGCAGAGCAACCACCATCTCGGTGCACCGGCTCCACTCGTCACCCAAACGCAGCATGAAGTGCAAGCGAGCGCACGGACGGCACACAGTCTGGGACGGCCCGCAACTCAATCACTTGGGGCGGGACATCTCGGGCCCCCAGGTGTCCCCCGATGGAGCCACGAACGAGAAAGGGGCCTGCTCAGGCCGAACGGTGCCAGCCCGCTGAAATCTGCCGTGTCGCCGGAACCGGGCCGTCTCCGGGCCGCCTCCGGGCCGTCCGAGGGTGGCCAACGGCAACCGCTGACGACCAACAACGACCACGAGGGCGCGGCCGACTGCCGCGCCCTCGTCGTGTGTCCGTCCAGCTACATCCAGGTGTCCAGCCACATCCGCGAGCGCCAGGAGTCGATCGGGATGGCGGTGCCCGTGTAGATGGGCCAGAAGTAGATGAAGTACGCACCCAAAGACAGTCTGCCGAGGCGGTAAGCGGCGCATGGCCGTTGTGTCGTTACTCCCTCGGCCTGCACCGACATCGATTCTGAGGGAAGGTGGCGCCCGTCTCAGTTCCCGTCTCATTCATCGCCGTACGCGGCCGTTCAACGCCGTTCGACCCAGCCGCCGGACACAGCATCCGCACGGGGCTGAACGTCGATGAACGATCGCGGATCGCGCCTTGAGCGGCCCGGACAAACCTGCAAAGCGAGTTACGCGGGTTCGATTCCCGCCACGGTCTCCAGTGCCTGGCCAGGCAGAACGAAGGGGCGGGAACCGCACCGACAGGGCCTCTGGGGCGAACCTCGTGGGCCGAGCCGGGCAGGGTGTGCAGCGGGGGGAGGTGACCTCCCACTGCACACCTGAACGCTTGTCCCCCTCTACCGAAGCAGGGAGCCGGCGGTCTGCGTCACCAGCCACACGCGGTCGGGCAGAAGGTGTCCGGATGCGCGACGGAGGACGGCGCCGACCGAGGCGCGGCAACTGCGGAACTGACGGCCCCCACACCTCCCACAATCAGCGCTGCGACTATCCCGACCAGGCTGACCCAACGCTTTACCTTCATCTTCGCGAATCCTTCCGGAGTGCGTGCGAACGGTATCGCGGGAAACTGTCCCCCCTCGACGGTGGGCCAATCGAGAAATTCCTCTAAGGGACGGGATATCTGCCCTCAGGGGAATTCGCTCCCTCGGGAAGCCGGGCAGATCGGCGGATTGTCCTGGGGCGGCGTCGGTCCGGAGCCGACTCGGCTTTGGACCGGGGGTGCGCTCCGCCACACCATTGGCGCGGCGGCCTATTCCTCCGCGATGACCTCGTCCGCCTGCATGCCCTTCTGGCCCTGCACCGCGATGAAGGTCACCTTCTGGCCTTCCTTGAGGCTCTTGAATCCTGGACCCTGGATCGCCCTGAAGTGCACGAAGAGGTCGGGGCCGCTTTCCGGGGTGATGAAGCCGAACCCCTTCTCTTCGTTGAACCACTTGACGGTGCCGCTCTGGCGCTGAGACATATCCACTCCTTCGATTCACGTGCATCGGTCGGGCGTAGAGGGCGCCCAACGAGTTGATCATCCCTGCTGAGGAAAGGCCGAGGGCGCAGCCTGTACGGCCGGCTGCCTCTGGTGCTGCGACCGCACTAGCCGTACTGGGTCACGACGTCGGGCTTCGTGTCGAGTGTCTTCTCGCGGTGCACCAGCCAGACCGTGAACGCCAGGGTGGAGACGTCAGCGTTCAGGGGACGCAGGGTCGCGTCGGGCTCGCTCCAGCACAGCAGCTCTCCGGTGGCTCCGTCGACGACCAGGCTCGGGTCCTCCAGCAGACGACCGAGGCGTATCAGGCGGTCCGCACTCTCGGGGAGCCGGTCCGCGGGGATGCCGCTCTCCTCCGCGCAGTACTCGGCCAGGGTCTGCAGGGGCACGTCCATGTCCAGCTCGTACCAAGTCCCGTGCTCCGGCAGGCCTGTCTCGCTCAGGAAGCGGCGGGTCGGCTCGTGCGTGAGTGTGCGGGGGAAGTCGATGTCCTCGAAGCGCATGATCGCGGCGGAGCCGAACTCCTCGTCCAGCAGACGCGGCGGAAGGTCCAGTCGGAGCCCCGCGCCGGGCCGCGCGATCCGGGCCGGCGGGCGGATCAGCGCGGTCGTCCGCCGGTGGGACGCGGGGTCCTCACCGGCGAGCGGGGAGAGATCCACCAGACCCGGGTGGCCCGGGAACGCGGGCGTCGTGGAGACCCGGCCCGTGGCGCCGTCGAGCAACAGCCGCTCCAGTTCACGGTCGAGGGTGCGCAGCACCCCTTTGACCAACTGGTCGCGCAGTTCCGCGACCAGCTTCTCCGCGGCGTCGACCAGCTCGGCGACCCCGCACAGCACGGGCTGCGCGGGCGGGGCTCCGGTCAGCTGGTGGCGCCTCCCCGTGCGCGTCACACACGGATGCAGGTCCGCCTCGGTCAGCGTGATCACGCCACCGGCTTCGGTCGTGCCCATTGCTTCCCCCGCGTGCGTCGTGCCCAGGGCGTCCGCGGGCAGGACACAGGCTCCCGCCGGGCGGCTCTCCCCCAACGCGAAGAACCCTACGCCGCCCCACTGACAACGCCCGGGGCGAAGGAGATCGCCAGGTCAGGAGGGCGTCAGCCGGAGCGGCCGGGCGGCCTTCACTGGGTCGTGACCACCGCCGCCTGCGGCCGGATCGGCAGACGGTTGACCGGACGGCCCGTCGCCGCGCGCACCGCGGCGGCGATCGCCGCCGGGGACGTCACCACGGGCACCGCGCTGACCGACTTGGCGCCGAACGGCGCGACCACGTCGCGTTCCTCGACCAGCTTGACGATCCGGATGTCGGGGGCGTCCAGTGCCGTGGGAAGGGAGTAGCCCGTCAGGTCGGGGTGCCGGATCAGACCGCGGGCCGTGCGCAGGTTCTCGGTGAGCGCGATGCCCACGCCCTGGGTGACACCGGCCTCCACGCGCGCGGCGAGCTGAGCCGGGTTCAGCACCCGGCCCACGTCCTGGGCGAGGGCCAGTTCCACCACCCGTACCGAGCCGATCTCGATGTCCACGTCCACCACCGCGCGGATCGCGCAGAACGCGAGCCCCACGAAGGCGTCGCCCTGGCCCGTCTCGTCCAGCGGCTCCGTCGGGTGCGGGCGGCACTGCGCCGTGGCCCACAGTTCCTTGCCGTCCATCGCCTCGGTGACCGTGGTCGACAGCACGCCGTCGTACGAGGTGATCTTGCCGTCGGTGATCTGGAGCAGTTCGGTGGACATGCCGAACTTGTGCGCCAGGGGTTGCAGCAGCTGGGTGCGGACCATCTTGGCGGCACGTTCCACCGCGCCGCCGGACACCCAGGTGTGGCGGCCGCGGCAGCCGGCTCCGGCGGGCGGCTGGTCCGTGTCGACCGGGGCCACGTGGACCTCGTCGATGCCCAGGGTCTCCTGGACGATCTGCCGGGCGAGCACGGTGAAGCCCTGACCGGTCTCGACGGCCGAGCACAGCACCGTCGCGACGCCGTCGTGGACCTTCACGGTCGCCGTGGACACCTCGTCGGCGCCCTCCGCGCCGAGCATGTGCACCATGCCGAGGCCGTAGCCGACACCGCGGCGCACCGCGCCGGGTTCGCCCGCGCCCTCGGGGCCGCCCGGCAGCAGCCAGTCCTCCTCGGGAGTGTCCTTGGGGAGCGCCGGCAGCGGGTGGTCCCGTACCGCCTCCAGCAGTTCGGCCACCGGCGCCGGGCAGGTGACCGTCTGGCCCGTCGGCAGGACGTCACCCGTCGCCATGACGTTGAGCAGCCGCAGCTCCGCCGGGTTGGCGCCGAGCTTCTTGGCGAGCTTGTCCATCTGCGCCTCGTAGGCGGCGCACACCTGCATCGCGCCCTCGCCGCGCACATGGCCCGACGGCGGGTTGTTGGTGCGTACGGCCCAGCCCTCGATGAAGGCGTTCGGGACGACATAGGGGCCACAGGCGAAGGACACCGCGGCGGCCAGCGACTCCGAGGAGGTGTCCGCGTACGCGCCCGCGTCCAGCAGGATCTGTGCCTCGACCTTCACCAGCCTGCCCTCGGCGTCCGCGTGGTGGCGGTAGCGCAGGAGGGTGGGATGGCGGTGGGAGTGGCCGAGGAACGACTCCTCGCGGGTCGCGGCGAGCTTCACCGGGCAGCCGGTTCTCAGGGCCAGCAGGCCGAGCGGGAGCTGGAAGCTCTGGTCCTCGCGGTCGGCGGTGGCGCCGGGCACCCCGGTGACGACGACCTTCACCCGCTCCGGCTCCAGGCCGTAGACCGCGGCGGCGCGGTCGCGGTCGGCGTGCGGGTCGGTGGAGGCGATGTACAGCTCGACCCCGCCGTCGGGCCGGGGCACCGCGAGACCGGCCTCCGCGCCGATCGGGGCGGGGTCCTGGCGGCCGATGCGGTACAGGCCCTCCACGACGACCTCGCCCATCGCGTCCGGGTCGCCGTGGCGCAGCGGGATGTGCCGGATGAGGTTGCCGTCGGGGTGCAGCGGCTCCGCCTCGAAGGCCTGCTCCGGGTCGGTGACCGGGTCGAGCACCTCGTACTCGACGATGACCGCGGCGGCGGCCATGCGCGCGGTGTCGGGGTGGTCGGCGGCGACGGCCGCGATGGGCTCCCCGTGGTGGCGTACGACCTCGGAGGCGAACACCGGGCGGTCGGCCGTGCCCCGGCCGTGGAACGCGCTGCCGGGCACGTCCTCGTGGGTCACGACGGCCCGCACGCCGGGCATCTCGCGCGCGTGGCTGACATCGATGGACAGGATGCGCGCGTGCGGGTGCGGCGAGCGCAGTACGGCCGCCCACAGCAGGCCCTCGGCCCACAGGTCGGCCGCGTACGGGAAGGTGCCCTCGGTCTTGGCACGGGCGTCGGTCGACGGCAGGGAGGCGCCCAGGCCGTGCGCCAGTGCCTCGGGGGCGGGTGCGGCCGCCGCGGTGGTCGCGGTGGCGGCTTCGTTGCTCACGCCTGGCCTCCGTCCTGGCCGTACGGGTGGTCGTGCGGGCCCGCGCCGTCGAACGCGGAGGGGTGGACGCCGCCGGCCCCGGGCCCGGCCTGGTGCGGGATCCGGGGCTCGTCCGCGTCCGGTGCCGACTCGGCCTCGGCGTGCGCCCGGCGTTCGGCGACGACCTCCTTGACGGCCTCCAGGACGCCCCGGTAGCCGGAGCAGCGGCACAGATTGCCGCACAGGGCCTGGCGGGCCTCCAGTTCGGTCGGCGCGGGGTTGCCCTCCAGCAGGTCGTGCACGGTCATCGCCATGCCCGGGATGCAGAAGCCGCACTGCACGGCCCCGCACCGGGCGAGCGCCCGCTGCACGTCCGAGGGCTGGCCGTCGGCGGCGAGGCCCTCGACCGTGCGGACCTCGCTGCCCGCCGCGGTGACGGCGGGCACCAGACAGGAGGCGACGAGCCGTCCGTCGACCTGGACGTTGCAGGCACCGCACTCGCCCTGCGAGCAGCCGTCCTTGGCGCCGGCGAGACCGAGCCGCTCGCGCAGCACGTACAGCAGCGACTCCCCGATCCATGCGTCGGTGACGGGCCGGTCGGAGTCGTTCACCCGCAGGACGTACGAGACGAGGGGGTGCTCGTCGTGCGGGGCCGGTGGCGGTTCGGGGTCCTGCTCCCCGGCCTCGGCCGGTGCGGCGTCCGCGGTGGGGGCGTCCCCGTCCGGCCCGTCGGGCCCGTCGGCGGGCGCCTGCGGCTCGTGGGCGGCCTCGGAGGCCTCGGGAGCAACAGCGGCCCCCGTGTCCCCGTACGGCCCGCCGGAGGGCTCTCCAGGGTCCGCGCCGGGCGTCTGCGCGGCCGGCCCGGCCGACTCGTCGGCGCCGGTGTGCGTCCCGTCGGACCAAGGCTGCCCGGCCGTGCCCGTCGCCCAGGGCGCGGGCGCGCCGCCCGGGAGCGTCGCGGGCGGGGTGCCGCCCCACTGCTCGACCAGGGCCGACGTGCTGAACTCGCCCGACTCGTCCGGCAGATCGCCGCCCGCCACCGGGATCGACCACTCACCGGTGACGTCGTGCCCGGGCGCGGGGTGCTCCTGGGCGGCCGCGGTCTCCTGGAAGCTCCACTGCCCGGTGGCTCCGGAGTGGTGCGGGAACTGGTCTCCCGTGCCGTGCGGGGCGGTCCGGTTCGGGTCGGGCCAGTGGGCGCCCTCCGCGGGCGCGGCCCAGGTCCCCGGGGCCGCCTGGTCGGTGCCCTCGGCGGCGGCCGGGTCGAACGTCGGCGGCACATAGCCGTGGCCCGGCGCGGCCAGCGGGCTGTGGGCGGCGAGGAGGGCGTCGATCCCTCCCTCGGGGAGCTGGACGAAGGCGGTGGCCCCGTCGTCGTAGTCGCCCTGTGGCAGTCGCTCCCAAGAACCGTGGGTGCCCCCCTGCGGGGTCTCCTCCGGGTGCCGGTCGTCGGTCACGACAGTGCCCTCCCCAGTGCTCGTCGGGCCAGCGCGGCGACGGTGCGCCGCAGGTGCAGTACGGCGGGTGGAAGCTGCTGCACGGTGCCGTCCTCCGCCGGGGCCGGGTCGGGGATACAGGCCGCGGCGACATACTCCCCGAAGGCGGCGAGCGCCTCCGGGACGATCGCGCGGTTGTTGTCCCAGTCGATGAGCTGGGCGACCCAGTGCTCGGCCTCCAGGGGGCGCAGCGGCACGGGCGCTATGGCGCCCACCGCGCAGCGCACACCGCGCCGGGCCGGGTCGAGGACGAGCGCCACCGAGGCGACGGCCCGCCCGGGGCCGGTGCGCCCGGTCGCCTTCAGGAAGACCTGGGGGGCGTGCAGCAGCGGTACGCGCACGTAGCCGATGAGTTCGCCGGCGCGCAGCGGCTCCACTCCGGCGAGCAGATGCGAGACCGGGATCTCGCGGCGGGCTCCCTCGGGGCCCGCGATGATCAGCGTGGCCTCCAGGGCGGCCAGCACCGGGAGCGCGTCCCCCGTGGGGGCGGCCGAGGCGATGTTGCCGCCCAGGGTGCCCGCGTTGCGGATGTGCGGTGGCCCGGCGGCGCGCGAGGCCGCCGCGAGGGCGGGGATGAGGGCCGCGAAGTCGGGGCGGCCCATACGCGCGTGGGTGAGGCCGGCGCCGAGCAGCGCGTGGCCGTCCTGGTACTGCCAGCCGCGGATCTCGCTGATGCGGCCGAGACCGACCAGCGCGGCGGGCCGCAGCTGGCCGGAGTTCACCGCGGCCATCAGATCGGTGCCACCCGCCACGGGGACGGCGGCCGGCATGGCGGCAAGGACCGCCACGGCCTCGTCCAGCGAGGCGGGCAGCGTCACGGCCTGCGCCGCCTGCGGTGCGTGCGTGGTCAAACCGGCTGCCCCTTCCCGCTGCCCCACCTGGTCCCACCTGTGTTGCCGTACGGTACGTGCTGACAGGCCGGACGTGGCAACTCTGGCACATCTTTCCCGGCCCCCGACGCGGGGGTCCGCTAGGAGGCATTCGCCCCCTCACCAGGGAGATGACCCGTTTTGCCATGACATCCCCGATGAGTACCGATCGCCGCTCTCCGGCGGCCCTGGTGCGACTTCTCCCACGCGGGATCACGTTTCCAGGGCCCCCGGCGCCCGTGCCGCGCCTCCACGACGGCCTCACACGTTCGGGGGCGCACCCTCGATCGGGCGTCCGAGCACTCCGGGCCGCCGCTGCCACGGCAGGGGCCCCGCGGGCGGCCGATACGCGACCCCCAGAGCGTCAAGCCGGCCGTAGTGGACGGCCATCCGCCGCTCGAAGTCACCGAAGTCGCGCTCCGCGGACGCCGGCAGTTCGCTCCAGGCGACCTCGGCGAACGCCGCGAGCCTCGGGAACATCTGGTAGTCCACGCGCGCCTGATCCTCCATCACCTCGGTCCAGACGTTGGCCTGGGTGCCGAGCACATGGCGCGCCTGCTCCCCGGTGAGCTGCGGCGGAACAGGCTCGAACCGGTAGACGTCCTCCAGGGTGCGCACATACCCGATGGGCACCGGCTCGTCCGGGCCGCCGTCCTGACGGTGGTCCAGGTACACCTGCTGCTCCGGGCACATGACCACGTCGTGGCCGGCCCGTGCGGCCGTCACGCCGCCCGCGTATCCGCGCCAGGAGGACACGGCGGCACCTTCCGCGAGGCCGCCCTGAAGGATCTCGTCCCAGCCGATGAGCCGGCGGCCGCGGGCGGTCAGCCAGGTGTCGAAGTGCCGGATGAACCACGCCTGCAGTCCGTCCTCGCCGTCGAGCCCGAGTTCCTTGATGCGCGCCTGGGCTGCCGCGGAGCGCCGCCACTGGTCCTTGGGGCACTCGTCGCCGCCGATGTGAATGAACGTCGAGGGAAACAGTTCCAGAACTTCCTCGAACACCCCTTCGTAGAACCGCAGAGTGGTGTCGGTGGGGGCGAGTACGTTGGCCGAGATACCCCAGTCGTCCCAGACCGAGAGGGAGGCCGTGTCGACGACGTCCGTGTTGCCGAGTTCGGGATACGCGGCGACGGCCGCCTGACTGTGCCCGGGTATGTCGATCTCGGGGACGACGGTGATGTGCCGCGCGGCCGCGTACGCGACGATCTCGCGGATGTCGTCCTGCGTGTAGAAGCCGCCGTGCGGCTTCTCCTCCCACAGCGGCGAGGCCCGGTGGCCGAAGCGCGTGCGGGACCGCCAGGAGCCCACCTCGGTGAGCTTCGGGTGGCGCTTGATCTCCAGCCGCCAGCCCTGGTCGTCCGTGAGATGCAGATGCAGGACGTTCAGCTTGTGGGCGGCCATCAGATCCAGACAGCGCAGTACGCCGTCCTTGGGTGTGAAATGCCGGGCCACGTCGAGCAGGAGGCCGCGCCAGGCGAAGCGGGGCGCGTCCTCGACGACCACCCCGGGCACGTCCCACTCACGGCGTGACGGGTCGAGCGGCGCCCGCCGGAAGGCCTCCGGCCCCAGCAGCTGACGGAAGGTCTGCGCTGCCCAGAAGACGCCTGCCGCGCTGCCGCCGTCGAGACGGACGGCGTAGCCGTCGACGACGATGCGGTACGCCTCGGGCTCCATCCCCGGGTCGACGCGCAGCACGATGCCGTGGTCCCCGCTCCCCTCCCGGAAGGGCAGCCCGGTGGCCGCGCCCAGGACGTCGCGCATCCAGTGCGCGACGCGCTCGGTGCCGGGCTCCGCGCGCAGCACCGTCTCCTCGTCGAGCACGTACAGCCCCCGCGGGGGCACCCACCCGCCCTTGCGCGGTGCCGGGATCAGATCCTCGAAGCCCATCGTGTCCAGCCCCTTCCGTCCTTGCGGCCTTCACGGAACCCCGGGCGGCCACACCGTCCCGGTGGGGGAAGCCTGATCGACAAGGCGGCGTGAACGGAAGCGGGATGCACGAAGGGAGGCGGAACGCCGGACGACGGACAGACGGACGACGGGCAGACGGACGACGGGCAGACGGACGACGGGTGACGTGTAGCCGGACGACGGGGCGACGGGACGACGGGCCGGCGGAGGGTCTCCGAACCCCGACGCGCCCGGACGTGGACATGAAGACCCCCGGGACGCGCCGTCACGCGTCCCGGGGGCCCTGCGGTCGTCGTCGGGTGAGCAGCCGGCCGGCTACTTCTTGTCGCCGCCCTTGCCCTCGTCGCCGCCGCTGCCCATGGACTCGTAGATCTCCTTGCACATGGGGCAGACCGGGTACTTCTTGGGGTCGCGGCCCGGTACCCACACCTTGCCGCACAGCGCCACGACGGGCGTGCCGTCGAGGGCGCTCGCCATGATCTTGTCCTTCTGGACGTAGTGGGCGAAGCGCTCGTGGTCACCGTCGCCGTGCGACACCTGCGGCGTCGGCTCTACGAGGGTCCCCGTACCGGTACCGCGCTCGGGCTCGAGAGTGCTCATACGGCAAGGGTACTGAAGCCCGCGCGCATCAGTTGAGCGTAGGGTCGTCCGGATAGGTGGCCACCATCGCCAGCTCGCTGCGCTGCCGGCGCAGCACCTCCCGCCACAGTCGCTCCGGCGCCGGGGACGACACATCGCCCGGCTCCGACTCGACGACGTACCAGGCGCCTTCGACGAGCTCGTCCTCCAGCTGGCCCGGTCCCCAGCCCGCGTAGCCGGCGAAGATCCGCAGCGAGCCGAGCGCCTTGGCGAGCAGCTCGGGCGGGGCCTCCAGGTCGACCAGGCCGATCGCGCCGTGCACCCGCCGCCAGCCCAGCGGGGCCCGCTCCCCGGAGGCGCCGCCCGGGATGACCGCGACGCCGAGCGCCGAGTCCAGCGACACGGGTCCGCCCTGGAAGACGACCCCGGGCTCCCCCGCCAGATCCGCCCAGCCCTCCAGGATGTCGCCCACGTCCACGGGTGTGGGGCGGTTGAGGACCACCCCGAGCGAGCCCTCCTCGTCGTGGTCGAGGAGAAGCACCACAGCGCGGTCGAAGTTCGGGTCCGCCAGGGCGGGCGTGGCCACGAGCAGCCGCCCTGTGAGCGAGGACACCTCGGTCATGCCAGACATGATCCCGCATCTTGCCCCGGGATGGGGAGGCAATCCGGGTACGCGGGTGAATGCGGCACCGGGCTCACGGACGCGGCCCCGGCGCACGCCCGGCGGTCACCGCGTGCGTCCGCTCACGCACCGCTCGTGTTGTGGCAAACCTATGACGCGTCTGGGAGGTACTCGGGCTTACTGAAGGGGGGTGTACGGCCATTACTCTTACGTCTTCGGCCCCTGCCCCACCCAACGGAACGCGAGATCCATGACCGTCAACGACGATGTCCTCCTTGTCCACGGCGGCACCCCGCTGGAGGGCGAAATCCGTGTCCGCGGTGCGAAGAACCTCGTACCGAAGGCCATGGTCGCCGCTCTCCTGGGCAGTGCGCCGAGCAGGCTGCGCAATGTCCCCGACATTCGCGACGTGCGTGTGGTGCGCGGGCTGCTGCAACTGCACGGCGTGACGGTGCGCCCGGGCGAGGAACCGGGTGAGCTGCTGCTCGACCCGACACACGTCGAGAGCGCGAACGTCGCTGACATCGATGCCCACGCGGGCTCGTCGCGCATCCCGATCCTCTTCTGCGGCCCGCTGCTGCACCGCCTGGGCCACGCCTTCATCCCGGGCCTCGGCGGCTGTGACATCGGCGGCCGTCCCATCGACTTCCACTTCGACGTGCTGCGGCAGTTCGGCGCGGTCATCGAGAAGCGCGCGGACGGCCAGTACCTGGAGGCGCCCAAGGGTCTGCGCGGCACCAAGATCCGGCTGCCGTACCCGTCCGTCGGTGCCACCGAGCAGGTGCTGCTGACGGCGGTGCTCGCCGAGGGCGTCACCGAGCTGTCCAACGCGGCCGTCGAGCCGGAGATCGAGGACCTCATCTGCGTGCTGCAGAAGATGGGCGCGATCATCGCGATGGACACCGACCGCACGATCCGCATCACCGGTGTGGACAAGCTGGGCGGCTACGCCCACCGCGCCCTCCCGGACCGGCTGGAGGCCGCGTCCTGGGCGTCGGCGGCGCTGGCGACCGAGGGCAACATCTACGTCCGCGGCGCGCAGCAGCGGTCGATGATGACGTTCCTGAACACCTACCGGAAGGTGGGTGGCGCCTTCGAGATCGACGACGAGGGCATCCGCTTCTGGCACCCCGGCGGCCAGCTGAAGTCCATCGCGCTGGAGACGGACGTGCACCCGGGCTTCCAGACGGACTGGCAGCAGCCGCTGGTCGTCGCGCTGACGCAGGCCACGGGTCTGTCGATCATCCACGAGACGGTCTACGAGTCCCGCCTCGGCTTCACCTCCGCGCTGAACCAGATGGGCGCGCACATCCAGCTCTACCGCGAGTGCCTCGGCGGCTCCGACTGCCGCTTCGGCCAGCGCAACTTCCTGCACTCCGCGGTGGTTTCGGGCCCGACCCGGCTCCAGGGCGCCGACCTGGTCATTCCCGACCTGCGCGGCGGCTTCTCGTATCTGATCGCGGCGCTGGCGGCCCAGGGCACGTCCCGGGTCCACGGCATCGACCTGATCAACCGCGGCTACGAGAACTTCATGGAGAAGCTCATCGAGCTGGGCGCGAAGGTCGAGCTGCCGGGCAAGGCCCTGGCCTGACCCCTGCCCGCGGAACCCCGGGAGACCGTGGCCCGCGGGCACACACGCGTCGCACCCACGCATCCGCACACGCGCGAGGGGCGGTCACCCGCATCGGGTGACCGCCCCTTAGGCCTTGCTGGGCCCGTACGCCGTCCCAGGAGGCGTCACCGGGCCGAGAACGCCGTCCCGCCCAGGGAACGGCCTCGTACGCCGTCCCGTGGCGTACGACGGCAAGATCACTTGCCCTTCGCGGCTTCCTTGAGCTTGGAGCCCGCCGAGACCTTCACGCTGTAGCCGGCCGGGATCTGGATGGGGTCGCCGGTCTGCGGGTTGCGCGCGGTGCGAGCGGCACGGTGGGTGCGCTCGAAGGTCAGGAAGCCAGGGATGGTGACCTTCTCGTCGCCCTTGGCGACGACCTCGCCGACGGTCTCGGCGAACGCGGCCAGCACGGCGTCGGCGTCCTTGCGGGTCACCTCGGCGCGGTCGGCCAGCGCGGCCACCAGCTCACTGCGGTTCATGTTGTTACTCCCGTGTTCTTCTTGCCGTTGAGGCGTGCCACGCGGCGGAGCCGCATGATGGGCACAGCGAAGTCGATGCTGCCAGGGTCCTCGGTGAGTCCCCGGACCCGGGTCCTTCCTTCGTCAGACCCTCGCGCCCGAAGACGCATCCTGCCCCCACCTGCGGCGGGAAAGCCAATCCGGCACCCGTAGGAGTCGTGAGAACACCCTTGGGAGTCACACGAAAGCGCCACCGTCCCGGTGTGGTGACGTTCTGTCCACTCCGGGCGACGCTTCGCAGGGCCTTGGGGGGCCTGAGCCTGGCCGCCACCCTAGAGGGCGCCCAGGACCTGCGCCTTCAACGACGCGCCGTACGCGGACACCGTGGCGATGGTCACAGCCGCCGCACCGCCCGCGCCCGCTCCGGCGGCAGCCCGCCGGACCGGCGGGCCCGTGGCCGGAGCGCGCCTACGCGCCCGTCGCCGACTCTCCCGCCGCCTTGACGGCGTCCCGCACCGCTCCGGCGACGGCGCCCGCGACCTTGTCGTTGAACACGCTCGGAATGATGTAGTTCGGGTTGAGCTCGTCCTCGGTGACCACGTCCGCGAGGGCGGTCGCGGCGGCCAGCATCATGTCCGTGCTGACCGTGCGGGACTGCGCGTCCAGCAGGCCGCGGAAGACGCCGGGGAACACCAGGACGTTGTTGATCTGGTTGGGGAAGTCGGAGCGGCCCGTGGCCACAACTGCCGCCGTCTGACGGGCGATTGCGGGGTCGACCTCGGGGTCGGGGTTCGCGAGCGCGAACACGATGGCACCGTCGGCCATGGCCGCCACGTCCTCGCCGTCGAGGACGTTCGGCGCGGAGACGCCGATGAAGACGTCGGCGCCGCGGACGGCCTCCTTGAGGGTGCCGGTGAGGCCCTCGTGGTTGGTGTTGTCGGCGATCCAGCGCAGCGGCGAGTCCAGGGCGGCGCCCACCAGGTCCTCGCGGCCCGCGTGCACCACACCGTGGATGTCGGCGACGACGGCGCTCTTCACACCTGCCGCGAGCAGCAGCTTGAGGATGGCCGTACCGGCCGCGCCGGCGCCCGACATCACGACGCGCACCTGCTCAATCGCCTTGCCCACCACGCGAAGTGCGTTGGTCAGCGCGGCGAGCACGACGATCGCGGTGCCGTGCTGGTCGTCGTGGAAGACGGGAATGTCGAGGGCCTCGCGCAGCCGGGCCTCGATCTCGAAGCAGCGGGGCGCGGAGATGTCCTCCAGGTTGATGCCCGCGAAGCCGGGGGCGATCGCCTTGACGATCTCCACGATCGCGTCGGTGTCCTGGGTGTCGAGGCAGATCGGCCAGGCGTCGATGCCCGCGAACCGCTTGAAGAGGGCCGCCTTGCCCTCCATGACGGGCAGCGCGGCCATGGGACCGATGTTGCCGAGACCCAGCACGGCCGACCCGTCCGTCACGACCGCAACGGAGTTGCGCTTGATGGTCAGACGGCGGGCGTCCTCGGGGTTCTCCGCGATTGCCATGCACACGCGGGCCACACCCGGCGTGTAGATCATGGAGAGGTCGTCACGGTTGCGGATCGGGTGCTTCGACGCCATCTCGATCTTGCCGCCGAGGTGCATGAGGAACGTACGGTCGGAGACCTTGCCGAGGGTCACGCCCTCGATGCCCCGCAGCTGCCCGACGATCTCCTCGGCGTGGGAGGTCGAGGTGGCGGCGATCGTCACGTCGATACGGAGCTTCTCGTGGCCGGACGCGGTGACGTCGAGGCCGGTGACCGAGCCTCCGGAGGACTCCACGGCGGTGGTGAGCTGCGAGACTGCGGTTCCGCTCGCGGGCACCTCCAGCCGGATCGTCATCGAGTAGGAGACGCTGGGCGCCGTTGCCATGGCCGACTTCCTTCTGCTTTCACCGTGTCGCTGAGCTGTGCCGTCCGATCGTCGCACCTACCCCTGAGTACGTGGTAGTCGCCCTGGATTGCGTACGTTTTGTTCCCACTAAGGGACTGAATTCGGAAGGCGCTTTCCGAAACACGGAAGTCGGCAGGCACTTCGCGGACAAGGAAAGAGGCCCTCGTCACGTCGTGACGAGGGCCTCCCCTGCGTTCAGTGACACCGACCCGCCATGCTCGCCTCGCGGCAAGTGGTCGCTCGAAGCGACTAAGGTTGGGCCCGGGGGCTTGGATCGGGCCGGTGCCACACCAAGGCTAACAAACAGATCCCGCAAGGCCATTCCCCTGCGGAGAGTTCATCTTCCGTACGAGTGGGCCGCGCTCCCGGACGGCGCAGGCGCGGCCCCCGTACGGCTCAGTCGCGAAGCAGGTCGGGCACCCCGGCCGCGTCCGGCTCGTCCCGCTCGCCCGAGACCACCGTCAGCTGCTGGGTCGCCCGGGTCAGCGCCACGTACAGCACCCGCAGACCCGCGGGGCTCTCGTCGGCGATCTCCGCGGGCGTGACGACGACCGTCGCGTCGTACTCCAGCCCCTTGGCCTCCAGGCTGCCGAGCGCCACCACCCGGTCACCGAGCCCGTCCAGCCAGCGGGCCGCCTCCTCGCGCCGGTTCATGGCGACGACCACGCCGACCGTGCCGTCGACCAGGCCGAGCAGGCGCTCCGCCTCCGCGCGGACGGTCGCCGCCAGGGAGTCGCGGACGACGGCGAAGCGCGGCTCGACGCCGGTGGAGCGGACCGCCGAGGGCGCCTGCGAACCCGGCATCGCCAGCGCGAGCACCTTGGACGCCAGATCGGCGATCTCCGCCGGGTTGCGGTAGTTGACCGTGAGCGTGAAGCGGCGCCGGGGCCGGGTGCCCAGGGCCTCGTCCCGGGCCTCGGCCGCCTCGTCCGGGTCGGACCAGGACGACTGGGCCGGGTCGCCGACCACGGTCCAGGTGGCGTGCCGGCCGCGCCGCCCGACCATCCGCCACTGCATCGGCGTCAGGTCCTGGGCCTCGTCGACGATCACGTGCGCGTACTCGACCCGCTCCCGGGCGAGCCGCTCGGCGCGCTCACGCTGGGACTCCTCGCGAACCGGCATCAGCTCCTCCAGCCCGGTGAGCTGATCGAGCGGGTCCAGCTCGCGCTTCTTCTTCGGGCGGGCCGGCAGACCGAGGATGGCCTCCAGCTCGTCCAGCATCGCCACGTCGTGCACGGACAGCCCGTCCCGCCTCAGGGAGCGCGCGACCCTGCGCACCTCGCCGGGGTTGAGGATGCGCCGGGCCCAGCGGCCCAGCTTCCTCTCGTCGGCCATCGCGTCCAGCACGGCCCGGGGGGTCAGCTCGGGCCACCAGGCGTCCAGGAACTCCAGGAAGGAGTCCTCGTCGGAGACGTCCTCGTCGAAGGAGGAGCGCAGCTCGGCGGCCAGCTCGGGGTCGGCGTGCCGGGTCGCGGCGCCGGACTGTGCGTACAGGGCGTCCAGCAGGAGCTTGCGGGCGCGCGGCCGGAGCAGGTTCACCGGGGCGCTGCCGCTGAGGGCGTTGTGCCGGATCCGCTCCAGCTCCTCGGCCTCCAGTTCGAGGCGGCGCCCGAAGGCGACGACGCGCAGCCGGGCCGGCGCGCCGTTGCGTTCCAGGGCCCCGCGGGCGGCCTTCCTGAGCACCTTGAGCATGCGGTACGAGCCCTTGGCGCGGGCCAGGGACGGGGAGTCGTACAGCGTGGCCTCCACGCCGTCGACCAGGGAGCCGATGGCGCGGATGGCGACCTGGCCCTCCTCGCCGAGCGAGGGCAGCACGCCCTCGGTGTACGCGACCAGCAGCGGGGTGGGCGAGACGATCAGAATGCCGCCCGCGTAT
Source organism: Streptomyces sp. NPDC001222 (assembly GCF_042896945.1). Lineage (NCBI taxonomy): Bacteria > Bacillati > Actinomycetota > Actinomycetes > Kitasatosporales > Streptomycetaceae > Streptomyces > Streptomyces sp. NPDC001222. The sequence goes on from NZ_JBIAXT010000035.1 coordinate 18,954, forward strand.
CTGCGCCGGTCCTGGTAGAGCAGGTATGCGGCCCGGTGCAGGGCGACGGCGGTCTTGCCGGTGCCGGGGCCGCCCTCGACGTGGGTCACGGAGGCGGCGGGGGCGCGGATCACCAGGTCCTGCTCGGCCTGGATGGACGCCACGATGTCCCGCATGGTGTGGGTGCGGGCCTGGCCGAGGGCCGCCATCAGGGCGCCGTCGCCGATCACCGGCAGCTCGTGGCCGTCGAGGGTCGCCTTCAGCTCGGGGCGCATCAGGTCGTCCTCGACGCCGAGCACCCGGCGGCCCTTGGAGCGGATGACCCGGCGGCGCACGACCCGCCCGGGGTCGACCGGGGTGGACCGGTAGAAGGGGGCGGCGGCCGGTGCCCGCCAGTCGATGACCAGGGGCGCGTACTCCTCGTCGAGGACGCCGAGACGGCCGATGTACAGGGTCTCGGCGATGTCGGCGGTGTTGTCGGGGCGGACCGCGCCCTCGGCCGGCTCGACGGCCGTGTACGCGCCGTCCGGTCCCTTCTTGCCGTCCTTGCCGAGCAGCAGGTCGATCCGGCCGAAGAGGAAGTCCTCGAACTCGTTGTTGAGCCGGTTGAGGTGGATGCCCGCCCGGAACACCTGGGCGTCCCGCTCGGCCAGCGCGCCGGGCGTGCCGACGTGGCCGCGCTGGGCGGCGTCGTTCATCAGGAACTCCGCCTCGTGGATCTTCTCCTCGAGACGCCGGTACACCCGGTCCAGGTGTTCCTGTTCGGCGTTGATCTCCTGGTCGCGGACCGAGTCGTGCGCGGACTTGCCGGCCGGACCGAGCGCCGTTTCCTGCTGAACCTGAGCGGCCACCGGGCCCCCTTCTGACGTGCTGGGCAGCCGTCCACCGTACGCGAAAGGGGCCCGCAGAGGCTACGGACCTGCTACGGACCCCTTGCACACGTCGGCCCGCGGCATGCTCGACCGTACGCCGCGGGAAATGCTCAGGCAGCTGCGCGAACGCCTACGCGTTCACCTCCACCAGCCGCTTTCCGTCGAACGTCATGACCTCGAAGTGGTCGATCTGGTTCGGCGTGAAGGCGGCACCACCGTGCACGTACAGCGGTTTCATCGCCTCCTGGGACTTGGCGTTCATGATGCCGTAGCCCCGCTCGGGGACGGACCAGGACGTGACCGTCTCGCGCTCGCCGTTCTTGCCGACCGCGATCAGGGAGCACTTGAGCGGACCCTTGACGTTCTTCAGCTGAAGCACGGCGTGGGTGCCCCAGTCCCTGGGCTCCAGCGCGACCACGGCGTTGACCTTGGTGCTCGGGTCGGTCGCCGCGTGCTTGTCCTTCATGACCTGGAAGGCCTGCTGGGCGGGGCCCATGGCCATCGGGTCCTGGACGGTGCCGCTGTCGCCGCCGTTCACCGCCATCACGGTGAGCGGGCCGCCGATGATCAGCGCTGCCGCGGCCGCCACGAGGTAGAAACCGCGGCGGCGCTTCTGGGCGCGCCGCTCGGACACCTCGTCCACCAGTCGCTCCACCAGCCGTGGACTGGGCTTCGCGGACAGGGACTCCCCGATGGCGGGGCTGCCCTGACTGCCGGGCAGGTCCGCGAGTGCGGCCAGCATCGGCTCCATGCCCGCGAGCTCGTCCAGCTGCTGGGCGCACCAGTCGCAGGTGGCGAGATGGGCCTCGAAGGCCGTCGCCTCGGCGTCGTCCAGTATCCCGAGGGCGTAGGCACCTACGGTCTCGTGGATGTCGCCCTCTCCCTGTGGACCCTGGGGACCTCTTACGGCCCCTGGGCCGCCAGTGCCGAACCCCCCGTACAGGTTGCTCATGCCGTCACCCCCCGCTCCTCCAGTGCCAGCTTCATGGAACGCAGGGCGTAGAACACCCTGGAGCGCACCGTTCCACTGGGGATGCCGAGCGTTTCGGCCGCCTCATTGACCGTACGCCCTTTGAAGTACGTTTCGACCAGGACCTCCCTGTGTGCCGGGGTCAGGTCGTCCAGCGCGTCCGACAGTGTCATCAGCCACAACGCCTTGTCGATCTCGTCCTCCGCGGGGATGACCTCCAGCGGCGACGGGTCGACCTCCTGCGGCCGGGCCTGCCGGCTGCGGTGGCCGTCGATGACGATGCGCCGGGCGACCGTCACCAGCCAGGGGCGTACCGAACCGGTCGCTCGATTGAGCTGGCCGGCGTTCTTCCAGGCACGGATGAGTGTCTCCTGCACGACGTCCTCGGCTCGCTGCCGGTCGCCCGCGACCAGCCGGAGCACATAGGCGAGCAGGGGTCCTGCGTGTTCCCTGTACAGGGCGCGCATCAACTCCTCGTCCGGCTCGGTCGAGGAAGACGCCGAGGACGAGGTCATGCGATGTCGGGCCCTTGGCCTTCGTTCATCAGCCACGGCGGAATCCTTGCGCACGCCTACCTCCGGTGTCCGGGGGTTCCCCCAGTCGGTCGCTCATATCCGGGTACGCAGGCAGAGGCCTCCGTGTTCAAAGTGAAAGGGAAAATTTCTTGGACGAGGTGTGCGGAGCCCTGTTTGCGGGCACCCATTTCTCCCTCAACTGGACATACGGTCGCCACGCCCAGGAGACCCAGGTCACAGCATGCGGAAGCTTCACTTCCGGGTATCGCCCGCCCACCCTGTGAAAATTTGGCTTGACTTTGATGGAGGAATTGTCGAGGTCGGCCGCTTCAACGGTCACTTTCAGCCACTGTTTGCGGTGAGTCGCCCGTTTTCCACGAGTTCTGCGAATCCCCCCATTTACCGCTGAGAACCCGCTTTCGGCCCGCGTTCCTCGACCGTGCCGCTATGCCCGCTACGCCCGCGCGAGAGCGGCCCGGCGGCGGTGGCGGGCCACCCGCTCCCGGTTGCCGCAGACCTCGCTGGAGCACCAACGGCGGCGCCGGCCGCGGGAGGTGTCCAGGTAGACGATGGGGCAGTTGTCCCCCTCGCACTGCCGCAGGCTCGCCCGGGCGCCGGGGTCCGTCAGCAGCTCGATCGCCTCCCGGGCCACCACGGCCAGCAGCTCCCCGGAGCCCGGCAGCGCGCGCAGCCGCCGCACCAGTACGCCGCCCTCCGCGCGGACCGCGCACAGCACGGGCGGTGCCTGTCGCGCCACGGCGTTCACTCGCGCCAACGCCCCTTCCGCGGGCTGCCCGTCCAGTTCCCCGCGCACCAACACGCCGAGGTGGAGCCGTAGTTCCCGGAAGTCCCTCAGCCATCCCGCGTCCACCCCCGCGAGCGGGGTGCCCACGGGCACCAGCCCGGCACCGGTGATCCAGGCCCGCAACCTCTCGACCGAGTCGAGCCGTTCCTCGGGATGCGTCGTCGTCAGCAGATCCAGACAGATCCGCCCGGAGTCGAACCGCAGCTCGTACGGGGCCGTGGCCGTGCCGGATGCCATGTGCCTGTCACCGCCTTGGAGCCGCCGCCGCGAGCGACGGCCGGTGAGGTCCGCCAGGGGGCGCGTCCGCGCGGGAGCACCCAGGGTTCGTACCCTCGTTCGTACCCCCTACAGTGCTCGCCCGCACCTGCCCCGGGGAAGGCTCCTGGCGTCGATGCGGCTCAGGTCCGGGTGAGCGGTTCGGCCGGTGACACCGCCGGGAAGCCGGCGCTCTGCAGTGCCGTGGTCGTTGGATCACACAGATCACCAGGGCGGCCGCGACCACCAACAGCCCCTGCCTGACCACCAGAAGGGCCAGGCGGTCACCCTCCCCCGTCAAGAACCCCGCCGCGACCACACCGTGCCCGGCCCATGCCGCCCACCAGGCGTTCACCAGGCCTTCGCGGGGAGCCGTCCCGCTCGCGCCGTCGCCGGCGCGCCGCACGTCGAGGAGGAGCCGCCGCGGCACCCACAGGTTGACCACCGGGACGAGCCAGGCCGGCACCGCCCAGGCGTCGGATCCGGCGGCGGCAGCAGGGGACAGCACGCGCGCGTTCCGCCCGGAGCGCTGGACCACACCAGGAAGAGCACAGCCGCCGTCGTCATCTCACGGTCCGGCGTACTTGGAGTCCGCCGCGGGGTCCAGCGCCAGGCGGTAACCGCGTTTGACCACCGTCTGGATCAGTTTCGGGGAGCCCAGGGCCGTGCGCAGCCGGGCCATCGCCGTCTCCACCGCGTGCTCGTCGCTTCCGGAACCCGGCAGGGCCCGGAGCAGTTCGGCCCGGGAGACCACCCAGCCGGGGCGCCGGGACAGCGCGCGCAACAGGGACATCCCGGCGGGCGGTACGGGCCGCAGCGTTCCGTCCACCAGCACGGCGTGGCCGCGGATCTCCATCTGGTGACCGGCGACGGGCAGCGTACGGGCGCGGGCGGGCAGTTCACGGCACAGCAGCTGGACGAGCGGGCCGAGCCGGAAGCGTTCCGGCTGGACCGTGTCGACGCCGTGGGCCTGGAGCGGCAGCCCGGTGACGGGTCCGACGCAGGCGGGCAGCACATCGTGGTGGAACGCGGCCAGCAGCCCGGGCAGCAGCCCCCGCTCCTCGGCGCGGGAGAGCACGGACGCGGCAGCGGGCGCGCTGGTGAAGGTGAGGGCGTCCAGACCGCGGGCGACGGCCGCGTCCAGCAGCCGGTCCAGCGGTGCGATGTCCTCCGGCGGCATCCACCGGTACACCGGCACCCCGACGACCTCGGCGCCCCCGGCGCGCAGCGCCTCCACGAAGCCGGGCAGCGGCTCGCCGTGCAGCTGGACGGCGACCCGGCGGCCCTCGACGCCCTCCTCCAGGAGCCGGTCGAGCACCTCGGCCAGGGACTCGGAGGTGGGCGACCACTCCTCGGTCAGCCCGGCCGCCCTGATCGCGCCCTTCACCTTGGGGCCGCGCGCGAGCAGCCGCACCCCGCGCAGCCCGGTCACCAGCGCCTCGCCGAGCCCCCAGCCGTCGGCGGCCTCGATCCAGCCGCGGAAGCCGATCGCGGTGGTGGCCACCACGAGATCCGGCGGCCGGCCGATCAACTCCTTGGTGGTCGCGAGCAGTTCACCGTCGTCGGAGAGCGGCACGATCCGCAGGGCGGGCCCGTGCAGCACGTTCGCGCCGCGTCGCTGGAGCAGGGCGCCCAGCTCGTCGGCCCGCCGCGCGGCCGTCACACCCACGGTGAAACCCGCGAGCGGGCCGTGTTCTGGTCGCTGCTGTTCGTCGTACATCGCTCTCGTCCCGCACTAAAGTCGGCATACCGGTCGTACGCGCCGTACCTCTGTGCCTATCGAGCCTGTCAACGGCGCATGACAGGCTCGGTTCGGCTTCATGTCACCGGTGTTACGTCACACCTCCGCATAGCCGAGCCGGTGCTTCGCCTCCGACGCGGCGGCTTCGGCCCGGGCCTGGCCGGCCGGGCGGCGGAGGTATACGGCCCAGGTGACCACGAAGGCCACGCCGTAGAAGGCGAGGAAGGCGACGCAGGCGCCCGTGCCGGAGCCGTAGGAGAGGAAGGACTGCCGGAAGGCGAGGTTGATGCCGACGCCGCCGAGCGCGCCCACCGCGCCGATGAGCCCCATGGCGGCCCCGGACAACCGTCGCCCGTACGCCGCGGCCTCCTCGCCCCTCAGCCCCTTCGCGAGGGCCTTGGCCTGGAAGATCCCTGGGATCATCTTGTACGTCGACCCGTTGCCGAGCCCGCTGAGCACGAACAGCACCACGAACGCGGCCACGAACAGCGGCAGCGACTTCTGCGTCCCGGCGACGACCAGGACCGCGGTCGCGCCGGCCATGGCGACGAAGTTCCACAGGGTGATCCTCGCGCCGCTGTAGCGGTCGGCCAGCCATCCGCCGACGGGACGGATGAGGGAGCCGAGGAGCGGGCCCACGAAGGTGAGGTACGCCGCCTGGAGCGGGGTCCGCCCGAACTGGCTCTGCAGCACCTGTCCGAAGGCGAAGCTGTAGCCGATGAAGGAGCCGAAGGTGCCGACGTAGAGGAAGGCCATGATCCAGGTGTGCGCCTCCTTGGCGGCGTCCTTCGCGGCGCCGGTGTCGTTCCTGACGGACGCGATGTTGTCCATGAAGAGCGCGGCGAGGACGGCGGCGACGACGATGAGCGGGATGTAGAGGGCGAGCAGCACCCGGGGCCCGCCGTGCGCCCCGATGACGGCGAGGGCCACGAGCTGGATGACGGGCACGCCGATGTTGCCGCCGCCGGCGTTGATCCCGAGGGCCCATCCCTTCCTCCGCAGCGGGAAGAAGGCGTTGATGTTGGTCATGGAGGAGGCGAAGTTGCCGCCGCCGATCCCGGCGAGCAGTCCGACCCACAGGAAGGTGGAGAAGGACGTGCCCGGTTTCATGACCACGAGCGCGGCGATCGTCGGGACGAGCAGGGAACAGGCCGAGACGATCGTCCAGTTCCGCCCGCCGAAGACGGCGACGGCGAAGGTGTAGGGCACCCGGACGACCGCCCCGACGAGCGTGACCACCGAGGTGAGCAGGAACTTGTCGGCGGGGGTGAGCCCGTACTCGGGGCCCATGAACAGGACGAGCACGGACCACAGGGTCCAGACCGAGAACCCGACGTGCTCGGAGAGGACGGAGAGGACGAGGTTGCGCCGGGCCACGCGCCGGCCGGTCCTCTGCCAGAAGGTCTCGTCCTCCGGATCCCAGTGCTCGATCCAGCGGCCTCCCCTGCTCGGGGCGGGGGCTGTGCTCGGGGCTGTCATGACGCCTCCACGGTTCTCCGGTGCCCGGGTGTCGTGGGTCCTGAAGGTAGGAAGACAGCGTTTCCGCACTGTGCCCGCGAGTGACCGCGAGGGAACGTTGCTCTCACGGGACGGGGAACGGCGCGGTGAGGGGCCTGCCGCGCGCCGTCACCGCCAGGGCGTGTTGCGAAGGGGGGCGTGCATGGCGTCGCGAGGCAGGCGGGACTTTCGCGACATGCCCTCGTGCGCCCCGGGTGGCCGGCCCACGACCGGGGCGCACTACCGCTCGGCCCGCCCCGGTCCGGTCTCCATGACCTCCGCGTCGGCGGCGGGGATCCAGGCCCCGGGGAGCCGCCGCAGCCACCCCTCGGCGGCACCGGTCTCGGCCGCCGCCCGGCGCAGCGCGTCGATCCCGGGGTGGATCGTGTCCTTGCGCCACACCAGCGACACGGGGGACAGCGGCACCGGGTCGACCAGCGGCCGCAGGACCGTGCGCGGCATGGGCGGGAAGTCCGTCACCGCCAGGATCGGATGCCCCCGCTTCGCCATGATCCGCTGGAACTCGTCCTTCCCGACGGCCAGCGGGGCGGGCGGTGCGATGTCGATGCCCCGGTCCTCGAACAGGCGGCGCGCGAGGTCGGTCCACTCCGGTGTCCGGGGGTTCCCGGCGCCCGCGTAGACGGTCTCCCCGGCCAGTGCCGACAGCGGGACCTCGGCCAGGGGTGCCCGCCTGTGGCTCTCGGGCAGGATGATCGCCATCCGCTCGTAGCGCACGGGCTGCTGTTCGAGCCGTGCCCGGACCGCCGGGTCCAGCCCGGCGAACCGCCCGAACGACGCGTCGAGGCGCCCGGCGAGGATCTCACCGGCGGCCCCCGTCAGACCGCTCTCATAACGCGTCATCAGCTCGACGTCCGGGACCAGTTCACGGGCCCGGTCGAGAACGCGCACGCCGATCAGCCCCGGGCTGTTGACGTCCACCAGCAGGGGCCGGTCGGACTCACCGTCCCGCCCGAACGCGGCGAGCAGCGCGCCGTGCGCCTCCAGCACCCGGCGTGCGTACGGCAGCAGGCGGGCACCGTCCGGGGTCAGGGACACCTGCCGGGTGGTGCGGAGGAACAGCTCGGCGCCCAACTCCCGTTCCAGTCGCCGGATGTCGCGGCTGAGCGCCTGCTGGGCGACATACAGACGGGTCGCGGCGCGCGTGAAGTGCAGTTCCTCGGCGACGGCGAGAAAGGCGCGCAGCAGGCGGGGGTCGACGGTGGGGACGGGCATCCGCAGAACCTACAACCCAGGTGCGTGAATGGCCACGGAGTAAGTGTTGGACCGCAGGTCAGGGGCCGCGCGACGGTGGTTGCATGCCTCAACCGTCGCCCACCCTCGCCGCCCGGCCCGGCAACCCCTACCGCCGTCTGTTCACCGTGCCCGGCGCCCGCGCCTTCACGATCGGGAACCTCATGGCCCGGCTTCCCATCGGCATGTTCAGCGTGAGCGCGGTCATCATGATCGCGGGCGCCCGGGGCTCGTACGCCCTCGCCGGCGCCGTCACCGCGACCGGCCTCGCGGCGACGGCCGTGGCCGGCCCCTGGGTGGCGCGGCTGATCGACCGCCACGGCCAGGCGCGGATCGCGGTGCCCGCGACCGCGTTCGCCTTGCTCGGCGGTGTGGCCCTGCTGCTCTGCGTGCACTACGACGCCCCGGGCTGGGCCTTGTGCGCCGCCTACGCCGCCACCGCCACGACCCCCAATATCGGCGGTCTGTCGCGCGCCCGCTGGGCCCACCTCCTCCATGACGACCCGGTCGCCCTGCACACCGCGAACTCCTTCGAACAGGCGGCCGACGAGCTGTGCTTCATGCTCGGCCCGGTGCTCGCCGTCCTCCTGTGCACCCGGCTCTTCCCTGAGGCCGGGACCCTGATCGGCGGGATCCTGCTGCTCACAGGCATGCTGGTGTTCACGGCACAGCGCGCCACGGAACCGCCGCCGAGCCGGGACCTCCCGGCCCAGGCCCCTTTCCGCAGCCCGGGCATGCCCCCGCTCCTCCTCGGTCTGCTCGCCACCGGCGCGGTGTTCGGATCGATGGAGGTCGTCACCATCGCGTTCGCGGACGCCCAGGGCCACAAGGGGCTCGCCGGTCCGGTCCTCGCGCTCCAGGCCGCGGGATCGTGCGCGGCCGGCCTGCTCTACGGCACACGGCGGCCCGCGGGGCCTCCCGAGCGCCGCTATCTGTGGTGCCTGGCGGTCATGGCCGCCCTCATGTCGGGGCCCCTGCTCGCGGCCCGCATCACCGACTCCCTCGCCGCCCTCGCCCCTGCCCTGCTCCTCGCGGGCATGGCCACCGCGCCCACGATGGTCACCGCGATGTCCCTGGTCCAGCAGCGCACGCCGAAGGGCCGCCTGAACGAAGGCATGACCCTCGCGGTCACCGCCCTGCTGGGAGGTGTGGCCTGCGGCTCAGCCACGGGCGGCTGGGCGGCGGAGCACCTGTCACCGACGGCCGGTTTCACTGTGCCGGCCGCCGCGGCGGGAGTTGCCCTGCTGATCGCCGCGGGCCACCGGTGGGCGGCAGGCATGTCCACCGCTGCACGCGCTCGTTCTTGACGCGCCCGCAGAGGGAGCTGCGGGCAGGTGGGCGGGCCGAGTCCGGAAGTCAGACGTCGAAGGAGGCGTACGCGAGGAACGCGCTCCAGGCGTCCGGGGGGACGGTGAAGCGGGGGCTGCGAGCGCCGAGTTTCGAGTCGCGGACGTGGACGGTGCGGCGGATGCTGTGGCTGGAGTCGCATGAGGCGTGGGCGACTTCGACACATTCGCCGCCACCGCTGTTGCTGTAGCTGGACTTGAACCAGACCAACTCGGTGCTCACAGCTCCTCCACCAACTTCGCGATGAACCGCGCCGACTCGTCAGGGCTGAGAGCCTGCCGGAGGATCATGGCATGCCTCTGAACGATGGCGCTGACCTTATCGGCGTCTGCATACAGCCTTCCCGTCTCGTGCCCCTCTTCATAGACCAGCGACTCGTGCTCGGCGGTTTCCATCAGCACGAACGGGCCATCCACACCGGGACCCGCGCCCACGAACAGCAGCACCTGGATCGTCACGTTGCGCGCATCGCCCGCCTCCGACAGCCGGAGTAACTGCCGCTTGTGCACTCCGGCGCCGCCGACCGGGTTCCTCAGCGCCGCCTCCCCGATGACGAAACTGAACGCCCGGGTGCGCTTGTTCAGCAGTGCTTGGCGCTCCAGCCGCCCTGCGACCCGCTCATCGATCGTCTCGTCATCGAGCGGGGGCAGGTACGCGTTGAGCAACGCCCGCATGGTCTCCTCTGTCTGCAGGAGACCCGGAATGTGGAGGGGCTGATAGGAGCCCAAGGAGATCGCGTCGGCTTCGTACCGCACGTAGTCCTCTGCATACGAGCGGAACCTCTCCGGCTTCAGGTACTCATGAGCCGCGACCAACTTGCCCCGCGCCCCGCACATCTGATCCGCCACCTGTAACAGCCTCAGCGTCGGGCGTCGCCTCCCGCACTCCATCGACTTGACGTACTCGTAGTCGTAGCCGGCCTCGTCGGCCAGTGACTGACGGCTGACGCCCGCCTCCTCCCGCCACAACTTGACCTGACCACCGCAGTACCGCCAGTTCTGCTGCGCCTGCTGGGACTCCCCCGAAGCCACGCGCACCCACCCGCCTCCCGCTGCCACGCCGGGTACAGCCACGCCGCGTACCCGTTCCGCCACTCCCGAGGCTAGGCAGCAGCCACCAGCCTGATCACGGCAAACGACGGAGAATCACACGCAAGGAACCCTGCACGCATGCCGACGCCTCCCGCGGGCCCCGCTTCCCGCCCGTCCCCTTCCGCGCTCCCGAAGGACATCGAGTGGCGCCTGCCCCGCCACGCCCGCAGCGTGGCCCGGGCCCGCGCCCTCCTCCGTGATCAGGCCGCATCCTGGAAACTCCCCGACGAGGTGACGGAAGCGGCGGTGCTCCTGCTCAGCGAGCTGATGACGAACGCCTACCGCCACGCCAGGGTCTCCCCCGGCCGCGAGATCCGGGCCCGCTGCGTCCTGGAGGCCGACCGCCTCCGCGTCTCTGTGACGGACGCGAACGACACGCTGCCCACGCCCCGCCAGGCCGCGCCGGACGACGAGTCCGGCCGGGGCCTGGCCCTGGTGGCGGCGCTGGCGGAGAAGTGGGGCGCGGAACCTCGTGCCGCCGGCATCGGCAAGACCGTCTGGTTCGAGCTGCGGATCACCGCCCAGTAGTCCGTTACCGGCTCAGCCGAGCCCCCAGGCCCGCCCGAGCCGGTACGCGGCGCACAGGTTCACGTCGAGGAGGTAGGCACCGGCCGTCCCGCACTGCTCGGTCCCGCTGCCGGGGTCGACGGGCTGGCCGTGCCCCATACCGGTGACGCTGTACGTCTGCCGGGCCGCGAGGGTGGCCAGTGGCACGCGACATTGGCCGAATTCCGCCCCGCTGTACGTACGGGAACGACGAAGGCCCCGCCGCTCGAAAGCAGCAGGGCCTTGCCTACATGGGGTAAGTGGAGATGGCGGGAATCGAACCCGCGTCCAACGGTGCGGAATCAGGGCTTCTCCGTGTGCAGTTCGCTTCGCTTTTCTCGGCCCCGGAGATCACGCGAACAAGTCTCCGACGGGCTCAGTCACTGTTAGATTTCCCTCTTCACCCCGTGACCGGGATCAAGGTTTAGTCCCCTAGCTGATGCCAGGATCCGGGTCGGGAACAGCCCCGGGCTGACACTTCGCAAGTCGCTACTTAGGCAGCGAGGGCGAAGGAATCGCGCTTGGTGTTGGCGATTATTGTTTTCGGCCTGTGGTTTACGAGATCATGGCCGCTTCCTCGACACGCTTCCCCTGCTTCGACAGCCGCTGTCGAAACCGATCATCCCCATGTTGATTTTTCAATGCTCACACCGGCACGCGGTGCAGGCAGCATCGTACGTGACCAACGTGCCTCGATGCCAGCGTATTCCCGGCGGTCATCCCGTCGTGGTACCTGGTTCAACGGTGCCGGGCGCCGGATCATTCCCCGCCAGGGCAACTCAGGCCGCCCGTCGCCGGGGCCGCTCACCCGCTGCCAGGGCCGCTCAGGCCCGCTGCCGGCGCCGTACCGCGGACATCGCCCGGTCGGCCTCGCGGCGGTCCTGCTTCTCGCGGAGCGTCTGCCGCTTGTCGTACTCCTTCTTACCCCTCGCCAGCGCGATCTCGATCTTGGCCCGGCCGTCCTTGAAGTACAGGGCGAGGGGCACGATCGTGTGACCCGTCTCCTGGGACTTGGACTCCAGCTTGTCGATCTCGACCCGGTGCAGCAGCAGCTTCCGCTTGCGGCGCGCGCTGTGGTTCGTCCAGGTGCCCTGGCTGTACTCCGGGACATGGACGTTGTGCAGCCACGCCTCGTGCGCGTCCAGCTGCACGAAGCCGTCGACCAGCGAGGCCCGCCCCTGGCGCAGCGACTTGACCTCGGTCCCGGTCAGGACGAGGCCTGCCTCGTACGTGTCGAGGATGTGGTAGTCGTGCCGCGCCTTCTTGTTCTGCGCGATCAGCTTGCGCCCTTTTTCCTTTGCCATAGTGCCGTCCATTTTCGCACTACAGGGGGGTGTGAAGGGAAGCCGATTACGGAGGGTGGCGCGCGTCGCTACGAAGCGTCGCCCAGGCCGCTGAGCACGGTCTCGGCCCGTTCGAGCACCTCGTCCCCGGCCTCCAGGTCCGGGGTGATGCCCCGGCCGTCGACCTTGTGGCCCGCGGGGGTGCGGTAGTGCCCGACGGTCAGCTCCGCCACGGAGCCGTCGGGCAGTCGGCTCGGCATCTGGATCGAGCCCTTGCCGAAGGTGCGGGTGCCCACGACGACCGCGCGACCGCGGTCCTGGAGGGCACCGGTGAGCAGCTCGGCCGCGCTCATCGTGCCGCCGTCGACGAGCGCGACCAGGGGTCTGGTGGTGTCGCCACCCGGTTCGGCGTGCAGGGCCCGCTGGTCGCCGTGGACGTCGTACGTCGCCACGAGTCCGCCGTCGAGGAAGGCGGAGGCGGCGGTGACAGCTTCGGTGACCAGGCCGCCGGAGTTGCCGCGCAGGTCGAGGACGATCCCGCCGCCCACCGGGGCGTGGTCGACGGCGTTGCGCACGAGGTCGCCGGAGCCCTTGGTGAAGGACGCGATCCTGATCAGGGTGACGCCCCCGGCGAGCCGGCGCACGGTCACCGAGTCGGTGGACAGCCGGGCCCGGCGCAGTTCCTCGCTCCACGTGCGCGTGCCGCGCTCCAGGCCGACTCTGACCCGGCTGCCGGCGGCCGCGCCGTCGGTGCCGTCGGAGTCGCCGCGGAGTAAGGAGACGACCTCGGTGACGGGCCTGCCGTCGACGTCCTCGCCGTCGACGCTGCGCAGCCGGTCACCGCTGCGGATCCCGGCGGCGGCCGCGGGCGAGCCGGGCTGTACGTCGGTCACCTCGATCCGGCCGTCGCGCTCGCGCCGGGCCGACAGTCCGACGCCCGTGTACTGGCCGTCGAGGGCCTCCTGGAACTCCTGGTACTCGCCCTGGGAGTAGACGGCGCTCCAGCGGTCGCCGCTGCGGCTGACGGCGCGCTCGGCTGCCTCCATGGGCGACTTGCCGTCGGCCACGGCCCGTTCGGCCGCCTCGGTGACGGCGTCGCTGTGGCCCGCGGGGACCGCGGCCTCGGCGTCAGGGGTCTTCCGGACGGTCTCGCCGAACGAGCCCGTCGCGGCACCGGCCACGAGGACACTCGCGAAGACCAACGTCAGAGCCGCCCCGTGGCGAACGCGGCGGGGCTGACAGAACAGGTCACGGCCGGACATGCGGGTGAGTCTAGGACAACGCAAAGGGCCGCACGGACGGTTGCCCGTACGGCCCTGTTGGCGTGCGTCACACCTTCAGGTACTTGCGCAACGCGAAGAACGCGGCCAGCGCCGGCATCAGAAGGCTGGTGGCGAGTATCAGGGGGAGCTTGGTCAGGACGGCGTCCCAGCCGATGAAGTTGATGAGGTTCAGCTTGTGGGACAGGTCCAGGCCGTGGTCGATGATGAAGTAGCGCGCGACCAGGAGGAACCCGCACGCCAGCGTGCCGCCGATGAGCCCGGCGACCGCGGCCTCCATGATGAACGGCGCCTGGATGTAGAAACCGGAGGCGCCGACCAGGCGCATGATGCCGGTCTCACGACGACGGCTGAACGCGGAGACACGCACCGTGTTGACGATCAGCATCAGCGCGACGATCAGCATCATCGCCATCACCGCTCGGGCGGCCCAGTTCATGCCGTTCAGCAGGCCGAAGAGGTTGTCGAGGATGCCCTTCTGGTCCTGCACCGACTGCACGCCGTCGCGGCCGTTGAAGGCGCTCGCGATGACCTGGTACTGCTCGGGGTTCTTCAGCTTGATGCGGTACGACTCCTGCATCTGGTCCGGGGTCAGCGAACTGGCCAGGGGGGAGTCGCCGAACTGCTCCTTGTAGTGCTTGTAGGCCTCGTCCTGGGACTCGTAGGTCACCTTCTGGACCACGGACGTCATCTTGTCGAGGTCGGTGAGGATCTGCTTCTTCTGCTCCTCGGTGACCGCGCCCTTGGAGCAGTTGGGGTCGGACTCCGCGTCGCTCTTGTTGCACAGGAAGATCGAGACGTTGACCTTGTCGTACCAGTAGCCCTTCATCTGGGTCACCTGGTCGCTCATGAGGAGTGAGCCACCGAAGAGGGCCAGGGAGAGGGCGACCGAGACGATCACCGCGAAGGTCATCGTCAGATTGCGGCGGAGACCGACACCGATCTCCGACAGAACGAACTGGGCGCGCATGGCGTCTGCTCAAGCCTTTCCGTGGAACTCAGTGCTGGTAGCCGTAGACGCCGCGCGCCTGGTCGCGGACGAGGCGGCCCTTCTCCAGCTCGATGACGCGCTTGCGCATCTGGTCCACGATGTTCTGGTCGTGGGTCGCCATCACCACGGTCGTGCCCGTCCGGTTGATCCGGTCGAGCAGCTTCATGATGCCGACGGAGGTCTGCGGGTCGAGGTTGCCGGTGGGCTCGTCGCAGATGAGCAGCTTGGGCCGGTTCACGAAGGCCCGCGCGATGGCGACGCGCTGCTGCTCACCACCGGACAGCTCGCCGGGCATCCGGTCCTCCTTGCCGCCGAGCCCGACGAGGTCGAGCACCTGGGGCACGGACTTGCGGATCTCGCCGCGCGACTTGCCGATCACCTCCTGCGCGAAGGCCACGTTCTCGGCGACCGTCTTGTTCGGCAGCAGGCGGAAGTCCTGGAACACCGTCCCCAGCTGGCGCCGGATCTGCGGCACCTTCCAGTTGGAGACGCGGGCGAGGTCCTTGCCCAGAACGTGCACCTGTCCGGTGCTGCACCGCTCCTCGCGGAGGATCAGCCGCAGGAAGGTGGACTTTCCGGAGCCGGAGGACCCCACGAGGAAGACGAACTCGCCCTTCTCCACCTCCAGGGAGACATCCCGGAGGGCAGGGTGGTTCTGCTTGGGGTAGACCTTGGAGACATTGTCGAATCGGATCACGGATGCACCACGGGCCGTTGGGGGTAGGTGAGCGTGACCATACGCGAACCCGGTGCGCGAGCGCAGTCGCCGGGAGGGGTTGCAGAAGAGTTGCGCGTTTTGTCCCTTCCGCTGGAGCGCCTTGCCGCCTCTGCCGCCGGAGGCTTGGCCGGCGGACCCCGCGCAGCGACTCGCGGAACCTGGCACAGTGGAGTGGGGAACGGTTGCGTTCCCGGAGACGTTGTGTACGTGAAAGCGGCACAAGGAGGGCGAGGCGCATGACGTACGACCGATTGGTGTGCGCGAACTGCGCGGCGCCCGTGAATGAGGGTCGCTGCCCCGTCTGCCGGGCGAGCCGTGAGCGACTCCAGCAGGAGAGCCCCTGGTCAGGGCTGAATCCGGCGGCACTGATCGCGCTCCTGGCCGTACTGATCGCGGCCGTGGCGCTGCTGGCGCACCAGACGGCGTAGCGCACGACGCGGCCCCGGCACGGCCGCACGGCGCGCGGGCAGGCGCACGGGACCGGCGCGTGGCGCGCCGCCCCACGCGGGACCCCGGAGCGTGTCATGGCGGTCGGGAGACGACGGTCACATCGGAGTGGACGCGCGCATACGGACGTACGACCTACGAAGAAGGGCCCGGGACGGATGACGTCCCGGGCCCTTCTCACGTGTTTCTCGCCGTTCTCACACTCCTGGAGGGAGTGGAGCGGGCAGGCGCCTCAGGAGCCGGGAGCCCTCGGATCGGGTATCCGTGGCTCGGATGCCCGCCGACCGGGCCCCGGCCCCCTCATGGCGTCGCGGTGTGCGTCAGGCGGCGGCCTGGCCGCGGCCGCCCATGAGGCGCGGCAGCACACGGAAGCCGATGCCGCCGGCGATCATCGTGGCGGCGCCGACCAGCAGGAACGCGGTCTGACCCGCACCCGTCTCGGCCAGCTGCTTGCCGCCGCCCTGGGCGGAGGTGTCGGACTTCGCGGAGTCCGCACCGGTGTCGGTCAGACCGGAGGAACCCTTGCCCTGCTCGACCGGGCCGCTGCCGCCGTCGGGGTTGGTGTTGTCGCCGCCACCGTTCCCGTTGCCGTTCCCGTTGCCGCCGCCGTTGCCGTGCGTCGGGTTGTCCGTCGGCTCGGTCGGGTTGTCGGTGGGCTGGGTCGGGTCGTCGGTCGGGGCGCTCGTGGTGGGCGTCCCGGGGTCGGTGGGCGTGCCCGGGTCGGTGGGCGTGCCCGGGTCCGTCGGCGTGCCCGGGTCGGTCGGCGGCGTCTCCGGGTCCGTCGGGATTCCGGTGTCGGTGGGCGTCGGGCCGTCGCCGTCGACAGCGACGTTGACAGCCAGGCCGTCGCCGCCGGCGTTCACGCCGAAGCCGACACCGGCTGCCGAGGCGGCACCCGCTGCGGTCAACGACGCACCCGCGGCGATCACGGCGCCTGCGGCTATCCGCGCCAGGCGGATCCGCGTCTTCTTGGTCATCTCGCTGCTACCCCCAGTAGCTCATCGTCAATGGAGCAGCGCACGGGGCCACGGCGTCGGGGACGACTGTGCTGAGCCCCCCGGTTCACATGCGCCCCTTGGATACGCATGCCGCCCGTTACCCTTCCGACTTTTCAAAGCAACGTCAAGGTCGTTGCGCACGCGATGTCCGCTAAGGCGTCTTTTGCGGGAGTGGTTGAGTTGTAAGTGTGATGCAAAACCCAGACATCGAGCGACAGAAAAGGCAACTGCCCCCTGTTCGGGGGCAGTTGCCTTGTCGACAAAGCGCTGCTTGCGGCAGCGGTGTCGCCGCGCGCTGCCGGGGTTACTTCTCCTGCTGCTTGCGCCAGCGAATGCCGGCCTCGATGAACCCGTCGATCTCACCGTTGAACACGGCCTCGGGGTTGCCCATTTCGTAGTTGGTGCGCAGGTCCTTGACCATCTGGTACGGGTGCAGGACGTACGAACGCATCTGGTTGCCCCAGGAGTTGCCACCGTCGCCCTTGAGGGCGTCCATCTTGGCCTGCTCCTCCTGCCGGCGTCGCTCGAGGAGCTTGGCCTGCAGGACGTTCATCGCGGAGGCGCGGTTCTGGATCTGGGACCGCTCGTTCTGGCAGGTGACCACGATGCCGGTGGGCAGGTGCGTGATCCGCACGGCGGAGTCGGTGGTGTTGACGCCCTGGCCGCCGGGGCCGGAGGAGCGGAACACGTCGACCCGGAGGTCGGACTCGTCGATCTCCACGTGGTCGGACTGCTCGACGACCGGAAGGACCTCGACACCGGCGAAGGAGGTCTGCCGGCGGCCCTGGTTGTCGAAGGGGGAGATACGGACCAGCCGGTGGGTGCCCTGCTCGACGGAGAGGGTGCCGTAGGCGTACGGCGCCTGGACGGCGAGGGTCGTGGACTTGATCCCCGCCTCTTCCGCGTACGACGTCTCGTAGATCTCCGTCTTGTACCCGTGCCGCTCCGCCCAGCGCAGGTACATGCGCTGGAGCCGCTCGGCGAAGTCGGCCGCGTCGACGCCGCCGGCCTCGGCGCGGATGTTGACCAGCGCCTCCCGGGCGTCGTACTCACCGCTCAGGAGCGTCCGGACCTCCATCTCGTCCAGCGCCCTGCGGACGTCGGTGAGCTCGGCCTCGGCCTCGGCCCGGGTGTCCGCGTCGGCCTCGGCCTCGGCGAGCTCGAAGAGCACACCGAGGTCGTCGATCCGGCCGCGCAGGGCCTCGGCCTTCCGCACCTCGGCCTGGAGGTGGGAGAGCTTGCTGGTGATCTTCTGCGCCTCGTCCGGGTTGTCCCAGAGGGACGGCTCGGCCGCCTGCTCCTCGAGCACGGCGATGTCTGCCCTCATCTTTTCGAGGTCCAGAACGGCCTCGATCGACTCCATGGTCGAGGAGAGGGACTTGAGCTCTTCGGATACATCGACGACTGCCACGCATCCAGCGTAACGGCTCCGCCGAGAAGCCAGTGCCCGGTCACCGCCGGTTCACGGGGGCGCCGTGCGACGGCCGGGGCTCAGGGGGATGCCGGGGCCGAGTTCTTCGTGTCCGAGGGGCCCGCGCCGTCGTCCCCCGAGGTGGCCAGCCAGGTGCCGATCCCGACCGCCGCCAGCAGGGCCGCGGTCGCCGCGCCCAGCACGATCCGGCGCCGGCGGGTCTGCGCGCGGTGACGGGCCGAGCCCGGGCGGGGGGCTCCGGTGGCGCGGGGCGCGCGGGCCGTGCCGCGGGCGCCGCCCGCCAGCTCGTCCGGGCCCGGCACGCGCATCGACGTATGGGTGTCACGGTTGGAGTCGGGCTTGGCCCCCGGCACCAGCGGCACCGCCCCGCGCCGCACCCGCGCCGCCGCGGGCTCTCCGGGCCCGGCCGCCTCGGCCGGCTCGTCGGCCGGCTCGGTGTCCGGCTCGTCGACCTCCAGCGGCGGCATCCCCGCCAGCAGCGGTAGCTGCTCCCGCAGCCGCGACGCCAGCTCCGAGGCCCGCAGCCGGGACGCGGGGGCCTTGGCCAGGCACTGGACGATCAGCTGCCACAGCTCCTCGGGGATGCCCGGGAGCGGGACCACGGTCTCGGTGACATGGCGGCGCAGCACCGCCCCGGGGTGACCGCCGCCGAACGGCGTGAAGCCCGCCAGCAGCTCGTACAGGACCGTCGCCAGGGCGTAGATGTCGACCGCCGCGCGCGGCGGCAGCCCCTCCACGATCTCCGGGGCCAGATAGTCGGGGGTTCCGACGATCTTGGTCGCCTTGGTCCGGCGGGGCGAGTCGATCAGCTTGGCCACGCCGAAGTCGGTCAGCAGCGCCGGGTGCGCGCCGCCGGGGCCCAGCGGCCCCTGCATGTCCAGCAGCACGTTCTCCGGCTTGACGTCCCGGTGCACGACTCCCGCCGCGTGCGCCGCCGCCAGCCCGTCCGCCACGTCCGCCACGATCGCCACCGCCGCCTCGGGCGCGAGACGGCGCTCCCGCTCCAGCCGGGTGCGCAGGTCGGTGCCCCGGACCAGGTCCATGACCAGCGCCAGATCGGTGCCGTCGACCACCAGGTCGCGTACGGACACCACGTTCGGATGGTCCAGCCCCAGCAGCGCCGTGCGCTCCTGGACGAAGCGGCCCACGAGTTCCTGGTCGGACGCGAGGTCCTCCCGCAGGAGCTTGATGGCGACGGGGCCGTCCGGCCCCTCGCCCAGCCACACCGTGCCGGCGCTCCCCCGCCCCAGGATCTGGTTCGCGGTGTACCGGCTGCCGATCTTCCGTGCCAAGACTGCTCCTACTGGGGACGCCTGTTGCCGACGCTGCGCCGATGCGGGGCCCCGGCACGGAACGAGCGGCTGACGCCGCGGCCCGCCCTGGCCCCGATCGACAAAACTACGCGTCCGGAGGGGCAACCTTCACCGTCGAGCCCGAAATCACCCCTCGGATGTCGACAAATCCCCAGACCCACGGCACACGTGGGCCGATCGGCCCGCTACTCGGCGCTCGCGTCGACCACTTGGAGTCCGGGGCGCCTACTTGGAGTTCAGATCGCCGATCCACCCGGTGACCTTGTCGAACCAGCCGCTCAGCAGCTGCCAGTACGACTCCGTCGTGCCGATCCAGTGCTGGAGCGGGCTGAACTCCCACACCAGCCACCCGGCCACGAACAGGATGAGGACGATGAACAGGCAGCCCTTCAGACAGCCGAGCCCCGGGATCTTCATCGGGTTGGCGCTGCGCTGACGCGGCGGCCGCGGCTCGCGCGCCGGACGCGGCTCCGGCCGCTGGGGCTGCTGCTGCGGCGCCGGCGCGTAGCGCTGCGGCTGCTGCTGCGGAGGGGCGGGGGCGTACTGCTGCCGCTGGGGCGCGTACTGCTGGGGCTGCTGCTGGTAGCCGTACCCGGGGGGCGGCTGCTGCTGGGGGCGCTGCTGCGGGCGCGCCACCTGGCGCTGCGGACGGCGGCGCAGTGGGTCCTCACCGGGGTCGAGGTAGGCCTGGACCTGCGTCTGCTCGTTGCGGTCGCGGGCCGCGCGCAGCTGGTTCTGCCAGGGGTGCGGCTCCTGGGGCCCACCGGGTCCCTGGGGCCCACCGGGTCCCTGGGGCCCGCCGGGCCCGTGCTGCGGCATCGGCGGCAGCACGGCCGTCGGATCGGCGGCTCCGCTGTGCGGCAGGACGGCGGTGGGGTCAGCGGCGCCCGAGGTGTGCGGCAGGACACTGGTCGCCCCGTTCGGGTCGTACGCGCCGGCCGCGCCCTGTGGCAGCACCTGCGTGGGGTCGGCCGAGCCGGGCACGGGCGCCGGGGCCGGGTCCGGCGCGAGCAGCGCGGCCACTCCCTCCGCGGCGGCGATCTGGGCGGCGTTGGAGTGCACGCCGACACCCTCGGCGACCACGCGCAGCGCCCGCGCCAGGTTCTCGGCGCTCGGCCGCTCGTCCGGGTTCTTGCGCAGGCAGCGCTCTATGACCGTCCACATCGGGTCGGGCACGGTGGAGGGGCGGCGTGGTTCGGCGCTCAGATGCTGGTGGAGGACCTCCAGAGCGGTCCCGCCGGCGAACGGCGGACGGCCGGTGACCAGCTCGTACAGCAGGATGCCGGCGCCGTAGATGTCGACGGCGGAGGTCTGCGGGCGGCCCTCGGCCGACTCGGGAGCGACGTACGCGGGCGTGCCCACGAACTCCTGGGTGCGGGTGAGGCCGGGCGAGTCGGCCAGCCGGGCGATGCCGAAGTCGGTCAGCATCGGGTGCATCTGGCCGTCGTGCTGCTTCAGCAGCACGTTCGCGGGCTTCAGATCGCGATGCACGACGCCGTCGGCGTGGCTCGCGGCGAGCGCGTCGGCGACCTGTGCGGTGAGCAGGGCGGCGGCGACCGGGCTGAACGGGCCGTTCTCGCGGAGGTAGCGGTGCAGGTCGGGACCGTCGACGAGGTCCATGACCAGCGCCAGCAGATCGCCCTCGACCACCAGGTCGCGCACCCGGACGATGTTCGGATGGGTGAGCCGGAGCAGGACGGACCGCTCCCGCAGGAACCGCATCACGATGTCCGGGTCGCTCGCGAGCTCTTCCTTGAGAACCTTGATCGCGACCGTCTCGCCGGGCTGGCCGGGCACGGCCGCCTCGGCGCCCGCGGTCTCTCGCTGGCGGGCTCGCCAGACGGTGCCCGTGGCGCCGCGTCCGAGCGGCTCCTCGAGCAGGTACTTGCTGCCTACCGGCCGCACGTCATGCGCTCCCTGCTGCTTGCTTGCCTGGTCCGTCCGCCGACTCCGGTTCACCGCTCCCGGCGTGCCGAGCGTGTTCCGACCCACTGTAGTGCCGCGGTCGCCGGCACTCCCTGTTGTCCAGTCCGTCTTACGTTCCGCTTCTCGTGCATGTTCGAAGAAAAGACGCTCCCCTCGGTCCCTTGGTTGCCGTGGCCGGACGTGACCGATCTCAAGCGGACACCGGCCGCGCACCTGTCAGGCACTTTTGCGGGCAGAGCCGACCAATCAAGATCACTTGGCGTTGGGTGGCGGGCATGTTGTCGGTGGCAGGTGCGAGGATGCATTCCGTACTGGCCGCTGTGCTCGTGTGCGGTGGGGGAGTTCGCGGTGGGGGGACCGCGGCACGGCTCCGTCCCCGCGCGCGGGCGCCCGCGCAGAAGGGACCGCTGACGGCGATGCAGATCCGGCTGACCGTCGTAGACCCGCTGGGCCCGCCCCCGGAGTCACGGGCGCGCGCCGCGAGCTGCGACGTGCTGGTCACCGCGCCCGCCGGCACGGCACTGGCCGCGGTGGCGTCGGGCCTGGCCTCGGCGGTCGGCGCGGCCGGGGGCGCCCCCGCACCCGAGCGCGGCCGGGAGCCCGGCGCGGGTTCCCTGGTGCTGTACGCGGGCTCGGAGCGGCTGGACCCGCAGCGCTGCACGCTGGGCGAGCCGCCGCTGCTGGACGGGGCGGTGCTGACCCTGGGCGCGCCCGCGGAGCCGGGCCCCGAGCCCGACGAGGACGCGGCCCAGCTGCATGTGGTGGCGGGCCCGGACGCGGGCGGCGTCCATCTGCTGCACGGCGGCGTGGTCCGCATCGGCCGCTCCGCCGACGCGGACGTCCCGCTGGACGACCCCGACGTCTCCCGGCTGCACTGCGCGGTCACGGTCGCCGCCGACGGCCGGGTCTCGGTCGCCGACCTGGGATCCACGAACGGCACGGTGCTCGACGGCAGGCAGGTGACCGACCACCCGGTGCGCCTGGCCCCCGGGGCGCTGCTGCGCCTGGGCGAATCGGCCCTGCGCCTGGCCCCGCCCGGCCCGGCGCGGCAGGTGCGGACGGCGCCGGACGGCGAGGGGCAGGTGCGGGTCCTGGGCGAGGAGGCCCCGGGACCCCTGGAAGGTGGCCGCCCCCCGGCGACCGTGCCGCACCCGCGCGAGGCAAGCGCCACGGACACGGACCTGGGCCCCACGGGGGGCCCGGGCCGGGTCGCCGCCGCGGGAACGCCCGGCCGCGACGGCACCCCGGGCATCACGAACCAGGACCGCACCACGGGCGCCCCGACCCGGGACGGACACGGCCTCGCCTCCGGAGACACCCATCACGGTTTCGGCGTCACCGAGTGGGGCGCCTCCGGCGGGGCCGCCCCCGGGGCACAGGAGCACGGCCCGGTGGAGCCGCCCGCCCCGCGGCTCCCGCTTCCGGGAGGCGCCCCGACGGCGCCCACCGTGGCCGGGCAGGGCGGGGCGCCGGGCATCGGGCAGCGGGGCGAGGACATGCCGCCGGGCGGGCGCAGGCGCGGGCTCACCGCGTGGGCGCGGCGTCTCACCGGCAGCCGCGGCGAACCGGCCGGCACCGCACGACCGGGCTTCGACGAGGGCGCGGTCATATCGGCGCCCGCGTCCGTCGCCGCCCCGGCCCCCGAGACATGGCCCGACCTCGCGGCGCTGCTGCTGAGCGCGCTCGGCCCCGGGCCGCGCCTGTGGGAGCGCGACCCCGGCCACCCGGAGGCGCTCACCGTGCGACTGGGCACCGCTGATCGGGCGGCACGGGACGGCACAGGGCTGCTGCCCGCGGTGCCGGTGACCGCCGGACTGCGCGAGGCGGGCGCGCTCGGCCTGGCCGGGCCCCGGGCGCGGCTCGCGGGGCTGGCGCGCGCGGTGGTGGCGCAGCTCGCCGCGCTGCACTCCCCCGACACGCTGGAGCTGGTCCTGATCAGCGCCGATCGCTCACGCCCGCTGGAGGAACGCACCGCGGACTGGGCCTGGCTCGGCTGGCTGCCGCATCTGCGCCCGGCCCACGGCCAGGACTGCCGGCTTCTGCTGGCGTACGACCGCGAGCAGGCCACGGCCCGCACGGACGAACTGCTGCGGCGCCTCGAGGACCATCTGATCGACCACGACGGCGTGCCGGGCACCTCTGCCACCACCGCCACGCACCGCGCATCCCCAGGAGCCGGGGCCCCCGAGGGCCCGGCCGACGAGGTGCGCGGCGCCCTCCGTCGGCCCTCCTGGGCGCGGGCCGAGGCCGAACCGGGCGGCGCCTTCCCGGGGCCGTACACGGTGGTGGTCGTGGACGGCGACCCCGGCGGCGCGGACGTGCGCGAGGCCGTGGCGCGGCTGGCGCAGGACGGGGCGCGGGCCGGCATCCATGTGCTGTGTCTGGCCGAGGCGCCCTCCGCATCGCCCGCCTCCCCGGTGACGGAGACCTACGAGGCGGCGTGCGCGGCATCGCCCGCGTTCCGGGAGTGCGGGGCCGTGGCGCTGCTGTGCGGCGACGTGGCGACGGCACTGCGGCTGCTGCGGGTCGCGCCCGGAGGGGGCGCGGACTCCTCGCGGGGTCCGCGCGTCCCCGTCGGGCACGGCACGGTCGCCGCCGTGGACGCGGTGTCCCCGGCGTGGGCGGAGCGGTTCGCGCGGGCGCTCGCCCCGCTGCGCACGGACGGCGGCGGGGACCGGCATCCCCGTGTGTCGGCGCCGCTGCCCCAGGCTGCGCGGCTGCTGGACGAGTTGGGCCTGGCGCGGGCCACCCCGGCGTCCCTGATGGCCCGTTGGGCCGACGCGGCGGACGACACGAGGTCGCCGGGCGGGCGCGCCTGGGCGGTGCTCGGCGCGGGGCCGCGCGGTCCGGTGACGGTGGATCTGGCCGCCGACGGACCGCACATGCTGGTGGAGGGCCCGCCCGGCAGCGGGCGTACGGAGCTGCTGCGTTCGATCGCAGCGTCGCTCGCGGCGGCCGAGCGTCCGGACCGGCTGGGGATCGTGCTCGTCGAGGGCGGCGGCTGCGGCCCGAACGGCGCCACCGACCCCGAGGGCCTGCGCGTCGGCACGGATCTGCCGCACGTCACCACCCATCTGACGGCCAACGACCCGGTCCGCATGCGGGAGTTCGCGCAGTCACTGAGCGCCGAGCTGAAGCGGCGGGCCGAGCTGCTGGGGCGGCTCGACTTCGCCGAGTGGCACGTACAGCAGGAGGTGTCGCAGCGGATCGGCCCGCAGCGCACGGGGAGTTCGGCCGCGGGCGACCTCGACTCCCCGCCGAGCACGACCCTGCGTCTGCGGCCGGCGGCGACACGGCAGCGCCCGGAGCCCGGACCGCCGCTGGCCCGTCTCGTGGTGCTGGTGGACGACCTGGACGCGCTGCTGTCCCCCGCGCTGGGCGCGGCGGGCCGCCCGGCGGCCGGTTCGGTCGTGCGGGCTCTGGAGGCCGTGGCCCGGGACGGGGAGCGGCTCGGGGTGCATCTCGTCGCGGCGGCGGGCCCGGGCGGGCGGACGGCGGAGTGGGAGTCGGCGCGCGCGGCCTCGCTGCGGGTCGCCCTGGACGCGGTGACGCCCGGCCCCGATGAACCGGCGCCCGGGCGTGGCCGGTTGACGGGCGTTGACTGCAAAGTGACCCCCTTCCAGGGAGGCCGGATCACCGGGCGCATCCCCCGCACGGCGACGCTGCGCCCCACGGTCGTGCCCCTGGAGTGGCACCGCATGGGCGACCCGCCGGCGCGCCGCCCGGTCCGTGAACTGGGCAACGGGCCCACGGACTTGGCGCTCCTCGCCAGCGCGCTGGAGCGCGCGGCCCGCTCGGTGTCGGCCACGGAGGTGCCCTCGCTGCTGTAGGTTCGCGGCCCCGAGGGCCGTAGGCGCAAGGCCGGGCGAGGGTGCTCCGATCGCGAGCCTCGGCATCTTCCAGTTCCTGTGGGTGTGGAACGACATGCTGGTCGCCCTGGTGTTCACCAAGTCGGGCTCCCAGCCGATCACGGTGGCCCTGCGGACGCAGGTACGCCAGTTCGGCAACGACATCGACGTCCTCACGCCCGGCGCGTTCATCTCGGTGGTGATCCCGCTGGCCGTGTTCTTCGCGTTCCAGCGCCAGTTCGTGTCCGGTGTCATGGCAGGTACCGTCAAGTAGCCGTGCTCGCACGGGGATTCAGGGGTGCACCGCGGCCGCGGTCCACCCCACGTCGTTCACCTGGGGTTTCCTTCGACGTTCCCCCTCATGTGGCACCCGGGCGTAACCAAACCGCTCCGCAGGCCGTTTTCGGGCAGTATGCCCGCGCCGACCCATGGATTCCCCTTGCCCAGGTTCAGTGTCATCGTTCCCGCGTACAAGGTTCAGGCGTACCTGGAGGAATGCCTGACCTCCGTGCTGGACCAGTCGTACCCCGATCTCGAGGTCATCGCGGTGGACGACTGCTCGCCGGACGCCTGCGGCGCCGTCATCGACGAGTTCGCCGCCCGCGACCCCCGCGTCCGCCCCCTGCACCTGCCGGAGAACGTGGGGCTCGGGCGGGCCCGCAACGCGGGGCTGGAACAGGCGAGGGGCGACTACGTCCTCTTCCTGGACGGCGACGACACCCTGACCCCGGACGCCCTCCAGGACATCGCGGACCGACTGAAGGAGACCTCCGAACCGGACGTCCTCGTCTTCGACTACGCCCGCACGTACTGGACGGGCAGGACGGTCCGCAACCGGCTCTCCGGTGTGCTCAGCGAGCAGGGCCCGGCGCCCTTCCGCCTCGACGACCGGCCCGGGCTGCTCTCCTTGCTGATGGTGGTGTGGAACAAGGCGTACCGCCGGGAGTTCATCGAGCGCGAGGGCTTCGCCTTCCCGCCGGGCTACTACGAGGACACGCCCTGGACGTTCCCCGTGCTGCTGACCGCGGAGACGATCGCCACCCTCGACCGGGTCTGCGTGCACTACCGCCAGCGCCGGCAGGGCAGCATCCTCGGCTCGACCAGCCGCAGGCACTTCGATGTGTTCGACCAGTACGACCGGGTGTTCGCGCACCTGGACGCGCATCCGGAACTCGCCCGCTGGCGGCCGGCGCTGTTCAGCCGCATGGTGGACCACCTGGCCACGGTGTTCGTCCGGCGCGGCCGGCTGCCCCGGGGCAGCCACGGTGAGTTCCTGCGCCTGGCCCGCGACCACCACCGCCGCCACCGCGTCCCGGGCGCCCCGCTGCGCCCGCGCCATCTGCTGGTCCGCTTCGGCGCGCACCGCACCTTCCGCCTGCTGTCCCTGGCCTCCCGTCTGGCGCGTGGCACCAGGCGCCTGGCCACCGGGGCGGCCCGCCGGTCGGCCGCCGTGGCGCTGTGGGCGCACTACCGCCTGCAGTTGTGCCTTCCGCTGCGCGCCGACCGGGCCGTGTTCACCACGGAGACGGGGGGCCGGTACGGATGCAACCCGGCCGCCCTGGAGTCCGCGTTCCGCAGGCTGTTCCCCGGGATCCGCACCGCGTGGATCGCCCGCCCCGAGCACCACCACACGATCCCGGCGGCCACCCGCCGGCTGCGGCCCGGCTCGGCCGCGTACTGGACGGCACTGGCCCGCTCCCGGTACCTCGTGCACAACGCCGACTTCGGCCCCCGGCTGGTCAAGCGCCGCGGCCAGATCCTGGTCCAGACGCGGCAGGGCACCCCGCTCAAGCGAATGGGCCTGGACCTCCAGGACCGTCCGGCCGCCGCCCGCGACACCGATGTCACGCGGATGCTGCGCACCGCCGACACCTGGGACTACGTCGTCTCCGGCAACCGCCACTCCACCCTGGTGTGGGAGCGCGTGTTCCCGTCCCGCTTCACGACCCTGGAGTACGGCCTCCCGCGCAACGACGTCTTCGCCCGGTCGACCTCGGCCGACGTCACCCGGCTGCGCGAGACGTTCGGCATCCCCGCGGACGCGGTGGCGGTCCTGTACGCGCCGACCTGCCGCGACTACCGGCGTGGCCCGCGCCCCGGCCTGGACCTCGAACGCTTTCTGAGCAGGCTCGGCCCGCGCTTCGTGCTGCTGACCCGCGCGCACCCCTCGTACGGCGAGCCGCTGACGCGCGCCACCGGCGGCCGGCTGATCGACGTCAGCGACCATCCGAGCGTGGAGTCGGTGTGCCTGGCCGCGGACGCGCTGGTCACCGACTTCTCCTCGCTGATGGTCGACTACGCCAACCTCGACCGGCCGATCGTGGTGTACGCGGACGACTGGGAGGCGTACGAGGCGACCCGCGGCACCTGCTTCGACGTGCGCGCCTTCCCGCCGGGCGCGGTCGCGCGCAGCGAGGACGAGCTGATCGACATCTTCGCGACCGGCCACTGGTGCGGCTCGCGCTCGACCCGGCTGCGGGCCGCGTTCCGCGAGCGCTTCTGCCCCTACGACGACGGGCGCGCCGCCGAGCGGATCGTGCGCCGGGTCGTGCTCGGGGAGAACGCCGGGCTGCCCTCGGTCGTGCCCCCGGAGGGCCGGCACCCGGTCCCGTCCGCCGCCGCGGGGCTGCCCGCCGTACCGCTTGCCGCCGTTCCGGCGCCCGGGGGTCCGGCCCGGGTCGCCGAACGCCTCTGAACCCCCTGAGCAGACGGAGTTCCGCATGCCGCGCAGACCCACCCCCACGAGGCCGTTCACCTGGCGCCCTGCCGGACGGCCCGGGCGCTGACGTACCCGTAAGCCCCACGACGCACCGGCCCCGGCACCGGAACCGGGGCCCGAGAGAAAGACCAGAATGCCCCGCTTCAGCATCATCGTCCCCGCCTTCGGTGTCGCCGGCCGTCTGTCCCAGGCGCTGGACTCCGTCCTCGGCCAGTCCTTCGACGACGTGGAGGTGATCCCGGTCTGCGACGCCCCCGACTCCCCCGCGGGCACGGTCGCCGCCGCGTACGCCGAGCGGCACAGCAGGGTCGTACCGCTCACCTCGCCACCCGCCGGGGGCCTGGGGGTGGCCCGGACGACCGGGATGGCGGCGGCGGCCGGGACGTATCTGCTGTTCCTCGACGGCGACGACGTCCTCACGCCGGGCGCGCTGGCCGCGATCGACGCGCGGCTGACCGCGACCGACGACGTGGACGTGCTCTTCTTCGACCACGAGCGGGTCCACTGGTGGGACGCCGGCACCGCCACGCCCCCGCTGGGCCCGGCGCCCGACGGGGCGTTCGCGCCGGACCGGGCGCCGAGACTGACCGGGGTGTCGGTGCCCGCGTGGAGTGCCGCGTACCGCCGCGCGTTCGTCACCGGGCACCGGCTCGCCTTCCCCGCGAGCCACTTCACCGACATCGGCTGGGGCGGTCTGGTCACGCTCACCGCCGAGCGGATCGCCGTGCTGCGCTCGGTCTGTGTACGGCATCTGGTGCGCCGGCAGGGCAGCCGGCTGCACAGCCCCGGCGCCCATCAGCTCGACCTCCTGGACCAGGTCGAGCTGGTCCTCACCCGGGCCGCCGAACTCGTCCTGCCCGAGGACCGGTCGCGGCCGCTGTTCGAACAGCTCTTCTCCGCCGTGCTGAGGACCGCCGCGCATCCGGAGCGGCTGCCCGCGCATCTGCGACGGGCGTTCTTCCGGCGGGCGGGCGGTCTGTACCGGCGTCACCGCCCGGCCGGATTCCGGCCCCCGGCGGGCAGTGTCGGGGTGCAGCACCGGCTGCTCGCGGCCGGTGCCTACGACGCCTTCCACGCGCTGCGGGCCGTCAACCAGGGCATGGCGCAGGCGGCGCAGGCGGCGAAGGAGGCGCCCCGGCCCCGGGCGGTGCGCACCCGCGCCCGGTACGCGCTCCAGCTGCGCCGCCCGCTCGACCCCGATCTCGCCGTGTACTGCGCGTACTGGGGCCGCGGCTACGCCTGCAACCCGGCCGCGATCCACGCCAAGGCCCGCGAACTGGCCCCGCGTCTGCGCTCGGTGTTCCTGGTCGAGCCGGACGCGGTGGGCAGCCTGCCGAAGGACGTGGAGTACGCGGTGATCGGCAGCCGCGCCTCCTGGGACGCGCTCGCCCGCGCCACGTACCTGATCAACAACGCCAACTTCGCGGACGGTGTCGTCAAGCGTCCCGGCAGTGTGCATCTGCAGACCCAGCACGGCACGCCGCTGAAGAAGATGGGCGTCGACCAGTCGACGTACCCGGTGGTCGCGGCCGCCTCCGGCAGCTTCACCAAGCTGCTCGCGCGGGTGGACCGCTGGGACTACAACCTCTCCTCCAACCGGCACTCCACCCGGATGTGGGAGCGGGCGTTCCCGGGCTCGTACGAGACCCTCGAGTACGGCTATCCGCGCAACGACGTCTACTACACGGCGACCGCCGACGACGTGGCCCGCGTCCGCCGCGAGCTGGGCGTCCCCGAGGGCAGGACGGCCCTGCTGTACGCGCCCACGCACCGTGACCAGAGCAGCGGTTTCGACGCGCCCCTCGATCTGGAGGCGTTCTGCGAGGCGATCGGCGAGGAGTACGTGGTGCTGCTGCGCGCCCACTACTTCTACGACCGGGGCGCGGCCCGGGGCGAGGGCCGGGTCATCGACGTCACCGGGCACCGCTCCTCGGAGGACGTCTGTCTGGCCGCCGACGCCCTGATCACGGACTACTCGTCGATCATGTTCGACTACGCCAACCTGGACCGGCCGATCGTCGTGTACGCGGACGACTGGGATGTCTACCGGGAGATCCGGGGCGTCTACTTCGACCTGATGGAGGCACCGCCGGGCCGGGTGGCGCATACGCCCGAGGAGCTGACGGCGCTCTTCCGCGACGGCACGTACGCGGACGCCTCCGCCGCCGCCCTGCGCACCGCCTTCCGGCAGCGCTTCTGCCAGTTCGACGACGGGCGCGCCGCCGAGCGCGTGGTGCGCCGGGTGCTGCTGGGCGAGCCGCCCGAGTCGATCCCGCCTGTGATCCCGCTCGCCGAGCGCGTCCCGGCCCCGGCCCACTGCCTGGTGAGGAGCTGACCCACGTGCCCCGCTTCAGCGTCATCGTCCCCGTCTTCAAGGTGCAGGGCTTCCTCGGCGAGTGCCTCGACTCGGTGCTCGGGCAGTCGTACACCGACTTCGAGGTGATCGCCGTCGACGACCGCTCGCCCGACGGCTGCGGAGCGATCCTCGACGAGTACGCCGAGCGCGACCCGCGCGTGCGGGTGCTGCACCTGCCCGAGAACGTCGGCCTCGGCCGGGCCCGCAACGCCGGCATGCCGTACGCCACCGGGGACTATCTGTTCTTCCTCGACAGCGACGACACGCTCACCCCGGGGGCGCTGCGCGCGATCGCCGACCGGCTGGCGGAGACCCGCGACGCGGAGAGCCCGGACGGCCCCGATGTCCTCGTATTCGACTACGCCCGCACCTACTGGTGGGGCGGCACCCGGCGCAACGCCCTGGCCCGGGTGCTCGCGGAGGCGGCCGAGGGGACCTTCACCGCGGCGGAACGCCCCGAGATCCTCGACCTGCTGATGGTGGTGTGGAACAAGGTCTACCGCCGGGACTACGTCACCGCGCACGGCCTCGTCTTCCCGCCGGGCTACTACGAGGACACGCCCTGGACCTTCCCCGCACTGCTCAGCGCCCGCCGGATCGCGGTTCTCGACCGGATCTGCCTGAACTACCGGCAGCGCCGGCAGGGCAACATCCTGTCCACCACCAGCCGTAAACACTTCGACATCCACGACCAGTACGAACGGGTCTTCGCCTACGTCGACGCCCACCCGGAGCTGGCCCGCTGGCGCCCCTGTCTGCACCGCAAGATGGGCGAGCACTGCCTGGACATCCTCGCCAAACCGGACCGGCTGCCCGCGTCCGCCAAGGGCGAGTTCTTCCGCCGCACCGCCGAGCTGTTCCGCGAGCACCGCACGGAGGAGCCGGTCCCGGCGGACCTGCGCGTCCTCCAGGGCGGCTATGTCCGCTACCGGGCCCGGCAGCGGGCCGCCGCGCTCGGCGACGCGCTCGGGCGACGGGGCGGGCAGGCCCGCGCGGTGGCGGCCGGACGCGTCAAGAAGGGCTGGTTCCGGGCGCACGCGGTGCGGCCCCTGGACCCGGAACTGGCCCTCTACTCGGCGTTCTCGCACCGGGGGGTGCTCGGGGACCCGGCCGCGATCCATCGCGCGGCCCGGGAGCTCGCCCCGCACATCCGGGGCGTGTGGGTCGTGCGCGCGGACCAGGCGGAGCATCTTCCGCCGGACATCGAGTACGTGCTGCCGGACTCCCTGGCCTACCACCGTCTCGCCGCGCGGGCCGGGTACTTCGTCAACAACGTCAGCTGGCCCAAAACCCTGGTCAAGCGCCCCGGCAGCGTCCACATCCACACCCATCAGGGCACCCCGCTGAAGTACGAGGGGGCCGATCTGCTGGACAAGCCGGGCGCCCGGTTCGGCGTGGACGTGCCGCAGCTGCTGCGCCGCGCGGACCGCTGGGACTACAGCCTGGTCGCCAACCGCCACGCCGAGCTGGTCTGGGACCGCGCCTTCCCCTGCCACTTCACCTCGGTGCGCACCGGCAGTCCCCGCAATGACGTGCTGGTGGGCGCGCGGCCCGGCGACGGGGCCGCGTTCCGGTCCCGGCACGGCATCCCCGGGGACCACACGGTCGTGCTGTACGCGCCGACCCGCCGAGACCACATCCGGGGTGGGCACACCGAGCGCTTCGACCTGGCCCGGTTCGCCGAGGACCTGGGGGCGGGCCACACGCTGGTCGTCCGGCTGCACCCCTCGCTGGCGGAGGGCCCGGCCCGCGGCCTGGGCCTGGCCGAGCTGCACCGGCGCGGAGTGCTGGTCGACGCCACCGACGAGGCGCACGTCGAGGAGGTCATGCTCGCCTCGGACGTGCTGGTCTCGGACTACTCGTCGATCATGTTCGACTACGCCAACCTGGACCGGCCGATCGTCGTGCACGCCGATGACTGGGGCGCGTTCACGGCGGCCCGGGGCGCGTATGTCGACCTCACGGCGGACGCGCCGGGGCATGTCACGCGCTCGTACCGGGAGCTGGCCGCCCTGTTCGCCTCCGGGGGCTGGCGGGACGCGGAGTCGGCGCGACTGCGGGCCGGCTTCCGGGAGCGGTTCTGCGAGTTCGAGGACGGGCAGGCGGCCCGGCGGGTGGTGCGGATGCTGATGCTGGGCGAGCCGGACGTCCCGGTGTCGATCCCGGCCCCGGCAGCGGGCGAACCGGATGTGCTGACCACGACATGAGAACGTGCCCGGCGCCGGGAGAGATCCTCACCGGCGCCGGGCACGGGACTGTGGGCACCCGACGGGTTGCCCGACCGGTCTGGTTACTCGACGACCAGCTCGACCGGGATGTTGCCGCGGGTCGCGTTGGAGTAGGGGCAGACCTGGTGGGCCTGCTCGACCAGCTTGCGGCCGGTCTCCTGGTCCACCGACTCCGGCAGCTCGACGCGCAGGGTGACCGCGAGGCCGAAGCCCTCGCCCTGCTTGCCGATGCTGACCTCGCCGGTCACCGCGGCGTCGCTGACGTCGACCTTGGCCGCGCGGCCGACGAGGCCGAGGGCGCTGGCGAAGCAGGCCGCGTACCCGGCGGCGAACAGCTGCTCGGGGTTCGTGCCCTTGCCGTTGCCGCCCATCTCCACCGGAATGGCCAGGTCGAGGTCCAGCTTGCCGTCGGAGCTGACGGCGCGTCCGTCGCGGCCGTGGGTGGCGGTGGCGACGGCGGTGTAGAGCGCGTCCATGGAAAACCATCCCTTTCAAAAGTCTCTTCGGGCGGCCGGCCCTGCTTTCCGTCCGGGCCGCCTTGCGGGCACCATTAGAGCACACAATTTAGTTGTGCACAACTAAACGGTGCGCTGCGGAGCTACCCTGGAGCCATGACGACGACGCCGACACCCAGCACGGCGGTCTCCGAGGCCCCCGCGGCCGAGGAGTACCTGCGCCTCGACCAACAGATCTGCTTCTCGCTGCACGCCGCCTCCCGCGCCTTCAACGGCGTGTACCGCGTCGTGCTCAAGGAGCTGGGCCTCACCTACCCCCAGTACCTGGTGATGCTGGTGCTGTGGGAGCGCGGAGAGCTGCCGGTGAAGAAGCTCGGCGAGCATCTGCGGCTGGACTCCGGGACGCTGTCACCGCTGCTGAAGCGGCTGGAGGCGGCGGGCCTGGTGCGGCGCGAGCGCAGCACCCAGGACGAGCGGTCGGTGCATGTCCACCTCACGGACGACGGCATGGCACTGAAGGAGCGCGCGCTGCTCGTGCCGCGCCGGATCGCCGCGGCGACGGGCTTCGACATCGCGGAGATCACGGACCTGCGGGCCCGCCTCGACGAGCTGACCCGGATGCTGGACGCGGCGGCGCTGAACGAGACTCCCGAGTGCTTCTAGGGCGTACATAGAGTCGAAGGGTGACGCCGCGGTGGACATACTCCGCGCGGGTGACGAACTCCTCGCGCACCACCGCGAGTTTGGCGCGGTCGGTGGCGTTGCGGGGGGTCCAGGAGGGCCGTAACGCGTACTGCTCGCCGATCACCCAGACGTACCCCAGTCCGCCGAGCCGCCGCCGCAGCTCCCGGGGGCCGACCTCGCGCCCGTACAGCGTCCCGTCCTCGGCCGCGGGCACGTCCAGCGCCACGTCCCGGATCCCCCGGAACCCGGCGGGATAGGCCAGTGCCGACCGCCGCTCCAGCGACGGCAGGAAGAGGACGGCCTCCCCGGGCCGTACCGTGCGCCCCACGGCGGCGGAGACGGCGGCCAGGTCATCGGGCCGGTTGGCGGCCCTTCGGTCGGCCCTGAGCAGCGGAAACTGCACGGCCAGCGCCCCGCAGACGAGAACCGCCCCGACCAGGGCCCCCAGATGACGCCGCCGGGCCGGCTGGGCACCGGAGGCGGGGGGCCGGGGCCGCCGGCCCGGGACCGCGCGAGCACGGGGCACGGAGAGCCGCCGCAGCACCGGGCGGGTGCCGGACACACAGACCTCCGGCCGTTCCCGCACCGCCACCGCCGTCCCGTGCGGCACCGGCCGGCGCGGCACGAGAGGCGCGGGGCCGCGCGCGACCACACCGGCGGCGTACGGGCGGCCACCACCCGCCGCGGGAGGCGTGGCTCCGGCGGCCCGGCGCAGGATCCCGGCCACCCGATCGGCACCGGCCGCGACCAGCAGGGGCGCCCCGGCCAGCGAATACAGCACATACCGGTCGTCGTAGAGCGGGCTGACCCGGGACACCGCCATCAGCACCGCCGGCGGGACCAGCATCAGCGGCAGCGCGACCCCGGCCGGCGACAGCCCGCGCCGGGCGCCGGGCCCGAGCACCGCGACGGCCATCAGCACCAGACAGGGCCCCAGGACCGCCCACGACGGCCCCGCGAACTCCCGCAGCAGCCGCTCCACGCTCCGCCCGTTCGGCGGGGTCAGCCATGCCACCTGCGCCGACTGGCCCCGGGACACCAGCGCGAGGGGCAGCAGCACCACGGCCACGGCCCCGGCCGCGCGGGCCCACCCCCGCCACACCCGGCCCGGCACCCGCGCGAGCGCCAGTGCGCAGGCATGCGCGAGCAGCACCAGCACCGCGAACTCGTGCAGCACACAGGTGACGGCGAGGACGAGCCCGTAGGGCCACCAGCTCCCGTCCCGCACCGCCCGCAGAAGCAGCAGCGTCGCGCCCGCGACCCCGGCCGCGACCAGTGCGTAGCTGCGTCCCTCCTGCGCGTAGTGCCCGACCATCGGCGTGACCGCGTACAGCAGCCCCGCCCACAGCCCCACCCGCGGACGGCACAGCCGGCTGCCCAGCGCGGCGACCAGGCCCGCCGTCGCGGCCGCCCCGCAGACCGAGGGCAGCCTCAGCAGCACCTCGCCGGGCTGGAGGGCCAGGACGCCGTGCATCAGCAGGTAGTACAGGCCGTGCACCGCGTCCACGTGGTGCAGCATCCGCCAGATCTGCGCGGGCGATCGGCGCGCGACCTGGAACGTGGCCGCCTCGTCACGCCATATGCCGCCGCGGTCCAGTCCCCACAGCCCGAGCGCGACCATCACGGCCACGGGCACGAGGACGGCCACGCGTTCCGTACACCTCACCGCTGACCGACTCATGGAAGGCATTCAACATGTGCTGACTTAGTACTATTAACTAACCTTTGCCGCTTATTGACGGCGTATCTGCACCCTTACGACATCTGGGCGGCTTACCATCCGGGCTTGATGAGTGCCTTGAAGAGTGCCATGGAGCCCCCCGCACCCCCGTCCGCGCCGGAGCCGCAGCCACCGATTTGGAAGAGGGGCCGTACGACACATCGGTTGCTTCTTCTCGCCACCGGCTGGCTCACCACCCGGGCGCTGATGCTGTGGCTGCTGGCGCACGACCAGTACCCCCTGCTCGGCCGGGGCGGGGTCGCCCGCGAGGTGTGGGCGCTGTACTTCCACTGGTACGGCGTCCTCGCGCACGGCAGCTTCCCGTCGGGCGACCACCTGTGGCAGTACCCGCCGGGAGCGGGCGCGGTGCTGCTGTCACCCGCGCTGCTGCCGGGCCTGACATACTTTCAGGCGTTCGTCACCCTCACCCTGTTCACCGACGCCGTGATCACGCTCGTCCTCGCCCGCGCGGGCACCCGCCCCGGCCGCTCGCTGCGCGGCGCGGTGCTGTGGACGGCGGGGCTGCCCCTGCTGCTGCACGTCCCGCTCGCCCGCTACGACGTCCAGGTCACCGCCTTCGCGGTCGTCTCGCTGCTGACGGTGTCCCGTCGGCCGCGCGTGGGCGGCGCGTTCGCGGCGCTGGGCGCCCTGGTGAAGGTGTGGCCGGCGCTGGCGCTCCTCGGCACCCCGCGCGGCCGTGGCACCCGCGAGGCATGGACGGCGGCCGTGGTCGCGGCGGTCACCCTGCTCGCCCTGCTCGTGGCCCTGTTCCGCAACCCGCTCGAC
Source organism: Streptomyces sp. NPDC001222 (assembly GCF_042896945.1). NCBI lineage: Bacteria > Bacillati > Actinomycetota > Actinomycetes > Kitasatosporales > Streptomycetaceae > Streptomyces > Streptomyces sp. NPDC001222. The sequence continues at coordinate 55,007 of NZ_JBIAXT010000035.1, forward strand.
TTCCTGCGCCAGCAGGGCGGCCGGGGCGTGCAGATCGAGTCGCTCGGCGGCACGGCGCTCATGCTTGCGCGCCGGGCCGGCTGGCCGGGGCGCACTCGCTACCAGTACGGGGCCGTCGAGTTCGTCGGCCCCCATGTGCACGCGGTCGCCGTCTGCTCCCTCGGGCTGACCGCGGTGGCCTTCGCCCTGCTGCTGCTCTGGCGGGTGCGGGCCCGCCGCTGGACGCCCGCGACCCCCTACGACGCGGCGCTCGCGGCCGTTCTGCTGTTCACAGTGACGAGCCGGGTCATCAGTCCGCAGTACATGGTGTGGCTGATCGGACTGACCGCGGTCTGCATGACCTCACGGCACACCACCCAGCGCTGGGTGGCCCCGCTCGTCCTTGCGGCGAGCGCGGTGAGCACGGTGGAGTACCCCGCCCTGTACGGGGACGTCATCAACTGCACCTGGCTGGGCTGTGTGCTCATGGTCGTACGCAACGGGCTGCTGGCGTCGGCGGCGGTACTGTCGTTCGTGCTCCTGTGGCGTTCGGGACGCCCCGCTCCGGAACGGCCGGAATCGGGCGCCTCGCCGCGGAACCCCGACCGCATTCCTGCCGTCTTCCACACAGGCGGTTAATCGGCTCTTAACAGATAATTACCAGGTTTCCCTAGGCTCCGGCTCGTGGATTCGATGCACCCTCACGACGCACAGGTCAGCGTCGTCGTCATTGGTTACGACGACGCCCCTCATGTGACCGCCGCGGTGCGCTCGGCCCTGGCCCAGGGCGGGATCGTCCGCGAGGTGATCGCGGTCGACGACTGCTCGACGGACGGCAGCCCCGAACTGCTGGACGCCCTCGCGGCCGAGGACCGGCGGGTGAAAGTCGTGCGCAGAACCACCAACAGCGGTGGCTGCGGCACCCCGCGCAACGACGGGATCGACGCGGCGACCGCCCCGTATCTGATGTTCCTGGACAGCGACGACATACTGCCGCCCGGCGCGGTGGACGCCCTGCTCATGGCGGCCGTCGCGCACGGCACCCCGGTCGCCGCCGGTCTGTGCGTGCGCCGCGAGCTGCCGTCCGGCCGCGAGGTCCCCTGGCAGCCGGAGCTGTACGAGCGGCCCGCGCTGGTCTCCCGCCCCTCGCGGCGCCCCCGCCTGGCCCACGACACACTGTGCGTCAACAAGCTCTATCGGACCGACTTTCTGCGCGAGCACGGCATCCGCTTCCCCGAAGGCCGCTTCCCCTACGAGGACTTCGTGTTCACCGCGCGCGTGCTGGCCGCCGGTCCGAGCATCGCCCTGGTGCCGGAGACCGTCTACGTCTGGCATGTGCGCCGCTCGGCGCGGCGGCTGTCGATCTCCCTCGACCGCGCCGACGTCGACAACTGGAAGGCGCGCATGGAGGCCAACCGGCAGGCGTACGAGATCCTGCTGGGCGCCGGCGAGAAGCGGCTCGCACGAGCGGCGCGCGCGGCCTTCCTGGACCGCGGGCTGCGCATGTACGCGCGGGAACTCCCGCTGCGTGAACCCGGGTACCGCGGTGAGTGGTGGACGCTCACGCGCGCGTACCTGTCGGACTTCGACGCCGCCGACCTCGCGCAGGCGTCCGTGCCGGGGCGGGTCGTGGCGCAGGTGGTGCTCGCCGCCGAACAGCCCCGCGATCTGCACCGGATCAAGGAACTGGCGGCCCGCCCGGCGCGGCTGACCCCGCCCTACGCACAGACCGAGGACGGCGCTCCCGTCTGGTCGGCGGACCTGCCGGAGGTCCGGCTGGAGCATCTGCTGCACCGCCCCATGCGGCACCTTCCGGTCGCCGTCGACGCGGATCTGCGCCCACGCGCGCGTGCCACCTGCCTGCGGCTGCGTCTGCACGAGCTGTACGGGCGGGTGGAGAACGCGCGCCCGTACCGGGTGGACGTGGAGTTCGTCCGGCGGGAGGACGAGACCCGGGTGGGCCTCACCACGACGGCCGCGCTCCGGCGGGACCCGGACCGCGGCGGCTGGACGGCCGAGACCCCGGTCGACCTCGCGGCGCTCGGCACCGGGACCTGGGACGTGAACCTGACGCTCCGCTTCGACGACGGCACCAGCCGCGACACCACGGCCCACGCCCTGGACGGCGCCGGCCGGCTGGGCCGCCGGGCGGTGCCGAGCCTGCGGCACGGGGTGCTGCTGGTGCAGCCGTACGCGACGCACTCCGGGGCGCTCGCCCTGCGGGTGGCGCCGGGCGTACGAGGAGTGACGTCGGTCGTGGGCCGCAGGTTCCGCCGCCTGCTTCACTGGAAATGACCGCAGACAGACGCTGGGCCAACTGACGAGGAGACGGCCGGACATGACTTGGCTGATCACCGGCGGCGCCGGTTACATCGGGGCGCACGTCGTCCGCGCGATGACCGCGGCGGGCGAACGCGCCGTGGTGTACGACGACCTGTCCACGGGTATCGCCGAGCGCCTGCCCGCGGAGGTGCCGCTGGTCGTGGGCTCCACGCTGGACGGCGAACTGCTGCGCCGCACGCTGGCGGAGCACATGGTGAGCGGGGTGGTGCACCTCGCGGCGAAGAAACAGGTGGGCGAGTCGGTCGAGCTGCCGCTGCACTACTACCGCGAGAACGTGGAGGGCCTGCGCGTCCTGCTGGAGGCGGTGACGGAGTTCGGCGTTCCCTCTTTCGTGTTCTCCTCCTCCGCCGCGGTGTACGGCATGCCGGACGTCGATCTGGTGACGGAGGACACGCCGTGCGTCCCGATGTCGCCGTACGGCGAGACCAAGCTGGCGGGCGAGTGGCTGGTCCGCGCGACGAACCGCGCCACGGGCCTTGCGACGGCGTCCCTGCGCTACTTCAACGTGGCGGGCGCGGCGGCCCCCGAACTCGCCGACGTCGGCGTCTTCAACCTCGTCCCCATGGTCTTCGAGCGGCTGACGCAGAGCGCGGCACCGCGCATCTTCGGTGACGACTACGCGACCCCCGACGGCACCTGCGTCCGCGACTACATCCATGTGGTCGACCTCGCGGAGGCCCATGTGGCGGCGGCTCGCGCGCTGCGGGCCGCCCCCGGCGCGGACCTCACCCTCAACATCGGCCGCGGGGAGGGCGTGTCGGTGCGCGACATGATCGACCGCATCAACGCGATCACGGGCTACGACACCCCGCCGACCGTCACCGCCCGCCGCCCCGGCGACCCCGCCCGCGTCGTCGCCTCGGCCGACCGCGCGGCCGAGCGGCTGGGCTGGACGGCGAAGCACGACGTGGAGGACATGATCGCGTCCGCCTGGGAGGGCTGGGTCCGCAGGCATCCCGGGGCGGCGCGGCGGTAGGAGGCTCAGGCCTCCACGGTCGGCGACAGTTCGGGGAGCTGCGGAAACGTGACGCCGGTCAGCTCCTCGGACACCGTCCACAGGCGCCGGGCCACGTCCGGGTCACTGGCCGCGTGCGAGCGGCCGACCAGGGTCGGGGCGCCGCGCATCTCGCTCATGCCGTCGGGGCCGACATAGCTCGCGCCGGGCAGGTCCCGGGTCGCGGCGTACAGGGTCGGCAGCGCGCCCCCCTTGTCGTCCTGGGCGAGCAGCCGGTTGCCGATCTGCATCGCGACCCGCCGCAGGGCGTTGGCGTCATGGCCCTGGAGGTTGGTCGAGGCCCAGCCCGGGTGCGCGGCCAGGGCCCGTACGCGCGAGCCGGCCTCGGTGAGACGGCGCTGCAGCTCCAGGGTGAACAGCAGATTGGCCAGCTTGGACTGCGCGTAGGCCGCCATCGGGGTGTACTCACCGGTCAGGTTCAGGTTCTCGAAGTGGATGCGCGCGCCGGGATACCGGTGCATGCCCGATGACACGGTGACCACGCGGTCCCGGACGTACGGCAGCAGCAGGTTCGTCAGGGCGAAGTGACCCAGATGGTTGGTGCCGAACTGGGTCTCGAAGCCGTCTTTGGTGCTGCCCTCCGGGACGTTCATGACACCGGCGTTGTTGACGAGCACGTCGATGTCACCCTGCCACCCGTCGGCGAACTCGCGCACGGACGCCAGGTCGGCCAGATCGAGACGGCGCACCTCGAGATGTCCCTTCGCGCCGCGTACGGTGGCGACCGCCGCCTCGCCGCGCTTCGGGTCGCGTACGGCGAGCACCACACGGGCGCCGGCCCGGGCGAGGGCGTCGACGGCGGCGAGGCCTATGCCGCTGTTGGCGCCGGTGACGACGACGGTGCGGCCGGTCTGGTCGGCGATGTCACCGGCGTTCCATTTGGTCTGCTTCTTGCTCTGAGTCGTGGGCATACAGGCAAAGTAGGCGCCGCCAACAATGATGTCAACGACAACAATGGTGACGCCGACAACAAAGTAGGCGACGCCCACATCCTGGCTACACTGACGGCATGCACACTCGACGCCGTTACCACCACGGAGACCTCCGCGCCGCGCTGCTGACCGGGGCCGAGGAGACACTCCGAGAGAAGGGACCGGCCGCGCTGTCCCTCCGCGAACTCGCGCGCGACCTCGGCGTGAGCCACGCGGCGCCGAGCCGCCACTTCAAGGACAAACAGGCACTGCTGGACGCACTCGCGCTGGTCGGCTTCGGGCGGCTCGCCGAGGCGATGACGACGGCACAGCGGGAGACGGGCGAGTCGTTCGCCGAACGCCTGAGGGCGGGGGCGCGTGCGTACGTGGACTTCGCCACCGCCAACGCCGAGCTGCTCGACCTGATGTACTCGATCAAGCACACCCCCGAGGCGTCCGAGGAGCTGAGTGCCGCGGCCCATCGGTGGACCGAGGAGATGATGGGCCTCATCGTCGACGCCCAGCGTCGCGGCGAGGTGCGCGAGGGCTCCCCGGAGCGCGTGGGCATCGGGGTCTTCTCCACTCTGCACGGCTACGCCACCCTTGCGGCGAGCGACTCCCTGCCGCCCGACGTGTGCACCCAGGACCTGGACGAACTGGTCGCGTACATCCTCCGAGGCTGCGCTCCGGAGAAGAGCGCATGACGCACCCGAGCCCCACCATGCGGGCGGTCGCCGCCGTCCTCGGCTCCGCCGTGGGTGACGCGCTGGGCGCGCCCTTCGAGTTCGGACCCGAGGGCGCGTTCTCGGCCCGCTTTCCCCGGCCGGGCCATGGCGGCGAGATGTGCGGGGGCGGCGGCTGGGATCCGGGCGAGGCGACCGACGACACACAGATGGCGGTACTCCTCGGGGAGTCACTGCTGGAGTGCGGCGGCCTGCGGCTCCCGGACGTCTTCGAGCGCTTCCGGCGCTGGGCGGCGGGCGGCCCCAAGGACATCGGACTGGCGACCGAGGCCGTCCTCACCAGCGGCGACCCCTGGGACCTCGCCGCGCCGATGCACTTCCAGGTGAACCAACGGGCGGCGGGCAACGGCGCGTTGATGCGCGCGACCACCTCGGCGGTCCACTTCGCGCCCCGGGGCCGCGAGGCCACCATGGACGCCGCCCGCCGGATCGCCGCACTGACCCACGGGGACCGGGCGGCCTGGGAGGGCACGGCGGTCTTCCACGAGCTGATCCGGGTGGCGCTCACCGGCGAGGACCCCCTCGCCGCGCTCCCGGAGACCCTCGCGGCCGTGCACCCCGGCCATCGCGACCGCTTCGCGGCCGTCCTGGCCCCCCACTGGCATCCGGACCAGGCGACGGAGTTCAACGGGGCGGTCTGGCCGTGTCTCGGCTCCGCCGTCTGGGCGCTGCGGACCACGACGTCGTACGAGGACGCCCTACGCGCCGCCATCGACCTCGGCGGCGACACGGACACGGTCGCCGCGGTGACCGGCGGCCTGGCCGGCGCGGTGTACGGCCCGGACGCCCTCCCCGAGCGATGGACGGACTCGCTGCACGTACCCCTGCCGGGCTTCGGCGACCGCACCCTGCGCGCGCCCCAACTCGGCGACCTGGCCCGGCGGCTGGCGTCCCCGGACCCCCCGGAGGCCGACCCGTCCTGATCCGGGCGGCAGCGCGGCGGCGTCCGGCCGGCTCGGCCGGAACGACTCCGCCGCCGGAAGCCGCGGTGGTCCCGGTGGGCTTCCAGGGTGTCGAGCAGCGCCAGGGTGCGCGGCGTACGCCACCACGGCCGCCTCGGCTGCGTCCGCGAGCGCCGCCCGCGCCTCCGGGCCGGCCAGGTCCACCCGAGCGCCCCCGCGCTTCAGGCTCTGCTCACAACGCCTTCAGCGCCCCCGCGGTGGCCCGGGCCAGCCCCGCCAGATAGCCCTTCGGCAGCTTCGGACCCCGTACCACCACCGCTCGCCAGTACAGCGGTCCCGAGATCAGGTCCAGGGCGAGGTCCTCGTCGATGCCCTCGCTGATCTCGCCGCGGGCGACGGCCGCCGCGACGATGCCGCTCGCCACGCTCTGCTGGCCCTCCCGCAGCGCCTTCTGCATGGCGTCCGCGATCTCGGGGTTACGGGCCGCCTCCGCCTGGAGGTCCGGGATGATCTGCCCGGCCACCGGGTGGCGCAGGGCGCGTGACGTCACCTCGTAGAGCAGACGCAGATCCCCCTCCAGGGATCCGGTGTCGGGAGCCGGCAGGCCCTGGACCGCGACCGCCGAGACCAGGTCGAGGACCAGATGCAGCTTGGAGCGCCATCGGCGGTACACCGCCGTCTTGCCGACACCCGCCCGGCGCGCGATGCCCTCGATGGACATCCGGGCGTAGCCGGCGGCCGCCAGCTCCTCGAAGACGGCCAGGCGAATGGCCTCCGTCACGTCCTCGCGCAGCACGGCCGCACCCGCGGGCGCCCTGCGGCGCCGTTGCACCTGGGGAGTGTCGGCGTTCGTGGTCATACGGACCAGCATAGGGCGTGACGACGAAACGGTTGCGTTCCGACGTCACAACGGCTTACTCTCGCGTTGCGACGATACGGTCCCGTCCCGACGTAAAGCCCAGCAGTCCAAAGGCCCAAGACAAGCAAAAGAGTCCTAAGGACAAAGCAAGACCCCGGCAAGAAAAGTGAGAAGAGCCGGGCATTGCTACCAGAAGGGGCAAGACGGCGGAAGACTGCGACCGGTTCGCGCAACCGACCCCCCGAGCGAAAGCAGCGGATGTGAGCCAGGTTCTCCACACACCGCCCCCCACGGCAGCCGAAGCGGCCGAGACGCCGGCGCAGCTCGCCGCCCGGTACGGCCTCTCGGTCAGCGGTGCCCGTCCCTCCCTGCCCGAGTACGTCCGCCAGCTGTGGGCACGCCGCCACTTCATCACGGCCTTCGCCACGGCCAAGCTCACCGCCCAGTACAGCGAGGCGAAGCTCGGCCAGATGTGGCAGGTCATGACGCCGCTGCTGAACGCGGCGGTCTACTACTTCATCTTCGGCGTGCTGCTCGGCACCAAGCGCGGTGTGCCCGACTACATCCCGTTCCTGGTCACAGGCGTGTTCATCTGGACGTTCACGCAGAGCTCGATCATGACGGGCACCCGGGCGATCGCCGGCAACCTGGGCCTGGTGCGCGCCCTGCACTTCCCGCGCGCCGCGCTGCCCATCGCCTTCTGCATCCAGCAGCTCCAGCAGCTGCTGTTCTCGATGGCGGCCCTGATCGTCATCCTGCTCTGCTTCGGCGTGCCGGTCGCGGCCTCGTGGCTGCTGGCGATCCCGGCGCTGGTGCTGCAGTTCGTGTTCAACGCCGGCGTCTCGATGATCATGGCTCGGATGGGCGCGAAGACGCCGGACATCGCGCAGCTGATGCCGTTCATCCTGCGTACCTGGATGTACGTGTCGGGCGTGATGTGGAGCATCTCCAAGCTGACCCAGGGCGACCACCTGCCGCACGCGGTCACGATCGCGCTGGAGACCAACCCGGCCGCCGTCTACATCGACCTCATGCGCTACGCGCTGATCGACAGCTTCCAGGCGCACCAGCTGCCCCCGCACGTGTGGGCGGCGGCGACGGGCTGGGCCCTGCTCGCCGGTGTCGGCGGCTTCATCTACTTCTGGAAGGCTGAGGAGACCTACGGCCGTGGCTAACCCGATCAGCGACCAGCTCGTCCCGACCGTCGTCTGCGACGGCGTCGACATCGTCTACCGCGTCAACGGCACGGGGGCCGGCCGCGGCAGCGCGACCGCCGCGCTCAACCGCATCGTGCGCCGCAAGCAGACGGAGCAGGCCGCGGGCGTGCGCCGGGTGCACGCGGTCAAGAACGTGTCCTTCACCGCGTACAAGGGCGAGGCCATCGGCCTCATCGGCACCAACGGCTCCGGCAAGTCGACCCTGCTCAAGGCCGTCGCCGGACTGCTGCCCGTCGAGAACGGCCGGATCTACACCAACGGCCAGCCCTCCCTCCTCGGTGTGAACGCGGCCCTGATGAACGACCTCACCGGCGAGCGGAACGTCTACCTCGGTGGCCTCGCCATGGGCATGTCCCGGGAGCAGGTCAAGGAGCGCTACCAGGACATCGTCGACTTCTCCGGCATCAACGAGAAGGGCGACTTCATCACCCTGCCGATGCGGACCTACTCCTCCGGCATGGCCGCCCGGCTGCGCTTCTCCATCGCCGCCGCCAAGGACCACGACGTGCTCCTGATCGACGAGGCCCTCGCCACCGGTGACCGCTCCTTCCAGAAGCGCTCCGAGGAACGCATCCGGGAGCTGCGCCAGCACGCCGGTACGGTCTTCCTGGTCAGCCACAACAACAAGTCGATCCGTGACACCTGCGACCGGGTGCTGTGGCTGGAGCGCGGCGTGCTGCGGATGGACGGCCCCACCGGAGAAGTCCTGGAGGCCTACGAGGCGTTCACGGGCGGCGCCGACAAGGCGAAGGACGCCCCGAAGCCGCAGCAGAAGGAACCGGCGGCCGCCAAATAGCATCCTTCCCCTATGGGGCGCGCACACGACAGCGGTTGTTCATGTCTCGTACATGCCTCTTACCTGACTCGTATACGCCTTGTGCATGTTGTTCCACCAGCAGCAGTGCCGCCGTGGGCGCCTGAAGAGCGAGGAGACCACGTGCAACCAGGGCTGAGCGTCATCGTCCACGGTCCGGATCCCCAGGGCCATCTGGGAGAACTCCTGGACTCCCTCACCGCCCAGCCCTTCACCGGGGCCGAGGTGATCATCGCGACCGTGGGCGAGTGGGCCAAGCAGCAGGCCGAGCAGCGCGCGGCCCACGACCCCAGGATGGTGGTGCTGCCGCTGCCGGAAGGCACGAGTGACGGCGCCGCCCGGGCGGCGGGCGCCGACCGGGCCACCGGCCGCTGGCTGCACTTCGTGCACGCCAAGGACGGACTGCCCGCCGGCGCCCTGCGGGCGGTCGCCGACCGCACCGCCGAACTGGCGGACTCGGCGGACATCCTGGTCGTCAACCACGTCCGCTCCACCTGGCAGACCACCGCCGCCTCCAGCGGGGACGGCAGGTTCCTGGCCCGAACAGGCCGCCACGCCGCCCCCCTCGCCGACTTCCCGCAGCTGCTCTGGCCGGCCCCGGTCCTGGGCAACCGCATGATCCGCGCGGACTTCTGGCGCTCCCAGGCCGTCCGGGACGACCTGGCCGACCCCGAGTTCGGCGACGACGAGACGTACACCGCTCTCGCCGTGCTGCTGCACGCCGAGCAGATCGCCGCGCTCGACGAGGTGGCCTACGAGGTACGGGAGCTGCGCGAGCAGAGCCTGCCGCCGGTGACCACCGCACAGCGCTACCAGGCGCTGGAGCGGTACGAGCGGCTGCACCGGCTGCTCGCCGGGCGCGGCGCGCCCGAGGGCCCCCGGGCGGTCCTGTACGACCTGATGGTCCGCGATCTGCTGCGTGTCTTCAGCCGCAGCGGGATGCCGGAGGCCGAGGCGCGGGAGTTCTTCGCCCGTGCCTCCCAGGCCGCCGTGCGGTGGCGGCCGGAGCACCACCAGCGCCCGGCCGGCTTCGAGGGGGTCCGCCACGCCTTCCTGGAGGAGAACGCGTACACGAAGTACCGCGTCTTCCAGGCCGCCAACCAGAAGCGCCGCGAGGTGCGCTCGGCGGTCGTCACGGGCAAGCGGCAGGTCGGCGCGAAACTGCGCGACCACCGCTACCGCCGCGCCCTGAGCGGGCCCGTCGACCCCCAGCTGGCCGTGTTCTCGGCGTACTGGGACCGGGGCGTGGCCTGCAACCCGGCCGCCATCGCCGCGAAGCTCGCCGAACTCGCCCCGCACATCCACCCGGTGTGGGTGGTCGCCCGGGGCAAGGCGGCGCTGCTGCCGCCGGGCACCGACCACGTCATCCCGGGCACGCGCCGCTACTGGGACGTCATGGCGAGGGCAAAGTACCTGGTCAACAACGTCAACTTCCCCAACGCGGTGGTCAAGCGCGCGGACGCCGTCCATGTGCAGACCCACCACGGCACCCCGCTCAAGCGCATGGGCCTGGACCAGGTGGACTACCCGGCCGCCGCCAAGGGGCTGGACTTCGACGCGCTGCTGGCCCGCATAGACAAGTGGGACTACAGCGTCTCCGCGAACGGCCACTCCACCCGGATGTGGGAGCGCGCCTACCCCTCGCGCTACACCTCGCTGGACTACGGCTATCCCCGTAACGACGTCTTCTACTCGGCCACGGCCGAGGACGTCCGCGCGATACGCGAGCGCCTGGGCATAGCCCCGGGCCGCCGGGCCATCCTGTACGCCCCCACGCACCGCGACTACGAGGCGGGCTGGACGCCGCGCCTGGACCTCGCCTCGCTCGCCGAGCGGCTCGGCCAGGACACGGTCCTGCTGGTCCGCGGCCACTACTTCTACGGCGGCGCGGCCTCCCCGCTGGCCGGACTGCGCCGCTCGGGCCGGGTGATCGACGTCTCGTCGTACGACCCGGTCGAGGACCTCTGCCTGGCGGCGGACGCCCTGGTCACGGACTACTCGTCCATCATGTTCGACTACGCCAATCTGGGCCGCCCGATCGTGATCTACGCCGACGACTGGGAGACGTACGCGAAGACCCGCGGCGTCTACTTCGACCTGATGGCGGAGGCGCCGGGCCAGGTGGCCCGCACCCAGGACGAGCTGGCGGCCGTCTTCGAGACGGACGCATGGCGCGACGAGGCCGCGAGCAAGGCGCTGACCGCCTTCCGGCGCAGGTTCTGCGAGTTCGACGACGGCCGGGCCGCCGAGCGGGTGGTGCGCCGGGTCTTCCTGGGCGAGCGCGAGGAGTCGCTGCCGCCCGTGGTCCCGGTGGACGAACGGACCCCGGCCCCGACCCCCGAGGAGGCGACGGCGTGACGACGACCCGTACCCCCGATGTGACGATCACGGTCATCGTCTACAACGACGCGGAACGCCTGCCTCGCGCCGTGGCCTCGCTGCTGCGGCAGACGTACACCAACATCGAGGTGATCATCAGCGACGACCACTCGACGGACGACACCCCGTCGGTGGCGCGCCGCCTGGAGGCCCAGGACGAGCGGGTGCGCTATCTGCGCCTGCCCGAGAACAGCGGCGGCTGCAGCGCCCCCCGCAACCGGGCCATCGACATCGCCCGGGCACCGTTCCTGATGTTCCTGGACAGCGACGACGAACTGCCCGAGGACGCGGTCGAGTTGCTGTTGAACGCGCACCGGGAGCGCGACATCGACTTCGCCATGGGCGCGGTCGAGCGGATCCGCGTCGACACCGGCCAGCGCTCGGCCTGGATGCCGCACCTGGTCGCCGAGCGGCGCACGGTCGAGGGCATCGAGTCCGAACCCGGTCTGCTCTTCGAGCACCTGTCGACGAGCAAGATGTACCGGCGGGAGTTCCTGGACCGGCACGATCTGCGCTTCCCCGAGGGGATCCACTACGAGGACCAGCTGTTCTCGGCGCAGTCGTACTGCCTGGCACGCGCGTTCACGATCATCCCGCAGACGGTCTACCGCTGGTACATAGCCCCCTTCGTGGCGGCGGAGGCGGCGTCGATCTCCAACCAGCGGCACAAGCTCTCCAACGTCCGCGACCGCATCCATGTGCAGACGCTGATCGACGCGTTCCTGACCGAGAGCGGCCATGAGTCCCTCCGGGCGGACAAGGACTACAAGTTCCTCAAGCACGACTTCCGGATGTACGCGGGTGACCTCCCGTACCGCGACGAGGAGTGGCTGGCCGGGTTCGCGGACCTGGTCACGCCGTATCTGGAGACGCTGGACCCCGCCGCGTACGCGCGGCTGCCGCGCCTGGAGCGGGTGGTGATCCAGCTGGTGCGCGACCGCCGTCCGGCGGAGGCGCAGCTGGCGGCGCGGGGACTGGGCCACGGGGTCGCCCCCCGGGAGACGGTGACGGACGACTCGGGCGCCACCTACTGGGGCGGGCAGGTCCCGTCCTCCTCCTGGGCGCGCCGGGAACTCGACATCACCGATCTGGAGCTGGAGTACCGGCCCTTCTCCAGCGCACAGTTCCGCCATGAGATCACGTCCGTGACGCCGGGACCGGGTGCCTCGGTGGACCTGGCGATCCGAACCTACGATCCCGGTCTGCGACTGCCCGTGGGTCCGCAGCGGGCGAGCGTCGTGGTCACCCCCGGCCGTCGCCAGCTGGCGACGGCGTTCCGTCTGGACCCGGTCCGTCCCGGCGTCTTCGAGGGGCAGGTCCGCGTGGACCTCGGGGCGGCGCAGCTGCCCGTGCAGGGCTTCGAGGGCGTCCGCCACCCGGTGTTGCGGCTGAACCAGCAGGGCCTGTCCAACTCGGGCGTGCTGCTCGCCCCGCTGTCCTTCCGGGCCCTGACGGCAAGCCAGGTGGGCACGCTGCCGCACGAGATGACGGTGGAGCCGGAGGGCCGCGGAGCGGGCCGGCTCCAGATCCGGTGGCGCCCGGTGGGGCTCACCGCCCGGGTGGGCCCGTTGGTCCGCCGGGTGGCGGGGCCGCGGGTGCGCGAGGCGGCACGGCTGGTCCGCAGCGTTCTGCGCTGACGGCGATGGGGCGGACCGAACGGTCCGCCCCATCGTTTCTTCTCTGTTCCGGCCTCGTCAGCGCACCACCTGGTACAGCACCTGGCCGCCCGGCCCCGAGGCCACCCGCCTCAACGCGCCGTCCCCGGACGGCAGTCCGCCGTCCTTCGGCCGCTGCACCACCCAGCGCACGCCGTACGACCGCAGGACATCCAGCCGCGCGCCGCGCGACGAGCCCTTCGCGAAGTACGTCCGCACCGCGGCCTCCCGCTTCGCCTCGTCCGGCAGGAAGAAGTCGGGATACCCGGGCGCCACGGTGTACGCCCCGTACGCCGGGATCTGCCGCGCGGGATACATCGGCACCATCACCACGTCCCCGTACCGCACCCACGGGGTGATCCAGTGGTATCCGACCCACGGCGTCCGGTACTTCTCGGCGACCGCCGCGGGCAGGGCGCCGCGCCCGACGACGTAGCCGACGGTCTGCACCTGTGTCCACGCGCCGATCGCGAGCGCCGCGGTCAGCACCCACGCCCCCACGGTCCGCAGGGTGCCGCGCGCCGCACCGGCCACCTCCACGGCCGCCGCGAGCTGCGCGGGGATCAGTACGGACGGCAGTGCCCGCCCCCAGGAGTAGTGCCCGCTCAGCCCGCCCGCCGCGAACATCAGCACACCGAGCAGGAAGAACACCACGAGTGGGTCCCGCAGATCGCGCCTGGCCCGCAGGGCGAGCGCCGCCACCCCGACCAGCACCAGGCAGAACCGGGCGAACAGATGCTGGTACAGCGGCCGGTGAATGGCTTCCAGGCCGCCCACCTGGAACAGTGCGAAGAAGTCGTAGTAGGGCCAGAGCGCGAGGATCGCCACGCCGAGCAGGATCCCCGCCCCGAGCCGCAGCCAGGTCCGGTGGCCGGCGCGCGCGCCGATCACCGTTGCGAGCGCCCCCAGTGTCGCCACCACGCCGGTGAACTGGTGGCTGAGCAGTATCACCGCCCACAGCACACCGAGCCCCAGGAAGGCGGTCCACCCCGCGGGCTCCCCCTTCAGCGTCCGGGTCACCAGGGCCCAGAAGTGGAAGGCGAGCCCCAGCGCGAAGACGCTCGGGTAGGCAACCGTCAGCGCCAGGGAGTTGAGCCCGAGGAAGCCACTCCAGTTGAACACCTCGGTGCCCCACAGCAGCACCACGCACAGCAGGGCGAGCGGCGGCGCGAGACGGTGGGCGGTCAGCGCCCGGACGTACCGCCACACGCCCGTCACCAGCAGCGTCAGGCTGATCAGCGCGCCGATGCGCAGCACGACCCAGACGGACAGCCCGGTGAGGCGGGCCAGCACACCGAGGAAGACGGTCCACGGCGAGTAGTACGGGCTCGGGGTGTTCTCGTCGACCAGCGGGTTGCCGGGATCCGTGAGCCGGTGCCGCAGGCGTTCCACGGTCGCCGCGTGCATCCCGAGGTCGCCCGCCCAGGGCAGCCGCACGATCACGAGCAGCATCAGGACGACGAACAGCGCCATGACCGCCCACAGCGCCATGCCCGCGGCGCCGCGCGGCGTCCTGGCGGCCGAGAGCGGCCCTCCGGGGCCCGTGAGCCGCCGTGCGGCTCCCCGTGCTCCGCCGGTGTCCTCAGCGGTGACGCTCATCGTGCTCCGTGGCCCTGCTTCGCCTCGTGCTGGAAGACCCAGGTGCGGTACACGAGGAAGCGGAACGCCGACGCCAGCACGATCGACAGCGCCTTGGCCACGTTGGAGCCGAACGGCCCGTTCATACCGAGGCCGTGGTAACCGGCGTAGAACAGCACGCTCTCCATCACCACGCCGATCCCGCTGAACACGAAGAACAGCACGATCTGCTGCCGCGTGCGCGAGGCACGGTCCCGATAGGCGAAGAAGCGGAAGCCGATGTAGTTGGTGCCCATGGCGATGACGCTGGCGAGCACCGTCGCCGTCATGGGGGCCCACTTCAGACCGTGCAGCAGGGCGTTGAAGACGACGAAGTTGACCGCGACACCGCTGCCGCCGACGACCCCGAACTTGGCGACCTCGACCGCGATCCGCCGGACCCGGGCACGGGCCGGGACGGGGGCGGAGACGGGAGCGGGGACGACGGGCTCGGCAACCGGGCGAGCGACCTGGGGTCGCTGCTCGGAGAGGTTCACAGTCACGGGTAGGGGTCCTCCACACTCGTCGGACGATCACGCCAAACCTAGTGCCCGCACAGGCGGCGTTCGCACCGTCGCGCAACGTCACCCGCCAGGGGCACTGGTCCAAATGTCGTGTTTAGCGAGGGAGAGTAAAGCGACCGCCGGAATTCCCCTAGGCCTTGGCAAGAAAGCGGTACGTGACCGTCGAACGGGGAATGCTCTTTCGATGCGCAGACGGGGGCGCCCCACCCAGGGGGCGCCCCCGCCTTCGTGCGGGACTAGCCGTGCGACCGCAGCAGCGTCCGCATCGTGCGCATCGCGACCGAGAGGTTCGCGAGGTCGAACGAGTCCGAGCCCGAGATCTCGTCGAGGGTCGTCCGGGCCCGGCTCAGGATCGCTCCGTTCTTCTCCCGCCAGGCCTCGAACCGCTGCTCCGGCGTGGAGGCGCCGTTGCCCACGGCCAGGATCTCGGCCGTCAGACCCGCGTGGGCCGCGTACAGATCCTCGCGGATCGCCGCCCGGGCCATCGACTGCCACCGGTCGGTGCGCGGCAGTTCGATGATGCGGTCCATCAGCTGCGTGATGCTGAGGCGGTCGGCGAGGTCGTAGTAGACCTCGGCGACGTCCATCGGGTCCTTGTTGGTGCGGTCGGCCACCGAGACGATGTCGAGCGCCGGGAAGGCGGAGGAGAACCCGGCCACGCGCGTGGCGAGTTCGTCCGGGACGCCAGCGCTCGTCAGCTCGTCGTAGATCTTCTGCCACCACTCCAGGTCCGCGCCGCGCAGCAGCTTCGGCAGCTCGCTCCAGACCTGCTCCACGCGGTCACCGAAGAACGCGATGGTCTCGGTGAGCTGGAGCGGCTGCGGCCGGTTGTTGAGCAGCCAGCGCGTGCCGCGCTCCACCAGCCGGCGGGAGTGCAGCCGGATACGGGTCTGGACGTCGGCGTCGACCTTGTTGTCCAGGTCCTCGACCGCGTCCCACACCGCGCCGGAGTGGAAGATCGCGCGGGACGCGGTCTGCGCCCTGACGATCTCCTCCAGCGACGCGCCCGTCTCCTCGCGCATACGGTGCAGGAAGCTCGTACCGCCCGTGTTGACCGTGTCGTTGACCAGCAGGGTCGTCACGATCTCACGCCGCAGCGCGTGGCTGTCGATCTGCTCGGAGAACCTGTCGCGCAGCGCCGTCGGGAAGTAGGCGTGCAGCAGGCGGCGCAGATACGGGTCGTCGGGCAGCTCCGTCTCCAGCAGCTCCCGGGAGACCGTGATCTTGGTGTACGCCAGCAGGACGGCCGTCTCCGGGCCGGTCAGACCCTGACCGGCGTTCAGCCGCTCACGGATCTGCCGGTCGGTGGGCAGGAACTCCAGCGCCCGGTCGAGGTGGCCCTCGCGCACCAGGTGGCGCAGGAACCGCTGCTGTGCGTGCAGCATGTCCTTCGACTGGAACAGAGCGTTGGCGATCGCCACGTTCTGCGCATAGTTGTTGCGCAGCACCAGGGCGCCGACCTCGTCGGTCATCTCGGCGAGCACCTGGTTGCGCTGCTTGACCGTCAGATCCCCGTTGGCCACGACCGCGTTGAGCAGGATCTTGATGTTCACCTCGTGGTCGGAGGTGTCCACGCCCGCGCTGTTGTCGATGGCATCCGTGTTGATCTTGCCGCC
Source organism: Streptomyces sp. NPDC001222 (assembly GCF_042896945.1). Lineage (NCBI taxonomy): Bacteria > Bacillati > Actinomycetota > Actinomycetes > Kitasatosporales > Streptomycetaceae > Streptomyces > Streptomyces sp. NPDC001222. The sequence goes on from NZ_JBIAXT010000035.1 coordinate 71,581, forward strand.
GTGCTGGGCGAACTCGATCCGGCCGAGCTGGGTCAGACCCAGGTTGCCGCCCTCGCCCACGACCTTGACCCGCAGGTCCTTGCCGTCGACGCGGATCGCGTCGTTGGCCTTGTCGCCGACGTCCGCGTTCGACTCCGCCGAGGACTTGACGTACGTGCCGATGCCGCCGTTCCACAGCAGGTCCACCGGCGCCGCGAGGATCGTCTTCATCAGGTCGGCCGGGGTCATCTTCATGACCGTGCCCTCGATGCCGAGCGCCTCACGGATGTGCGCGTTGACCGGGATCGACTTCGCCGACCGCGGGAACACACCGCCGCCCGCCGACAGCAGTTCGGCGTTGTAGTCGGCCCACGAGGAGCGCGGCAGCTCGAACAGACGGCGGCGCTCCGCGTACGAGGTCGCCGCGTCCGGGTTCGGGTCGATGAAGATGTGCCGGTGGTCGAAGGCCGCGACCAGGCGGATGTGCTCGGACAGCAGCATGCCGTTGCCGAACACGTCACCGGACATGTCACCGACACCCACCACGGTGAAGTCCTCGGCCTGGGTGTCGACACCCACCTCCCGGAAGTGCCGCTTCACCGACTCCCAGGCGCCGCGGGCGGTGATGCCCATCTTCTTGTGGTCGTAGCCCGCCGAGCCGCCGGAGGCGAAGGCGTCGCCGAGCCAGAAGCCGTAGCTCTCGGCGACCTCGTTGGCGATGTCCGAGAACGTCGCCGTGCCCTTGTCCGCGGCGACCACGAGATAGGTGTCGTCGGAGTCGTGCCGGACCACGTCCGCGGGCGGCACGACCTCGCCGGCCACCAGGTTGTCGGTGATGTCGAGCAGCGCCGAGATGAAGGTGCGGTAGCTGCGGATGCCCTCCGCGAGCCAGGCGTCACGGTCCGCGGCCGGGTCCGGCAGCTGCTTGGCGACGAAGCCGCCCTTGGCACCCACCGGCACGATGACGGTGTTCTTCACCATCTGCGCCTTGACCAGGCCGAGGATCTCGGTGCGGAAGTCCTCACGCCGGTCGGACCAGCGCAGACCACCGCGCGCGACCTTGCCGAAGCGCAGGTGCACGCCCTCGACCTTCGGCGAGTACACCCAGATCTCGTACGCCGGGCGCGGCGCCGGCAGGTCCGGGATGGCCTGCGGGTCGAACTTCATGGAGACGTAGTCGTGCGGCCTGCCGTCACGCCCGTCCTGGAAGAAGTTGGTGCGCAGGGTCGCCTTGATCAGGGTGAGGAAGGAGCGCAGGATGCGGTCCTCGTCCAGAGAGGCGACCTGGTCGAGCGCGGCGTCCAGCTCCTCCAGCAGGGCGTCGGTCAGCTCCAGACCGGCTCGCTGCCGCTCCGGCGACATCCGCGCCTCGAACAGCGAGACCAGCAGCCGGGTGGTGTGGACATTGTTTCGGAGGGTGTCCTCCATGTAGTCCTGGCTGAAGGTGGAACCGGCCTGCCGCAGGTACTTGGCGTACGCGCGCAGCACCATGGCCTGCCGCCAGGTGAGCCCGGCGCTCAGCACCAGGGCGTTGAAGCCGTCGTTCTCGGCCTGCCCGGTCCAGGTCGCGGCGAAGGCGTCCTGGAAGCGCTCACGGGCGTCGTCGCCGAGGTGGTCGCCGTTGTCGACCAGGGACTTCGGCAGGCGCAGGCCGAAGTCGTAGATCCACGCGGTCGTACGGTCCGCGCAGCGCAGCTCGTACGGACGCTCGTCGATGACCTCGACGCCGAGCCGCTGGAGCACCGGCAGCACAGCGGACAGGGAGACGGCCTCGCCCTTGCGGTAGATCTTGAAGCGGCGCTCGCCGGGGCCCACGCCCACCGGCTCGTACAGGCTGAGCGCGAAGTTGCGGCCGCCCTCCTCGGCGGTGAGCTGCTCCAGGTGGACCAGGTCGGCGACCGCGGCGCGGGGGGTGTGGTCGGCCTTGTAGCCCTCGGGGAAGCTGCTTCCGTAGCGGCGCAGCAGCTCGGCGGCGCGCTCCTCACCGCACTCGGCGTTCAGCGCCTCGGCGAAGCCGTCGGCCCAGGAGCGGGCGGCCTCCACGAGGCGCGCCTCGATGCGCTCCCGGTCGGCGTCGGACATCTGGGGCAGCTCGGTACCCTGCGGGACGCGCACGACGAAGTGCAGCCGGGAGAGGATCGACTCGGTGTTCCAGGCCGTGAAGTCGACGCTGGTGCCGCCCAGTTCCTCCTTGAGGATGTCGATGATGCGCAGCCGGACGCCCGTGGTGTAGCGGTCGCGCGGCAGGTAGACGAGGGCCGAGTAGTAGCGCCCGTACTCGTCCTGGCGCAGGTAGAGCCGCAGCCGGCGGCGTTCCTGGAGGTAGAGGACCGAGGTGACGATCGAGCGCAGCTCGTCCACCGGCGTCTGGAACAGCTCGTCGCGCGGGTAGGTCTCCAGGATCTGGAGCAGGTCGCGGCCGTCGTGGCTGTTGGGCGAGAACCCGGCGCCCTTGAGGACCTGGGCGACCTTGCGCCGGATGACCGGCACACGGCGCACGGACTCGGTGTACGCGGCGGACGAGAACAGGCCGAGGAACCGGCGCTCGCCGATGACGTTGCCGTTCTCGTCGAACTTCTTCACCCCGACGTAGTCGAGGTACGACGGCCGGTGCACGGTGGCGCGGCTGTTGGCCTTGGTGAGGACCAGCAGCTTGTGCTCGCGGGCCTTGGCGCGGGCGTCGGCGGGCAGCCGCTCGAAGGACGGGCTGACCGGGTGGCTCTCCTCGCCCGAGTGGTGCGGGTCCGATCGCAGTATGCCGAGTCCGGTGCCGGGCACGGCGGCCAGCGAGTCGTCCTCACGCAGCTCGTACTCGCGGAAGCCGAGGAAGGTGAAGTGGTCGGCGGCCAGCCAGCGCAGCAGCTCGCCGGCCTCCTCGACCTCGGGGGCGGGCAGGTCCCCGGGCACGGACTCCTTCTGGAGCCCCTCGGCGACGCGCAGCGCGCACTCGCGCATCTTCTCCCAGTCCTCGACGGCCTCGCGGACGTCGGACAGGACACGCAGCAGATCGGCGGTGATCTGCTTCAGGTCGGAGCGGTCGCTCTCCCGGTCGATCTCGACATGGATCCAGGACTCGACATGCGCGTCGTGCGGCAGCTCGGCGCCGGGCTGTTCGGGCAGGACCTCCAGCAGCTTGCCGGTCAGATCACGACGGACGACGAACTGCGGGTGGATCACGGCGTGGATGCCGCGGCCCTGCCGGGACAGCTCGTTGGTCACGGAGTCGACCAGGAAGGGCATGTCGTCGGTCACGACCTCCACCACGGAGTGGCTGCAGGTCCAGCCGTTCTCCTCGACGGTGGGGGTGTGCACCCGCACGTTCGCCGTGCCCTGGGGACGCGTTTCGGCCAGTCTGTAGTGCGAGAACGCGGCTCCCAGGACGTCGACCGGGTCACGGTCGGCCAGGTCCTCCGGGGCGGTGTGCAGGTAGTAGCGCTGGAGGAACGCGAGCACGGTGTCCCGGTCCGGGGTTCCCGCGCCCGTCGTCCCAGTCGGTAGGTGCCCCCCGACCGGGCTGTTCTCAGCTACCCGGGCGGCCCTCTCGAGCAGCTCGGCCTTGGCTTCGTCCAGCTTGGTCTGCATTGTCCTCTGGCTCCTGTCGCGCGCCGTTGCGTGACGTAGAAGGAAGTACGGTCTCTTCTCCGACATGACGCCGTGACGCGGGGTGTCCGGTCTGGTTCGACGCTATGCCGCTTGGAGAGATGGGCGGGGGGTTATCGGCCATTTCCGGCACCCTCGGCGACTGTGACGCTGCTCTCGGCGCGTTCCGCGCCCCTCGCGTCCTCGGCGCCCCGGCTGCCGCGCCGGGCGCCTTCGGCGCCCTGCTCGACCGGCCCCGCCTGCGAAGACCAGCGACCGCCGCCCGGTCACGGACACCGTCCGTGCTCACCGGGCGCAAGGCAGGGACGACAACGTCCCCGCGAGGTATCGCGCTGATCACGCCACCAGGCTATCGCTCTTCACGGGGGGCACGTCATGAGCCGTATGTGTACAAAAGAGGGGCGCGAAGTTTGACGTTCTGCACAGGAGCGAAGGGGGCGCGGCCGTGCAGGGCCTTCGATACGCGCCATACGCGGCCTTCGGTGCGAGCATGGCGGTACGAACCGTACGGGCCCCCTTGGCAGCGCCCCCGGCTTGAGGCACGTTGCACGAAGGCACTGGACGGGCCGCCCGCATGAACGAGGGGAGCACAGCGGACATGACGCAGAAGATCCTGATCGTCACCGGGGACGCGGCGGAATCACTCGAGGTCCTCTACCCCTATCAGCGCCTTCGCGAGGAGGGCTACGAGGTCCACATCGCCGCGCCCACCCAGAAGACCCTCCGTTTCGTCGTCCACGACTTCGAACCCGGTTTCGACACGTACACCGAGAAGCCCGGCTACACCTGGCCCGCCGACCTCGCCTTCTCCGATGTCGACCCCGGTGCCTACATCGCCCTGGTCATCCCCGGGGGACGCGCCCCGGAGTACCTCCGCAACGACCCCGAACTCCGCAAGATCGTCAAGTCGTTCTTCGACACCGACAAGCCGGTCGCCCAGATCTGTCACGGGCCGCTGCTCACCGCCGCCGTCGACGCCCTGCGCGGCCGGCGCGTCACGTCCTATCCGGCGCTGGAGATGGACATGCAGGCGGCCGGTGCCAGCTTCCAGGACGCCGAGGCGGTCGTCGACGGCACCCTCGTGTCGTCCCGCGCCTGGCCGGACCACTCCGGCTGGATGCGTGAGTTCCTGACCGTGCTGCGGGCGAAGGCGCCGGTGAGCTGAGTCGGGCGGGCGGCGGTGCGACGCCCCGGCGGGCGCCGCGTCCCCCTCACGCCGCCAGGCGCTCGGCCTCGGTGACCGCTTCCTCCAGCGTGTCGACCACGGGCACGCCGACCTCCTCCAGGCTGGCGCGGCCGTGCGAGCCCCCGGTGTACAGCACGGCCCGCGCTCCGACGTGCCGGGCGGCGATCGCGTCGTCGGCCGCGTCACCGATCACCACCGTGCGCGCGGGGTCGACGCCGCCGAGGGCCCGTATATGGCGGACCATGTGCTCGGCCTTGCTGCCCCCGGAGGGCCCGACCCGCCCCTCCACCCGGATGAAGTGCGTCTCGATCCCGAACCCCCGCACGAGCGGCACGAGTTCCTCGTGCACATACATGCTCAGGATGGACTGGCTGCGACCGGCCGAACGCCATCCCGCGAGCAGCTCCGTCGCACCCTCGGTGAGCCCGCACCGGACCCGGTGCTCCGCGTAGTAGCGGTGGAAGATCGCGTCCATGACCTCCCACTCGGTGTCGGTGGGCAGCCGTCCCATCAGCCGCTCGTAGAACTTCGGCACCGGCACGCAGTACAGCGCCCGGTATCGCTCCAGCGTGATGGGCTCCAGACCCAGCTCCGCGAAGGCCGCGTTCGTCGCCCCGATGATCGCGTCATTGTCGTGGAACAGCGTCCCGTTCCAGTCCCAGACGATGTGCGCGTTTCCTTGCGTCCCCATGCCGGAAAACGTACCCGGTGCCACTGACAATCACCGCCGTCCTGCTCGCGGGGGCCCGAGAGGCCGGCTCAGCGGGCGAGCCCCAGGAGATTCGGGATCTCCTGCGTCGCGTACCAGAGCAGTTCGTGGTCCTCGGCGCCGTCCACGACGAACTGCGCGTCGTCGTCCCCGTTCTCCGCCGCCGGAACCGCGCGGGCCGCCTCGGTCACGTCCGCCTCCGCGTCGGCCGCGTCGACATGCACCGCGGCGGCCTTGGCCAGCGGCACGGGTCCCGCGACCCGCACCTCGCCGAGCGCGGCCGGGTCCAGCCCACGGTCCGGGTCGGCCACCGCCGTGCCGTCCGGCACGTCGACCGCCACGACGACCCGGCGCCGCGGCGCCCCCGGGTCCGCCGCCAGCAGCCGCAGGGAGGCCAGCGCGGACCGGCTCAGCGCCGCGTACTCCAGCTCCTCGATGTCGTCGGAGAGGTACCACTCGCGCAGGGCGGGCGTGACGGCGTAGGCGACGACCGGCCCCTCGCCCAGCTCGCCCGTCTTGTACGCCTCGGCGAGACCGGAGAGGGTCAGAGGGACGTAGACGCGCATGACGAGCCGCTTTCGTAGTCGGTCAGGGGCACCGGACGGGCCCTGGTGGGGCCCCGCGAAGATCGTTCCGCGACTCCGGCGAGTCACCCCAGGATACGTGCGGGCGTCCCCCTTCGGGTCCAGCGTGCGCCGTTCCCCGCCGTCAGCCGGGACACCCGGGGATCACCCCGCCCGGCCCGGCCACGCCAAGGGCTCTCGCCCGCCTCCTCACCCTGATGGGTGATTCTCCCGGCCGCCCCCGCGCCGCCGCCGTCTCCTCGCGAGCCCCGTCCGTCTCGGACAGGATCCCCACCGAGAAGTTACCGACCGGTATCCGCCGGTCCCGCGAAACGGGGATCCCGCATGAACAAGGTGATGACCAGGAACAGCACGACACGCCCCGCGCCGTCCCGGCCGGGCGAACGCCCACCGGTGCGCCACGACACCCGCCGCCCCGGCGGCACCCCGCGCCGGACGGCCCACGGCCCGGGCAGGACCGGCGTCACGACGCCATCCGACGCTGCCGGCAGGGCGGCGACCGTCCCGCAGCCCCGCCCGACGGACCTCTTCGCCGACCGCCTGCTGTCGGTGCTCAGTGGTCAGCGCCCGGTGCACAGCATGCTCGGCCACACCGTCGGCCGGGCCTACGACGAGCTGGCCCGGCTCGCCGCACGCGGCCCGCTGCGCACCCGGGGCACCCGTCCCGTGGTCCGCGACATCGGCTACTTCGTGCCGCGTCCGGGGGCCATCGAGGCCTTCGCCCGGATCGGTGCGGGCGACCAGCTGCGCGCCATGGCGTTCCGCCTGGAGTGCGGCCCCGACCACCGCTGGCGCTGCGCGGCGGTGGAATTGGGCGGGCCCCGGCCGCCCCGGGCGGACGACGACTGACGGTGACGACCGAGGGGCCGGGCACCCGTCAAGGTGCCCGGCCCCTCACTCAGCCGTGCTGCCGCCGCTCCGTCGCCGGGGCAGCGTCACTTCTTGCGGCGGCGTCCGCCCTTGGCCTGCTTGCGGCGCTCCGCCCGGGTGAGGCCGTCCGCCTCCGAGCGCACCGTCTCACCGTCGTCGCCGGCGAAGTCGCCCTCGACGATGCCGCCCTCACCGTCCACGGTCGGCGCGGAGAAGTGCAGCCGCTCGCGGCGCTGCGGGGCCTCCAGGCCCTTGGCACGGATCTCGGGGCGGGCCGCCTGGGCCGCCACCGCCTCCTCCTTCTCCAGGGAAGGCTTGGCGTCCTCGACCGGTACCTCCTCGACCTGCTGCTCGACCTGGACCTCCAGGTTGAACAGATAGCCGACGGACTCCTCCTTGATGCCCTCCATCATCGCGGTGAACATGTCGAAGCCCTCGCGCTGGTACTCGACCAGCGGGTCCTTCTGCGCCATCGCGCGCAGGCCGATGCCCTCCTGGAGGTAGTCCATCTCGTAGAGGTGCTCGCGCCACTTGCGGTCCAGGACCGACAGCACGACCCGGCGCTCCAGCTCACGCATGATCTCGGAGCCGAGCTGCTCCTCACGCTGCTCGTACTGCTCGCGGATGTCGTCCTTGATGGACTCGGAGATGAACTCGGCGGTCAGCCCGGCACGGTCGCCGGCCGCCTCCTCCAGCTCCTCGATGGTGACCTTCACCGGGTAGAGCTGCTTGAAGGCGCCCCACAGCCGGTCCAGGTCCCACTCCTCGGCGAAGCCCTCGGAGGTCTCGGCGCCGACGTAGGCGTCGATCGTGTCGTTCATGAAGTGCTGGATCTGCTCGTGCAGGTCCTCGCCCTCCAGGACGCGGCGCCGCTCGCCGTAGATGACCTCACGCTGCCGGTTGAGGACCTCGTCGTACTTGAGGACGTTCTTCCGGGTCTCGAAGTTCTGCGTCTCGACCTGCGACTGGGCGGACGCGATCGCGCGCGTGACCATCTTGTTCTCGATCGGCACGTCGTCCGGGACGTTCGCCATCGCCATCACGCGCTCGACCATCTGGGCCTTGAACAGACGCATCAGGTCGTCGCCCAGCGAGAGGTAGAACCGGGACTCGCCCGGGTCGCCCTGGCGGCCGCTACGACCGCGCAGCTGGTTGTCGATACGGCGGGACTCGTGGCGCTCGGTGCCCAGCACATACAGGCCGCCGAGGTCCTCGACCTCGTCCTTCTCGGCCTTGACCGCGTGCTCGGCGCGCTCCAGGGCGGCGGGCAGGGCCTGCGCCCACTCCTCGATGTGCTCCTCGGGGTCGAGGCCGCGCTGGCGCAGCTCGGCCTCGGCGAGGTCCTCGGGGTTGCCGCCGAGCTTGATGTCCGTACCACGGCCGGCCATGTTGGTGGCCACGGTAACGGCGCCCTTGCGGCCGGCCTGGGCGACGATCACCGCTTCGCGCTCGTGGTGCTTGGCGTTCAGCACCTCGTGCTGGATGCCGCGCTTGCTGAGCTGCTGCGAGAGGTACTCGGACTTCTCGACCGAGGTGGTGCCGACCAGGATCGGCTGACCCTTCTCGTGCTTCTCGGCGATGTCGTCGACGACCGCCTCGAACTTCGCGACCTCGGTGCGGTAGATCAGGTCCGACTGGTCCTTGCGGACCATCGGCCTGTTGGTCGGGATCGGGACCACGCCGAGCTTGTAGATCTGGTGGAACTCGGCGGCCTCGGTCATCGCCGTACCGGTCATGCCGGAGAGCTTGTTGTAGAGGCGGAAGAAGTTCTGCAGGGTGATCGTGGCGAGCGTCTGGTTCTCGTCCTTGATGTCCACCCCTTCCTTCGCCTCGATCGCCTGGTGCATGCCCTCGTTGTAGCGGCGGCCGGCGAGGATACGGCCGGTGTGCTCGTCGACGATCATGACCTCGCCGTCGATGACGACGTAGTCCTTGTCGCGCTTGAAGAGCTCCTTGGCCTTGATGGCGTTGTTCAGGTAGCCCACCAGCGGGGTGTTCACCGACTCGTAGAGGTTGTCGATGCCCAGCCAGTCCTCGACCTTGGTGACACCGGACTCGTGGATGGCGACGGTGCGCTTCTTCTCGTCGACGTCGTAGTCGCCGGTCTCCTCGACGCCCTTCAGCGGGTTGCCCGCCTCCCCGCGCTTCAGGCGCGTGACCAGCTTGGCGAAGTCGCCGTACCACTTGGTGGCCTGGTCGGCCGGGCCGGAGATGATCAGCGGCGTACGGGCCTCGTCGATGAGGATGGAGTCGACCTCGTCGACGACGGCGAAGTTGTGGCCCCGCTGGACCAGCTCCTCCTGCGACCACGCCATGTTGTCGCGGAGGTAGTCGAAGCCGAACTCGTTGTTCGTGCCGTAGGTGATGTCGCACGCGTACTGCTCGCGGCGCTGGGCCGGAGTCATGTTCGCCAGGATGCAGCCGACGGTCAGACCCAGGAACCGGTGGACGCGGCCCATCATCTCGGAGTCGCGCTCGGCCAGGTAGTCGTTGACCGTGACGATGTGGACGCCGTCTCCGGAGATGGCGTTCAGATAGGCGGGCAGCGTGCCGACCAGGGTCTTGCCCTCACCGGTCTTCATCTCGGCGACATAGCCGAGGTGGAGCGCGGCGCCGCCCATCATCTGCACGTCGTAGTGCCGCTGGCCGAGGACGCGCTTGGCGGCCTCACGCACGGTGGCGAACGCCTCGGGCAGCAGGTCGTCGAGGCTCTCGCCGTCGGCGTACCGCTGCTTGTATTCATCGGTGAGGGCCCGCAGCTCGGCGTCGGAGAGGTCGACGAAGTCCTCTTCGATGGAGTTGACCTGGTCCGCGATGCGGTGCAGCTTGCGCAGGATCTTGCCTTCGCCTGCACGCATGATCTTCGAGAGGACGGACACGGGGGTTTGTCTCCTTGCCGGTCGGGCCTGGGACGGTCGGATATGGACGGTCGGTTCTGTATGACAGCTTGAGCAACGGCCATCGTAAGCGAGGACCCCGCCACGCCGGGAGGTCTGTCGTCGACAGCCACTAGGACAACGGACGGGGATGACGGAAGGTGCCGCGTCCGTGCCACGAAAAGTAACCGTCGCCTGACCCGATGACACGGGAGGAGACCCGACGGCGTGGCGGACACGCCCCGTCCGGCGGGGCGGCGCGAAATGTCGTGGCGGCGGGGCGGGGGCCCGAGCAGAATCGGGCGATGGACCCCGTCACTCTGACCACTGAGCGTCTCCTGTTGCGCACCGTGGGCCCGCAGGACGCCGACGCTGTGTTCGCGGCCGCCCAGGACCCCGACATCCAGCGCTGGACCACGATCCCGTCGCCGTATCTGCGTGAGCACGCGGAGGGGTTCGTCGGCCAGATAGCTCCCGACGGCTGGGCCGACGGCTCGATGTTCACCTTCGGTGTCTTCCTGCCCTCCGCGGGGCTGGTCAGCATGCTCGGTCTGACGATGCGCTCCCTGGGCGTCGCCGAGGTGGGCTTCTGGACGGCGAAGGAACACCGGGGCAACGGCTACCTCACGGAGGCGACGCTCGCCGCGGCGCGCTGGGCCTTCACCCAGGTGTCGATCGACCGCCTGGAGTGGCGTGCCGAGGTGGGCAACGCGGGCTCGCGCGCCGTCGCGGAACGCGTGGGCTTCACCGTCGAGGGCACTCTGCGCTCCGCGATCAACAACAAAGGGGTCCGGCGGGACTGCTGGGTGGGCTCGCTTCTGCCCTCCGACCTGGGCCTGCCGTCGTCGGCGCCCTATCTGCCGGCACCGTCCCGGCGCGCGTAGGCAGGGGCCGGGGCCCCGGCCCACCCGGCGTTGTCAGTGGGGGGCTCTACGGTGTGACCATGCCGAGTCTGCCGCGTCCCACCGCCGAACTGACCGCCGACGAAGCCCGCCGCATCGCCCTGCGGGCGCAGGGCTTCCTCGGGGCCCCCGACCGCAGGGCAGGCGTCCGCGGGGTCCTGCGGCACCTCGGAGCGGTCCAGCTCGACACCATCTCGGTCCTCGCCCGCTCCCACGAGCTCATCGCGTACGCCCGTCTCGGCGCGACAGGGCGCGGCTCGGTCGACGCGGCGTACTGGAGGCCGTCGGGGGCCGGCAGCTCCGCGCCCCACCCCCACGCCTTCGAGTACTGGTCGCACGCCGCCTGCATCCTCCCCGTCGAGGAGTGGCCCCACTTCGCCTTCCGCCGCCGCGCCTACCGCTCCCGCCCGCACTGGAACCACACGCTGCCGGACGGTGCCTACGACCAGGTGATCAAGCAGCTGCGCGCCGAGGGCCCGCTCACCGCCACCGACCTGGGCGGTGCCAAGAGGACCAGCGAGTGGTGGGACTGGTCCGGCACGAAGGTCGCGGTGGAGCGCGCGCTGATGTACGGCGAGGTGGTGTGCGTCGAGCGCCGCGGCTGGAAGCGGGTCTACGACCTCGCCGAGCGCGCCGTCCCCGGGGCCCTCCTCCACGACGAGCTGGACGACACCGAGTGCCTGCGCAGGCTGGTGGGTCTCGCCGGCCGGTCCCTCGGCGTCGGCACCCGCGCGGACATCGCCGACTACCACCGTCTCAAGGGCGAGCAGGTCGACGCGGTGATCGCGGACTCGGGCCTGGTCCCGGTGACGGTCGAGGGCTGGGGCAAACCGGCGTGGGCGGATCCGGCGGCACTCGCGACCCCGCCGCGCGGCCGCCACCGTACGACGCTGCTGTCGCCCTTCGACTCCCTGATCTGGGAGCGGGCGCGCACGGAGCGGATCTTCGGCTTCACACACCGCCTGGAGGCCTACGTCCCCAAGCCGAAGCGGGTCTACGGCTACTTCGCGATGCCGGTGCTCGCCGGCGGCCGGCTGGTCGGCCGGGTGGACCCGGCGCGCGAGGGCAGCACCCTGGTCGCCAAGCAGGTCACGCTGGAGGATTCCCGGGCGGTCCCGTCGGTGGCCCAAGCCCTGCTGGAGGCGGCGTCCTGGGTGGACTGCACGAACGTACGCGTGGAGCGGGTGGACGCCCCGGCCCTGCGGGAGCCGCTGATCCGCGAGCTGGCCCGCGCCCTGGACTGATCCACGCCGCAGCGTCCCCGGCAGCTCGCTGCCGGGGGTGTCCCGCCCGCCGGTCAGCGGATCTCGAGGATCTTCTCCCGCATCGCGTAGACCACGGCCTCCATCCTGGAGTGCAGCTGCAGCTTCTCCAGGATGTTGCGCACGTGGTTCTTCACGGTGTTCTCGGAGATGAACAGTTCCTTGGCGATGTCCCGGTTGTTCATCCCGGTGGCGACGAGCTTGAGGACCTCCAGCTCACGGTCGGTGAGCCGTGGCGCCGGCACCAGCCGGCGCTCGTCGGTCCGCTGGATCATCGACTTGAACTCGGTGAGGAGCTTCGACGCCATGGAGGGGCTGATCTGTGACTGTCCGTCGGCGACCGCGCGGATGGCCGTGGCCACCTCGTCCGTGGAGATCTCCTTGAGCAGGTACCCGGTCGCGCCCGCCTTGATCGCGTCGTAGAGATCGGCTTCCTCATCGCTGATCGTCAGCATGATGATCTTGGCGCTGGGCGCCACCTCCTTGATGGAGGTGCAGGCCTCGATCCCGCCCCGCTTGGGCATCCGGACGTCCATGAGCACGATGTCGGGCAGCAGGTCGGCCGCCTTGTCGACCGCCTCCGCGCCGTCTCCCGCCTCGCCGACGACCTGGATGTCCTCCTCGGCGGCCAGCACGATCTCCAGGCCGCGGCGGAAGAGCGCGTGGTCGTCCACCACGAGGACGCGGATGGGCTCGCCACCGGCTGAGCCCTCCTCCGGGCCCATGCCGACGACGCCGTCGTCGGCATCCTCCTCATGCATCGGTCCGAAGCTGTCCGCCATCGTTCCTCCCCCTGAAGGCTGTGGCCTGTGGTCCTGTGCCATCGCCAACCCAAGGCAACGACCCACCGGTTGAGCCGTTACGGGCCATGATTCCATGTCCGGGCGGCCGCCAGGTGACAGAGCGCGGCGAGAAATGGCCGCACACGGGAGCCCCTGGGGGCGCACGGGCTCTCCCAGGGGCACACCGGTACAGCCGTCACCCGGCGGAAATCAGCCGCCGACCACTCCGCCTGCCGCAGCCGCCTGCGTCTGAGTCACCATCTGGTCGGTGCTCAGGTGAATGACGCCGTAGTCATAGGCGTGCCGACGGTAGACGACGCTGGGTTGCTTGGTCTCGGAGTCGACGAACAGATAGAAGTCGTGCCCGACCAGCTCCATCTCGTAGAGGGCCTGGTCGAGTGACATCGGGGACGCGACATGTGTCTTCTCACGGACGATGAGGGGGCCTTCGCCCTTCACCTCGAGCGACCCGATCTTCTTGGTCGGCACGCCGTCCGTGTCCTCCTCCGACACGACGGTGCCGTTGCCGTTCAGGGTCGCGGCGCCCGGGACGTGGTCGGGCACCTCGGCCGCCGTGATCCTGCGGACTCCGCGGCGGGTGTGGCGCTTGTCGTGCTCTTTGCGCAGCCGCGCCTCGAGCTTCTCCGACGCCAGGTCGAGTGCCGCGTACGGATCGCTGGCCGCCGCCTCCGCCCTGATCACCGGACCGCGGGAGCGGAGGGTGATCTCCACTCGGTCGGAACGGTCGGCCTGTCGGGGGTTGGGCTCCTTGGACACCTCGACGTCCAGGCTGATCACCTTGGCATCCAGCTTCTGGATCTTGTCCAGCTTCAGCTTCTCGGCCACGTGCTTCCGGAACCGCTCGGGCACCTCGGTCTTGCGGCCCTTGACGACGATGTCCACGCAGAACTCCGTTCCCGGATCGCTCCGCATTTTTGGCGGAGCATCTCCCTTGTGCACCAGGCTCCGGTCAGCTCCGGAGCCGCGGACTCGGTGACTTCCACCTCCTCCTCCCCCGTGGGCGAGATCTCCATCCCACGGCTGCGGGTGATTGCAGAAAGCCCGCAGCACACATTCGGATAAGCGAGGGATGGCCTGCGCCTTTCTCTCACCACCGAACATATCTCGCTCGGACGGATGTCGTCACCCTCTACTGCCGCGTACCTCCATTCCGGTGAATTGACCTTCTCATTACCTGCAACGACGCAAGTCCCCGGTCAGTTCCGGTTGAATTCGAAAGAATCCGGCGGCGCTGCGATCACGGCCGCGTGGATCTCCTCCGTGGCACCGTGAGCGGCCGTCTTTCCCGCTGACCACCGCACCCGGGCGGGCACTTCCGTCGCCTCCCGTGCTCTTCGTTCCCCCCTTGCTTCCCCTGTCACGCGCGCATACACCTCCGGGTCCCTCATTCGAGGGTGCCGGACCGCCGCCCGTACCGCGCGCGCCGCCTCCGCCAGCGACGCTCCCGTGGTCATCAGATCGTCGACGAGGACCACCGGACCGCCGGTCAGCAGCCCGACGCCGCCTTCGGCCACTTCCAGCGCGCCGGCGAGATTGGCCAGCCGCTGCCGGGAACCGAGTCCCGACTGGTCGGCCACCACCCGGCGCTGGCGCAGCACGGCCGCCACCCGGGCCGCCGTCCCCGCCCGGCGCAGCTCCCCCGCGGCAGCCAGCGCGATCCGCCGCATGGGGTCGTGCCCCCGCGCCCGCACCGCCCGGCGCGCGGAGGGCACGGGCACCAGCAGCACGGTCGGCCGCGCACGACCGGCCCGGTCCCCGGTCTCGCCCAGCCCCGCCCGTACGCACCCGGCGAGCGCCCTGCCGAGGGGCCTCGCCAGCGTCAGGACGCCGCGCTCCTTGTGCGCCAGCAGCACGGCGCGCACCGCGCCCTCATAGGCAGCCGCCGCGTGCACCACGGGCAGCCCCGCCGGCTCCGGCACCGGTCGCACCCGCCGTGGTGCGCTCCCGTGCAGGGCCGCTCGGCACTCCGGGCAGAGCACCGTGCGCGGCCTTCCGCAGCCTCCGCACTCGGCGGGCAGCACCAGGTCGGTGAGGTCCTGCCACCACCCCCGCATGGCCACCACTGTGCCAAGGCGAGCAGCGGCCTGCCAGGTCTGTGGAAAACACCCTGTGGACAACCGGGGCCCGGGTCGGCCGGGGCCCGGGTCGGCCGGGGCCCGGGTCGGCCGGGGCCCGGGTCGGCCGGGGCCCGGGTCGGCCGGGGCCCGCCGTACCGGCGGCGATGCAGCGGTTCAGCCCGGATAGACCGGTGCCGCCCCCAACTTGACTACCTTCTGCCACTGCGCCCCGGCCGAGAGCCGCACGATGCCGTCCTCCGAGTAGGCCACCAGCGGCAGTCGCTCGTCCTCGGACGCCGCGATCTGCTTCACCCCGGTCAGCGAGGGCGGCGCGTTGCCCGCCGGCACGGAGCCGTCGACCTGCACGTAGCGCATCTGCTGCACCCCGCCGGACTCCCGTCCGACCACCACGAGCCGGCTGTCCCCGGCCCAGGACATGGCGGTGACCTCCTCCAACTGCGGGGTGACGGACCGCAGTCCGAGGATCGACACGGCACTGTGGCCGTCGGCCCCGCTCTGCCGCTCGACCCGCCCGATCTGCAGGGACGTCTTGCCGGCCTTCTGCACGATGAGCGCGATCCGCACACCGTCGGCCGCGACCCGCACCGCCTCGATGCGTCCGTCGAGTTCCGGTGTGCTGACCTCGATCGGCTGGCCCACGCCCTTCACCAGCACCACGAGCCGAGGGTGCTTCGGATCGCGGTCGGCCACCCACAGGTCGCCGCCGCCGTCCCAGCTCGGCGTCGTCAGCCGGTCGTCCTGAGACAGGCCCTCGCTGGCCAGTACCGGATTCCCGAGCGGGGTGCTCGGCTCCAGCGCCCCGACGTACAGATAATGCCCGTCGGCCGAGACCCCGGCCGCCCGGTCCTCGTCACGCGACACGGCGGCCGCGCGCAGCTTCCTCTCCCCCTCGCCGAGGGCCCCCGGCACCGGGTCGAACTGGTTGGAACTGCTGCGGCTCGGCAGCTGGACCAGCCGCTGCTTGCCGTCGATGAAGTACTCGTACTCGGGCTGCTTGGCCGTGCCGTGCGAGGCGATGGTCTCCGCCCGGCTCTCGTTCAGCTCGCACAGCCTTCTGCCGTCGGAGCGCTCCAGCTCGACCTGGTTCACACCCGTCGGCGTCAGATCCTGCAGCGTGAACAGCAGCTGCGCCGCCATCCGCGAGCACTGTGTCCGCCCGACCCGGTCCGCGTTGTCGTTCAACGGCACCGTCAGCTTGTTCTGGTCGTCGGGCGACAGCGAGGTGACGTCCTTCCTGAGCGCCGTCCCCGGGGGGAAACTCGACGTCGCGACCGGGTCCAGCCAGCGCGTGGGCCCCTTCAGCAGCGCACGGACCGTCGAGGTGACGGCGTCCACCTTGCTGCGCACGTACACCGGGTCGGCGACGGTGCTCAGTTGTCCGCCCTCCGCGGCGGGCACGTTCGCCGCGTAGTAGTACTTGTTGACCGACACATAGTTGCGCTGGAAGTCGGACCTGCCCATCACCACGCCCTGCGGCAGCGCGTCGATGCGCCACTGGTTGGTCTTCTTCTGCAGCGTGAGGTGCACCGTCCGGCTGTAGGTCCCCGAGTCCGGCGCGTACGCGTGCTGGGCGTCCACGACGGCGAACTTGCTGCCCGTCAGCGTGTACGAGTACTCCTCCTCCGCCTCGCGGTTCCTGCTGTGCTCGGACACGGGGTTCGGCCCGTCGGACAGCACGGTGGTGGACTGGTCGGGGTGCCACGTGCGCGAGGCACCCGCGGTCAGATATTTGCGGGCCGTCTCGTACTGCGGGTCGTCACTGGTC
The DNA here is from genome assembly GCF_042896945.1 of Streptomyces sp. NPDC001222. NCBI lineage: Bacteria > Bacillati > Actinomycetota > Actinomycetes > Kitasatosporales > Streptomycetaceae > Streptomyces > Streptomyces sp. NPDC001222. The sequence goes on from NZ_JBIAXT010000035.1 coordinate 88,195, forward strand.
AGCGCCTCCAGGAAGCCCTGCACGATCTCACCGGGCCCGGCGTTCTCCCGCGGCGGCATCGCGAACACCCGTACCTGGGCGTCCTGCCGGGGCGTCGACTCCACCCCGCGCAGGTCCCCGCTGTCCGGCATCGAGGCACACCCGGCCAGCAGTACGGCACCACAGCCGACGAACACGCCGGTGTGCGGCGCACGCCACCGCCTGCCCCCCTCAGCGCCCACGAACTGCCTCCCCTTGCTCACTCACTCGTGCGGTCCGTCGCCCCGCGACGGGTCCTGTGTGCTGTCCTCCCGGTGCCGCACGGCCCCGGTGGGCCGCGGCACCACCCGCGCGCCGTTGCCCGGCAGCGCGGTCGGGTCGGCCGTAGGCGTCACGGCGGCCATTCTCGGCGCGATCGAGGCCCGTTCGCCCGTGGACTGTGCGGGCACCGTGGCGAGCTTGCCCGAGCCGCCCTGGGGCTGCCCGGCCTCGTTCAGCCCGCGGTTGCGCCGCGAGTCCATGGGCTCCAGAGGTATCGGGGAGCCCCGCAGCGGCTCGTCCGCGGTCCGCGGCAGCGTCAGCCGGAACTGCGAACCTCCGCCCGGCTCGCCCCACGCCTGCAGCCAGCCGCCGTGCAGCCGGGCGTCCTCCAGGGCGATCGACAGGCCCAGGCCCGTACCACCGGTGGTACGCGCGCGTGCCGGGTCCGCCCGCCAGAACCGGCTGAACACCCGGGTCGCCTCGCCCGGCTTGAGGCCCACGCCGTAGTCCCGTACCGCGATCGCGACCGCGCCGCCAGCCGCGGCGAGCTTGACGACGACGTCCTTGCCCTCGCCGTGCTCGACCGCGTTGACGACCAGGTTGCGCAGTACTCGCTCCACCCGCCGGGCGTCGGCCTCCGCGACGACGGGCTGCTGGTCGCCGACGATCCGTATCCGCGTGCCCTTGCGCTCGGCGAGCGGCTCCGCCCCGCTCACCACCCGTCGCACGACCTCGCGCAGGTCGATCGGCTCGGCCTCCAGGGCCGCCGCGCCCGCGTCGAAGCGGCTGATCTCCAGCAGGTCCGCGAGCAGCGACTCGAAACGGTCCAGCTGGTCCGCGAGCAGCTCCGCCGACCGCGCGGTCACCGGGTCGAAGTCGACCCGCGCCTCATGGATGACGTCGGCCGCCATCCGCACGGTCGTCAGCGGCGTGCGCAGCTCGTGCGACACGTCCGACACGAACCGGCGCTGCATCCTCGACAGGTCCTCCAGCTGCTGGATCTTCAACTGGAGGTTCTGCGCCATCTTGTTGAAGGCCTCGCCCAGGCGCGCGATGTCGTCCTCGCCGGTGACCTTCATACGTTCCTGCAGCCGCCCGGCGGACAGCCGTTCGGCGATGCCCGCAGCCATCCGCACAGGGGTGACGACCTGGCGCACCACGAGCCAGGCGATGGCCCCGAGGAGCACCACGACGAACAGCCCGGCGGTCGCCAGGGTCCCCTTGACCAGGCTGAGCGACTTCTCCTCCTGGGTGAGCGGGAAGAGGTAGTACAGCTGGTACGGGTGTCCGTTGGGGTCGTTGATCTGCTTGCCGATGATGAGCGCGGGCTGCGGATCGCGGTCGCTGTCGGTGTAGACGATGCGGGTGTAGCTCTGGGCCACGCCCATACCGGAACCGACGCGCCGGCGCAGGTCCTCCGGCACGCTCTGGCTGGGGTCCACGTCACCCGACGCGCGCGGACCGAGACCCCGGTTGTCGCCGCTGTCCACGGCGCTGGTGCTCAGAGTGACCACGTCGAAGGCGCCCTGGCCACCACTGGAGAGCGACTCGACGAGGTCGCTCATCCATCCGCTGACGTTCTGCACCGGGTAGGTGCCCGTGCCCGAGTTGTCGTCGCCGCCGCTGGCGCTGACCGCGCTGTCGGCCTTCTGCCCGGCGACCGTGAAGCCGCCGACTGCCTGGCTCTGGGACGCCTTCACCTTGGCGTCGAGCAGACCGTTGCGCACCTGTCCGATGACGACGAAGCCCAGCAGCAGCACGACACCCAGGGACATCAGCAGCGTCGTGACGACGATCTTGAGCTGGATGTTGCGCCGCCACAGCCGCATCACGGGCAGCAGCGGACGGCGCACCCAGCGCATGACGAGCCGGAGGACCGGGCTGCCCTGGACTCCGCCCTGCAGCAGCCCGCCCTCCATCAACCGTTCCCATCCGGAGCCCGCCGTGCGCCGTCCGACAGGCCGCTCCGGGCGGGCCCCCGGGCGGCCGGGGGCCGAAGCGGCACTGTCACGCGACACGTTCAGCTCGGACCCGCCTTGTAACCGACGCCACGGACCGTCACCACGATCTCCGGCCGCTCCGGGTCCTTCTCGACCTTGGAGCGCAGCCGCTGGACGTGCACGTTGACGAGACGGGTGTCCGCCGCGTGGCGGTAGCCCCATACCTGCTCGAGCAGGACCTCGCGCGTGAACACCTGCCACGGCTTGCGCGCCAGCGCCACCAGCAGGTCGAACTCCAACGGCGTCAGGGCGATCGACTGCCCGTCCCGCTTCACCGAGTGACCGGCCACGTCGATGACGAGGTCACCGATCGCGAGCTGCTCGGGCGCCGGCTCCTCGGACCTCCGCAGCCGCGCCCGGATCCGGGCCACCAGCTCCTTCGGCTTGAACGGCTTCACGATGTAGTCGTCCGCACCCGACTCGAGGCCGACCACCACATCCACGGTGTCGCTCTTGGCCGTGAGCATCACGATCGGCACACCGGACTCCGCCCTGATCAGGCGGCACACCTCGATGCCGTCCCGTCCGGGCAGCATCAGGTCGAGCAGCACCAGATCGGGCTTGGCCTCACGGAAAGCGGCCAGCGCCTTGTCGCCGTCAGCTACGAAAGACGGCTCAAAACCTTCACCACGCAGCACGATGCCGAGCATCTCGGCCAGTGCGGTGTCGTCGTCGACGACAAGGACTCGTCCCTTCATGGACCACATCATCCCATTATCTAAATTGTTACCTGGCGTGAGCTGTCACACAGCGCAGCGAGTGCATCGGCCGTCACAGGGGAGACGACGCCCTTCTCGGTGACGATCGCCGTCACCAGCTCGGGCGGCGTCACATCGAACGCCGGGTTGTACGCCTGGGTTCCCAGGGGTGCCACCGGTATCCCGCCTCCCGCTTCCGCTCCCGCCACCGGCACCCGAGGTGCGGTGACCTCCGTCACCTCGTGCCCGGGCCGCTGCTCCACCTCGATGGACGCCCCGTCCGACGTGCCCGGATCGACCGTCGTCACCGGCGCCACCACGATGAACGGCACATGGTGATACCTGGCGAGAACGGCGAGCGGATAGCTCCCCACCTTGTTCGCGACCGAACCATCGGCGGCGATCCGGTCGGCCCCGACCAGCACGGCGTCCACCTCGCCCGCCGCGAACAGGGAACCTGCCGCGTTGTCCGTGAGCAAGGTGTACGCCATCCCGTTGCGGGCCGCCTCGTACGCCGTCAAACGAGCACCTTGCAGCAACGGACGCGTCTCGTCCACCCACAGCCTGCGCAACCGCCCCGCCCGGTGCGCCGCGAGCATCACCGCGAACGCCGTTCCCTGGCCGCCGGACACCAGCGCGCCCGTGTTGCAGTGGGTGAGCACCCGGTGCCCGCCGCCGGGCAGCAACTCGTCCAGCAGGGCCAGACCGTGCCGCGCCATCCGCGCGCTGGCCTCGGCGTCCTCCTGGTGCAGGGCGCGCGCCGCGGCCAGCGCCGCCTCCGCGGCCTGCCGCAGGTCTCCGTCGCCCGCGAACGCGGCCCGGTGCGCGGCCTGGGCCCTGCGCACACCGACGGCGAGGTTCACCGCGGTCGGCCGGGCCCCCGCCAGCGCGGCGGCGGCCTCGTCCACGTCGAAGCCCCGGGCGGCGGCCAGCGCCACACCGTACGCTCCGGCGATCCCGAGCAGTGGCGCCCCGCGCACGGCGAGCGTGCGGATCGCGTCCACCAGAGCCGACGGGTCGGTGCAGACGAGCTCGACCTCCTCGGCCGGCAGTCTCCTCTGGTCGAGAAGGACCAGTACAGGCCCTTCGGGCGGCTCCTCCCAGCGGATCACGGGTATGTCCGTCGACTGGTTGTCCTCGCCTGGTCGCGCGTACTGATCAGCCATGCGGTCAGTCTGCCCCGTATCCCGCCGACAATTGAAGGTGTACAGCCCACACCGCCCCTGGTCCCTCGCCGGACACAGCGTGGCACGATGTCTGCCAACTCGCCGCCGCGTCCGCGGAGCGGGCACCGTGAAGGAGCGACGATGAATGACACTCCGGGCTGGGCATCGCCCGGATCCGCACCCTCCGACGGGGAACAGCCGGACGCCACCGGCGCGCCGCCCGCGGAGCAGCCCTCGGACCAGAGCGGCGGCGATCAGCCGCAGCCGCCGACGCAGTGGTCCAAGGAGCAGCCCCCGTCGGGACAGTGGAGCGCTCCGCACCCCCGGATTCCCGGCCAGGCCCCGCCGCCCCCGCCCGGCGCCGGCTGGGGCGGCTCGCCCGCAGGTCCCGGTTACGGGCCTCCCCCCGGCTACGGGGCCCCTGGCGGCGGCTGGGGCGGCCCAGGCCGCGGTCCTGGAGGCTGGGGCGGAGCCTGGGGCCCGCCGCCCGCCGCCAAACCCGGTGTGATCCCGCTGCGCCCGCTCGGCGTCGGCGAGATCCTCGACGGCGCGGTCTCCACCATGCGCACCCACTGGCGCGCGGTCCTCGGCATCTCGCTCGGCGTCTCCGTCCTGACGGAGATCGTCACCATCCTGTTCCAGAAGTTCGTCCTCGACGACCAGGCCACCACGGCCACCCTCCGCGACCCCAGTTCCTCGGCGAGCGAGGTGGGCCGCGCCATGGGCGAGGTGATGCTGAGCTCCGGCGTGGTCTTCCTGGTGACGCTGCTCGGCACCATCATCGCGACCGCGCTGCTGACCACCGTCACCAGCCGGGCGGTGCTCGGCAGGCCGGTGACCGTCGCGGAGGCCTGGCGCGACGCCCGCCCGCAGCTGCTGAGGCTGTCCGGTCTGACGCTCCTGTTGCCGCTCATGGCCCTGGCGATCCTCGCCGTCGGCATGGCACCCGGCATCCTCATCGCGGTGTCCGGTCCGACCGTCGCGGGCGTCGCGCTGGCCGTCATCGGCGGCCTCGGCGCCCTGGTGGTCGACATATGGGTCATGATGCGTTTCTCGCTCGCCTCGCCCGCGCTGATGCTCGAGAAGCAGAGCATCCGCACGTCGATGAGCCGCTCCGCCAAGCTGATCCGCGGCTCGTGGTGGCGGGTCGCCAGCATCCAGGTGCTCGCCCAGATCATCGCGAGCATCGTGGGGTCGCTCGTCGTCATCCCCTTCGCCGCCATCGCGGCGGTCTTCAGCGGTGACGGCATCAGCAACCTCATGGGCAGCGCCGGCGCCAGTCCCGGCTGGACGTTCCTGATCGTCACCGGCATCGGCTCGGTGATCGGGCGCACGCTCACCTTCCCGATCAGTGCCGGTGTGACCGTGCTGCTCTACATCGACCAGCGCATCCGCCGCGAGGCCCTCGACCTCGACCTGGCCCGTGCCGCAGGCGTCCAGGGCTACGGCGCCGACACCACCGCCACCCCGGGGAGCTGACGGGGTGAGTCCGACGGGGGGAGTGTGGGCGGTCGCCCCGGTGCTGTGGCGCTCGGGCGACCAGCCACCGGTCACGATCCCGCGCGATCCGGCGCGGGAGGCGGCCCGGCGTGAGCTGGCCAAGCGGATGTACCACGAGAACGACCCCAGCCTGCTGCAGCGCGCCCTGAACGCGTTCTGGGACTGGGTCAGCGGCCTCCTGGACGCCGCGTCCACCGCGACGCCGGGCGGCTCCGTGGGCCTGCTCGTCATCGTGCTGGCGGTCCTGGCGCTCGTCGGAGCCCTGTGGTGGCGCCTCGGCACCCCGCGCCGCCTGCCCACCTCGTCCGCCACCCTCTTCGAGGACCGCCCCAAGAGCGCCGCCGAACACCGCGCGGCCGCCGAGGCGCATGCCGCCCAGGGCCACTGGAACCAGGCCGTCCAGGAACGCATGCGTGCCGTCGTCCGCTCCCTGGAGGAACGCGCGCTGCTCGACGTCCGCCCCGGCCGCACCGCCGACGAGGCCGCCACCGAGGCCGGCCGCGCCCTCCCCGACCACGCGGACCGGCTCCACACCGCCGCCCGGGACTTCGACGACGTCACATACGGCGGCCGGGCCGCGGGCGAAGGAACATACCGCCGACTCGCCTCCCTCGACGACGACCTGGAGCGCACCAAGCCCCAGCTCGCCGACAGCACCCTCGGCACAGCGCCCGACGCCCACGGAGCCGCCGGATGACCGCCGAGGCCACGCTCCCCGCCACCTCCGCCTCGCCCACCGCCCGCCAGCTGTGGACCCGGTCGCGCGGCGTCCTGCTCGCCGTCGTGCTCCTCCTGGTCGGCGCCGTCGTGATCGCCGTCGTCCGCTCCAGCGCTCATCACGGCCGACTCGACCCGCGCTCGGCCGACCCCTACGGCAGCCACGCCGTCGCCACGCTCCTCGCCGAACGCGGCGTCTCCACCCGGGTCGTCACCACGCTCGACGAGGCACGCGCCGCCACCGCGCCCGACACCACCCTGCTGCTCGCCGCACCTGACCTTCTGACGCACCACCAGCAGGAGCGTCTGCAGCAGACGACGCGCGACTCCGGCGGCCGAACGGTCCTGGTCGCCCCCCGGACCTCCCTCGACGGCCTCGCCCCGGGAGTCTCGGCGGACCCCGCACCCAGCTTCGAGTCGCAGCTGGACCCCGGCTGCGCACTGCCCGCCGCCCGGCGTGCGGGCAGCGCCGACATGGGCGGGCTCCGCTACCTCACGACCGTCGCCGACGCCGACCGCTGCTACCTCAGCGACGGCCTGCCCACCCTGCTGCGACTCCCGGCCGCATCCGGAAGCGGCGACACCGTCGTCCTCGGCGCGCCCGACATCCTCTACAACAGCCGTCTCGACGAGCAGGGCAACGCCTCCCTCGCCCTCCAACTGCTCGGTTCCCGCTCCCATTTGGTCTGGTACCTCCCCTCGCTCTCCGACACCTCGGCGACCGACTCGGGCCAACGAAGCTTCATCGACCTGCTCCCCTCGGGCTGGCTGTGGGGCACACTGCAGCTCTTCATCGCCGCGGCCGTGGCCGCCCTGTGGCGGGCACGCCGACTGGGCCCGCTCGTCCACGAGAAACTCCCCGTCGCGATCCGCGCCTCCGAAACCGTCGAAGGCCGCGCCCGCCTCTACCGCAAGGCGCGCGCCCGCGACCGCGCGGCCGCCGCTCTGCGCTCCACCGCCCGCACCCGCCTCGCCCCCCTCGTAGGCGTCCCCCTCGCCCAGGCGCACGCGCCCGAGGCCCTGCTCCCCGCGCTGTCCGCCCATCTGCGCGACGACGGACAGCCCCTGCACCCGCTCCTCTTCGGCCCGCCGCCCGGTGACGACGCGGCCCTGATCGCACTCGCCGACCAACTCGACGCCCTCGAAAGAGAGGTACGCCGTCCATGATGGACCCGACCACTGACAACGCCGGGAACACCGGGGACCCGGGCGCCGTCCGGGCCTCCCTGGAGGCCCTGCGCGCCGAGATCGCCAAAGCCGTGGTCGGCCAGGACCCCGCAGTCACCGGCCTTGTCGTCGCCCTTCTGTGCCGCGGCCACGTCCTCCTCGAAGGAGTCCCCGGGGTCGCCAAGACCCTGCTCGTCCGCGCCCTTTCGGCGGCCCTCGAACTCGACACCAAGCGCGTCCAGTTCACGCCGGACCTGATGCCCAGCGACATCACCGGCTCCCTCGTCTACGACGCGCGCACCGCCGAGTTCTCCTTCCAGCCCGGGCCGGTCTTCACCAACCTGCTCCTCGCGGACGAGATCAACCGAACCCCGCCGAAGACGCAGTCGTCCCTCCTCGAGGCCATGGAGGAGCGCCAGGTCACGGTCGACGGCGACCCGCGCCCGCTCCCCGAGCCGTTCCTGGTCGCCGCGACCCAGAACCCGGTCGAGTACGAGGGCACGTACCCGCTCCCGGAAGCCCAACTGGACCGCTTCCTGCTCAAGCTGACGATCCCTCTCCCGTCCCGTCAGGACGAGATCGACGTCCTCGCCCGCCATGCGGCCGGTTTCAACCCGCGCGACCTGCGCGCCGCCGGCATACGCCCGGTGGCGAGCGCCGCCGACCTCGAGTCGGCGCGCGCCGCCGTCGCCAAGACGACGGTGTCCCGCGAGATCACCGCCTACGTCGTGGACATCTGCCGCGCCACCCGTGAGTCCCCGTCACTCACCCTGGGTGTCTCACCCCGTGGCGCGACGGCACTCCTGGCCACGGCCCGCGCATGGGCCTGGCTGACGGGCCGTGACTACGTCATCCCCGACGATGTGAAGGCCCTCGCCCTCCCGACACTCCGTCACCGGGTCCAACTCCGCCCCGAGGCGGAGATGGAGGGCGTGACCGCGGACTCGGTCATCAACGCGATCCTCGCCCACGTCCCCGTGCCCCGCTGATGGCGCTCACCGGACGAGCCGCGCTCCTCGCGGCACTCGGCGCCCTCCCGGTCGGCTTCTGGGCGCCTGACTGGACGGGCGTCCTCGCCGTCAACGGCTCACTCGCCCTGGCCTGCGCATGCGACTTCGCACTGGCCGCACCCGTACGCCGCCTCCGTCTGACCCGGTCCGGTGACACCTCCGTCCGCCTGGGCGAGGCGGCCGACGTGACGCTCACCGTCACCAACCCGTCCGGCCGGCCGCTGCGCGCCCGCCTCCGCGACGCCTGGCCGCCCAGCAGCTGGCAGCCGGGCACCGAAGTAGCCGCGTCCCGGCACCGTCTGACGGTCCCTCCGGGCGAGCGCCGCCGGATCACGACCCGTCTCACGCCGACCCGTCGCGGCGACCGCCACGCGGACCGCGTCACGATCCGCTCCTACGGCCCCCTCGGTCTCTTCTCCCGCCAGGGCACCCACAAGGTCCCCTGGACGGTGCGAGTCCTGCCCCCCTTCGCCAGCCGCAAGCACCTTCCCTCCCGGCTGGCCCGCCTCCGTGAACTGGACGGCCGGACCAGCGTGTTGACCCGTGGCGAGGGCACGGAGTTCGACAGCCTGCGCGACTACGTCCCCGGCGACGACACCCGCTCCATCGACTGGCGCGCGACGGCCCGTCAGACCACCGTCGCGGTACGCACCTGGCGGCCCGAACGCGACCGCCACATCCTCCTGGTCCTGGACACCGGCCGGACTTCCGCCGGCCGCGTCGGTGACGCACCACGCCTGGACGCCTCCATGGACGCCGCGCTGCTGCTGGCCGCTCTGGCCTCCCGGGCCGGTGACCGGGTGGACCTGCTCGCCTACGACCGCCGGGTACGCGCCCTGATCCAGAGCCGCGCCGCCCGTGAACTCCTGCCGGCGCTGGTCAACGCCATGGCCACGTTGGAACCGGAACTCATCGAGACGGACGCCCGAGGGCTGACGGCCACCGCGCTCCGCACGGCCTCGCGCCGCTCCTTGGTCGTCCTGCTGACCACCCTCGACACGGCACCCGTCGAGGAGGAGCTGCTGCCCGTCATCTCCCGCCTCACCCGGCGTCACACGGTGCTGCTCGCCTCGGTCTCCGATCCGCACGTCGCCCGTATGGCGACAGCTCGTGGGGACGTCGACGCGGTCTACGAGGCCGCCGCGGCGGCACGGGCCCAGGCGGAACGCACCCGCACGGCGGAACAACTGCGTCGTCACGGTGTCACGGTCGTGGACGCGGCACCGGAGGACCTGGCGCCGGCTCTGGCGGATGCGTATCTGGCCTTGAAGGCAGCGGGCCGTCTCTGAGGTAGGGACGAAGGGTGAGTGGGTCCTCCTCGGAGGACCGCCCACTGAATGCAAGTTCCTGAACGCAAAAAGCCCCCGTGCCGAATGGCACAGGGGATTTCTCAAAATTTGTTCGGCGGCGTCCTACTCTCCCACAGGGTCCCCCCTGCAGTACCATCGGCGCTGTGAGGCTTAGCTTCCGGGTTCGAAATGTAACCGGGCGTTTCCCTCACGCTATGACCACCGAAACACTATGAAACTGACAACCCGGCACACCGCACACAAAACGGCGGGATTGTTCGTG
>NZ_JBIAXT010000036.1:0-98182 GCF_042896945.1 Streptomyces sp. NPDC001222
CCGGTGGCCGTTCTCATATCCGGACCCTCACTCCGACGCCGGGACAAACACCCGGATCAGGTGGGAACCGGTACACCACTTCCAGGGACGCAACCCATCGCCATGCATCTCAGACCGGAGGCGGGAACCCGTATTTCCGGGCAGCTCGCTTGGCCCGAACGCGCTGCCCCCTCATCTGCATCTGCGCGAACTGCTCGCTCACGCCGTAAGCGGCCGCGACGCGCGTGTTGTCCCAGCCGCCGTAGGCCATTCGCGTGGCTGCCGAGAGCGGCACCAGCAGTTCGCCGGCCATGAAAGTCGCCTGCTTCTCCTGCTCCGCGCTGAATTGGCGTTTATGGTCCTCGCCGAGGATCACATTGCTGAAGGAGTGCTCCAGCAGGTGGTGGCCAAGTTCGTGAGCGATGTTGGAGCGGCGGCGAGCAAGTGAATGGGACTCGTTCTCGACGATCACCCGCGCAGTCCCGAGGGGCACCAGCGCGGCCGACCAGGCCGATGATCTTCGCACCGTGAAGTGACCGAGGACCTCGGCGCCCATGCCGAACTCACGCAGACTGCCAAGGGCGTACACGCTGATGCCGTGCTCCTCGGCGAGCGCGTACGGATCGAGCGGATCCTCCGGCCCCAGACCGAGCCCAGCCCGCTCCTCCTGCGCGACCTCGCGCATCAGCGTCTGCGTCCAGCGCACTCAGCTGCTCCGGGACTCACGTTCGGCGCGGAACCGCCGGGCGGCAGCGCCGATGACCTCCTCGAGGTAGGCGACATCCCCCTCACTGAGGTCGCTGCGCGCCCGCAGCAGCGGCACCAGTGACGCCACGAGCTCCGGCTCCTCATGAGCGGGCTCCCCACCCGGGGTCACGTAGAAGGTCTCCGCCGGCATGCGCAGCCATGTCGTCATGGCTGCGAACGCGGTGACATCGGGCTTCAGTCCGTTGGCCATGCGGGAGACGGTGGACGCGCTCACTCCAAGTTCCTTGGCCAGCTGCCGCCAGGACAGCTCCTTCTCCGTGCGCGCAGCATCCAGAGCCGCGTGCAGGGCCTGCACATTCACGCTCGGGCTCTCGCTCATTGATATCCCTGGCTTCTCGCACTGCTCGACTTGTCGATCACTTCTGCTACAGTGTATCTGCTCGAAACTTCGAGCACTGACCGACATCAGCATGATGTTGGTCGGTACGGACACGCACGCCTGGAGGACTCCGATGTCGACGGACAGCCACGGACCTGGCCTCACGATCATCGTCAACACCCGCCCGCACACGTGGGAGGCGAAGGACATCACCTTCGAGCAGGTCGTCGAGCTCGCCTACCCCGGCCAGCCGCCGAACGAGCAGGACACCTACACGGTCCGCTTCAGCCGCGGCCACGAGGGACACGGCTCGGGCAGCCTGACGGCCGGCCACAGCACGAAGGTGAAGAAGGGAATGGTCTTCGATGTCTACCGCACTTCTCGCTCGTGACCCGGACCTGTCGCGCCTACTCGACGACGGATATGACGTGGTCTTGCAGGCGGGACACCTGATCGTCCGGCACATTCCCTACGTGACCGAGGCACGAGCCGTCGACTACGGATTTCTCGCCTACCCCGTGACCCTGAGCGGTGACCGCCTCGTCTCTGGCACGGACCACCGCATCTGGTTCGCCGGATCGCCACCGTGCAACGAGCACGGCCAAAGACTCCCCATGGCCAACCCGGAAACCCGTGCGATCACCGACGGACTGCGGGCCGACTTCATGCTCTCCAGCAAGCCGGGACCAGCCGGTTACCCCGACGAGTACACGAAAGTCACGGCCTACGCGCGGATCATCGCCGACCAGGCACAAGCGATCGACCCGTCCGTCACGCCCACCCCCGGCGCGGCGTGGCAAGAGATCGACGAAGACTCTCCCTTCGTCTACCGGGACACCGCCACCTCACGGGCCGGCCTCGCGGCCGTCAACCGCCGATACCGTGGCCACCGCATCGTGATCGTCGGTCTCGGAGGCAGCGGAAGTTACATACTCGACCAGGTCGCCAAGACAGAGGTCGACGCGATCATGCTCGTCGACGGCGACACCTTTGACAACCACAACGCATTTCGGGCACCGGGGGCACCGTCCATCGACACCCTGCGCAGCCGCCCGAACAAGGCCGCGTACTTCGCAGCGCTCTACTCCCACATGCACCGCGGCATCACCGCCTGCGAGGAATACCTGGACGAGGACAACCTCGTACTCCTCGACGGTGCGACGTTCGTGTTCATCGCCTCCGACGACGCAGCTAGCAAACCGGCCATCATGGACTGGCTGGAAGCCCGCGACGTGCCCTTCATCGATGTCGGCATGGGAATCGAGGAGATCGACGGTCGGCTCAGCGGACTGCTGCGGGTGACGACAAGCCTGCCTGGGCGTCGGCAGGAGGCCCGTCACCGGGTACCGTCACCAGCACCCGAACGCGATGCCTACGGACGCAACATCCAGACCGCCGACCTCAACGCGCTCAACGGGGTCCTGGCCGTCACCCGGTGGAAGCGCGCCATGGGCATCTACGCAGATGTAACCGATGAGGGCCATTCCACTTACTCGCTGGTCACCAACGAGATCGCCAACGAGGACCTGCCGTGACCGCCTCTGACACCCTTCGGCCAGTATTCGTCGAAGCCTTCCCGGCAGCGATGGACCAGGGAGTGCTGTACATCTCGATCCCGTACCGCACCTGCGGCCACCTGTGCTGCTGCGGCTGCGGGCAGGAGGTCGTCACACCGCTGTCGCCAGCGCAGTGGTCGCTCACCTACGACGGCGACAGCGTGTCCCTCGCCCCCTCAGTCGGCAATTGGGCACTCCCATGCCAGTCGCACTACTGGATCCACAAGAACCAGATCCGCTGGAGCCGACGCTTCTCGGCCACGGAAATCAGCGAAAACCGTGCACGCGACCGCCGTCGGCTCGCCACAGCCGCGAGCGAAGTCGCGCCAGGACCGCTGGCCAGGCTGCGCCACCGACTCAGCCCACGGCGTCGATAGGCCAGCCCCCCCAGGCGTCACCGCCCTACCGTCGGCGTACGGCGACGCGACGGAACCAGGGAAGAGCATTCGCGGACATGCCCGGACACAGAGTCGCTCCGGTACCCGGGCCCTGGAACCTCTCGCGCCCTGTGGATCTCGATGGGCGGTCACCGTCGACAAACATCGAGTGCATAACACGGCAGGCTGGTGAAAAGCCCTGAAAAACGAGTCACCGCTGGCCATCTACAGGGATCGTGACATCACCGCAGGTCAGCTCCTCTCGGTCGACAACTTCTGGTCGGAGTCACCGTGTTCACTCCAGAGGTCCCCTCCTGGCCGCCAAGCTGCCAGGAGGGGACCTGGCAGTCAGGCGATCCGAATCTCGGTGCCAAGCGCCACCGAGATGGCGCGTTGGTGAACGAGGCCCGTGCGCACGAGCCTGGCCTCCGGCGTGAAGCAGTCGACGATGGTCATGTGGTTGGCCGCCGGGCATACTCCGCCGTCGACGATGACGCCGGCCTCCAGGCCAGAGGCGGCCAGGAAGGCATGGACCTGCTCAACGGTGATGGCGGGGCCGGGGTCGTTCGGGCCTGCGTCTCCGGAGATGTTCGCTGTGGTCGCCGCGAGGGGGACTTTCACCGCCGCGGCGAGGTCCCCGAGGATGCCGGGAGCGACCGTGACCAGGGCCGGTGATCCGACTGCCGCGTGCCGGGCTGCGGCATCCGGGTTCTTCCACGGCAGCAGCAGTGCGAGATCGCCGGGCCAGAAGGCCGTCGCGAGGCGCGTTGCCTCCGGACTGAAAGTGAAGACGTCCTCGCACGAGGAGGCAGAAGGGGCAACGTAGGCGAGCGGCTTGCCACTCGGACGGCGCTTGCCGGTGATGATGCTGTCGCACGCCTGCGCGTTGCCGGCGTCGGCGCAGACCATGTACCAGCGCTGGGTCGGGACGACGACGAGTTCTCCGTCCTCGATCGCGCGCGCGGCGGCGGCGAGGTCTTCGGGTCCGATGACGCGCATGGGCTACTCCTTGTCGACTGCGGGCTGCGGAATGGAGGTGAGTGGTGAGTAGTCGAGCCACGGATCGCGGAGGAAAGCTGCGCTCCAACTTCACGCCGGGCGGCAACGGAGAGAACCCTGAGCCTTCCACGGTTCGGAAACATCGGGGCCGCGGGGGGTCACTCTGGGGCTTCTGGGTTTCTCGATTGCGGCCCCTGTCGCGGCACCTGCTACATCTTGCTGTCCTTCCCAGCACGGGCATGCGCGCGATGAGTGACCTCCAAGGCATTTCAAGTCACTTAGCGGAAAGCAACTCCCGGACTTCCTCGGCGCACCCCCACGACAACGTGACGCCGGCACCTCCATGTCCGTAGTTGTGGACGACTACGGCCCCGCCTTCCCCTCGCTCCGCGTCTACCCGGACCATGACCCGGGTCGGCCGGACCCCGATCCGGTGTTCCAGGACGCGTGCCTGAGCGAGGCGGGGTTCGACCTCGGTGCAGCAGGCGAGGATGCCGCCCGCTGCCTGTCGTTGGGCGCGACGTCGCCTTCGCCGTCGATGGCGGTGCCGCCCAGGACGACGGTGTCGCCGTGGGGGTAGAAGCACAGCAGGTCTGGCGACGGGCCGGTGTCGTCGGAGAAGAACTCGGTCAACCCCGGGTTGGTGACGACAACGTGCTGGCCACGAATGGGCCGCAGGTCTCCGGCCAGCCGTCGAACGAAAGGATCGGGCCCCCGTCCAGGTACCGCTTAACGGCGACCAGGGTGGTGTGCGTGAAGGGTTGCGGAAGGTCATCCGGAGGCACCCAGGCGATGGTGTCGTGCTTGTGCGGTTCCGCATTATGAGGAGTACCGCTCCACCGGTCAGTGTGGAAGACCAGGGCCATGAACATCCCTGAGGCCTCCGTTCCCCAGGCCCCATGGACTACGTGGACGAGGCGCAGGTCCGCCTCGGCAGCCACGACGGCCGTCTCCTCCTTCAGCTCCCGTACCGCGGTCGCGGTGATCGGTTCCTGGGGTTCGCCCTTTCCGCTGGGGACGTCCCACTCGCCAGGTGCGAAATCCAAGTGGCTGCTCCGCCGCAGGATGAGGAGTCTGCCGCTGGCAGGATCCGTGACGAGTACAGCAGCGATAAGCCGCGTCGTCATCGGTTCGCTCTTCCATCGGGCCGTCGGCTGATCGGACTCAGTCAATCGCCTTCCTCCAAACGATCTCGCGGCGTGGAAACCCCGCACCTCGACGAGGACCTGATCATGAATGCGTCTGCGCACTGCGGCCGACCTACGGGCCTTCAAGCACTCGACCGACGGTCGCCGGTCCCCCGTTGCCTCCCGCCCCGCTCTGCCGGTGATCCTACTGACTGAGAAGGAGCCCGGAAGGGCGTTCGGCACGGGCGGTCCTGTGGCCCCGTGGCGTGCAGCAGTTTCACTGCGAAGCGGCGCAACATAGCGCGGGATTGCCGGTTAGCCAAACCGGCAATCCTCGGGATCATTAATGGCCCACCGCCAACAACTGCTCGCACGTGGAAAGGCATCACGAAGACGACCACCAGATCGACTGGATAGCCCCTCCCAGCCTCTCGGGTAGCCACACAACTCACGCCCAAGATCCTGGGACCCCTTCAGCTCTCTGCAGCACGCAACCGCCCTATCGCCGTTCCGGGGTAGTGGCACATTCTGGTGGAGGCGAATATCGACATCCATCGACGGCCCGTAGCGTCATTGATCTCAGCTCGTATGGGTGTAACCGCTACCGACCCTTGCCGCTGTGTCATTTTCGCCAGCTGACTCCGCAGTACGGGGACCCAACCGCCGGCTACGCGCAGCCGCTGCTCTCCACAGTTCAAGATCTACCGGCAATGCGTAAGCGAAGCCGCCTGAGCAAGGACGAAAGACTTCGAAATGCATCGAGAAAACATCGAGCTGCCAGGCCCCCGCTACAGCCCTACCCACATACGTGCTACCTGGGAGGGAACGGGGAGCGTGGAGGATGCCTCCAGGGCATTGGGATTCTCGCGAGCGAAGGGCTACGACCTCGTGCGCCGCGGAGAATTCCCCTGCCGCGTGCTACACATCGGCCGTACGACACGTGTCGTCACCGCATCCTTGCTCCGGGTGCTCGAGAGCGGGGAGCCCGAGTGCAACGGTGCCCGAGCCAGCCGCAACACTTCGTCGTAGCTCGCCCGTGCAGAAGCCCCGTCGGGATGCTTCCCGACGGGGCTTGCTCTCAGACGCCCCTATAACGCGGGGGCGCGGGAAACCGGTCTGACCAGGTTGAAGACCTCGCGGGCGACATACCGCTTGAGGCATCGGATGATCTCGCGCCGGGTCTTGCCTTCCTGGGTGCGGCGTTCGTAGTACGCCTGGGTTCGGGGGTCGTGGCGCAGGCGGGTGAACACGATGCGGTGCAGGGCGGCGTTGGCCTGCCGGTCGCCGCCGTGGTTGAGCCGTCGCGTGATGCGCCGCCCGGAGGAGTACTCGATGGGGCTGACTCCGCAAAGGGCAGCAAAGGACGCCTCGGTGTTCAGCCGCTCGGGATTGTCCCCCATGGTGATCAGGAGAGTGACGGCGCTGTCCGGGCCGATGCCCATCGGTACGAGCAGTTGCGGCGCGTGGCGTTCGACGAGCCGGGTCAGGCGTTGGTTCAGCTCGTTGATCTGCCCGGTGAGCTGTTCGATGCGTTCGGCGAGCATGCGTAATGTCATGTGGGTGGCCTGGACCACCGCGTCCTCGTCTCCCCCACCCTCGGGAGAGCCGAGGCGCGCGCAGGTGCGGAACAGCTCGGCATTGCCCAAGCTCGACAACCGTTCCCGCAGGGCGGGGTCGGCGATCACTAGGACGGCCTTGAGCTGGTTGATCGCCTGTGTGCGGGCCTTGACCGCGGAGTCCTTGGCGAGTTTGTAGATCCGGGCGCCTTGCACGGGTCCGTCGCCGGACTTGGCCTGGGCCCGGGTGCGACCGCTGAGCACGGCTCGCGCTGCGGCCTGCGCATCGAGCGGGTCCGACTTGCCGAGCAGACGGCGGGCTGTGCGGTCGGGCCGGTTCACTTCGAACACCTGGATCTGCTGGGTCAGCAGGTAGCGGGACAGGCCCGCGCCGAAGGTACCGGTGCCCTCCACACCGGCCCGGCGCACCGTCCCCCGCCTGCGGGCCCACACGAGCAGCCGCCGGTAGCCGGCCACCGTCGCCGGAAAGGACTCGGTGCCCAGGATCTTGCCCAGCGGGGACACCACGGCGGCGACGTGAACCTCACCGTGCGTGTCCACGCCGAGCACGACTTCTCTCCGCACGGGAGGATCCGTACTGGAGGAGGTGCTGCGCTGTCTGGTCGTCATGGTGGTTCGCCTCCCGCAGGGTGACACGCTGAGTGGATGGCACCGGCCCGCTCGGGCGGTCTGAACCGTGATGGCGCCTGGAACTCGGCAAGGCCCCTATTGGGACACGCCCTGTGGCTCGGTGACAGCAGAAGCCAGCCCGCAACGACGGTCGACAAGCCTGTGACTGGACACTTCGGTCAAAGATCTCAAGAGTCAGACCCCCGTCCGGGACGGCATCGCGCAACCGTCGCATCGATCCCGGCGTATCGGCATCTACCGACCACAGCCGGATGGCTTCGCCCGAACCAATGCCCAACCTGGCCGGAGCAGGCTGAGAATGAGTTGACTCCCCGCCCACTCGCGACCGGCAATGACAGACAGCCGTCTGGGCCGCCTTACGGTCGCCCTCCATCGGCCATCGCACGAACGGCTTCGAGCCCTCATTCTGGTGCACGGTTGTCCGCAAGTCATGGCGCGGGCTGCCAAAGAGGCTGCCTAGCAACTCGGCAAAGGCACCGGCGAGTGCTTGGGAACTCGGTCTACTCGAGTAACGGGGAACAGCAGCACCGCACGAAGGGGCGCCCGCGTGGAAGGCATGGCGCATGTGGGCGCTGCCGGACCCGATGCTCGCGGCCCCCGTCACCGACCCGGCGCCGCCCGATGGGTGGGCCGCCGAGGAGAAGTGGGACGGTTCTCCAGACACCTCGTGATGTCTCATTCGCGTTGGCACCGTTCACCCAGGTCACGACTGGTCCTTCGTGCGTGCGGCTGAGGCTTGCCGGGTGTCTGCGCCGCTGCTGACGTGCCGCTGGGTCTCCTGGGGGCCGTGCCAGTCCAGGCAGACGGCGGTGGCATCGTCTTCGAGCCGGCCGTCGGCGGCGTCCCGGACCGCGGACGTCAGCGCCAGCGCGGTCTCCCTCGGGTGCAGATTCCGGGTGCACCCCAGCAGGGCGGGCAGATCGACCTTCTCTCCGTGACGTTCGAGCATGCCGTCGGTGAACATGAGCAGACGGTCACCGGGCCGCAGGTCGAGGTCCTGCACACGGTACGGGTGGGGAGTCAGCTCAGACAGCCCGAAGGGATGGTCCACCTCGCAGGCAATCGTCTCCACAGCCCCGTCGCGCATGCGCAGCGGCCAGGGATGACCGGCGTTGACGAACCGGGCCCGCCCGGTATGGAGATTGATGCGCAGGAGCTGCCCGGTGGCATGACCGTGGCCGTGTTCGATCAGTGCCTGGTCTGCCCGGTGGGCCTGTTCGCCCAGGCCGGTGCCCGCCCGGCGGGCACCGCGCAGGGCGCCCACCAGGACCGTGGCGGCCAGGGCGGAATCCATGTCGTGGCCCATGGGATCGGTCACCGACACGTGCAAGGTGTCGCGGTCCACGGTGTAGTCGAAGGTGTCGCCGCTGAGGTCCTCGGAGGGCTCCAGGTTCCCGCACAGGGTGAACTGTGCGGCCTCGCACGACAGCGACAGGGGCAGCAGCTGGTACTGGATTTCAGCTGCCAGGGTGGCCGGCTTGGAGCGTTTGCCCCAGGTGTAGAGATCGGTGAAGCGGCCGTTGGCGATCACGATGTAGGCCAGGATGTGGGCGGCTTCCCCGACTGCGTCGAGCACGTCCTCGCCAGGGCCGGTCGGCAGGAGCAGTTCCAGCAGCCCGATCGCATCCCCGCGGTTGGTGACGGGCACGATCACCCGCTGCCCCTCGCCGGTCGCGTCCTGATACAGGCGCTGGGTACGGATCACCTCCTCGTAGACACTGCCGAACAGGGGAACCCGCTCGGCCTGCCGCCCACCCTGAGTGGGAGCGGTGGACAGCCGAGCCACCGCCTTCCCCGTCAGGTCCACGATGAGGAAAGAGACCTTAGTGGCCTCGAAACGCCGCCGCAGGTCCTCCGCGATCACGTCGACGGCGTCCGCCGGCGCCGCTGTCTCCGCTGCTGTCAGCAATCGAGTGAGCCCACTTTGTCCACCGCTCACGACCGCAGTCCCTTCCGCAACCCCCCACCAGCTTGGTAATCACCGCAGTGAGCGTCAATCCGTGAACAGTCACGCTCCGGCGTTCGCCCGCGGACGGGGCCGCCACGGCTGCTCTGTACAAAAGCGGCTCGACAGGCCGATGTCTTATGCGACACGCCAGAGTCTGGAGCTCCATGGTGGGCGGGCTTCGACACGTCCGGAGGAGTAACTCACAGCCGGTCACCCCGTACGGGAGCCGGATCGTCGGCGGCACCGAGGCTTGAGCCGCGACCACCCATGTAGGACTTCCGGACGGGGAGCAGCGCGCTCCCACGGTCGGCGACCTGCCGCTTGCCGAACGACGGTTCGTGGGGCCTGTGCCCGCGCCGCCGCTCATGCCGCGTCGCGCCAGGCGGCGATACCGGTCACCGTGACCGCGACGGTGACCGGCTCCGCGGCACCGTGGGTGGCGAGGTGGGTGACGAGGGCGGCTGTCACCCGGTCGTGGACGTTTCGGGCGATGTCCAGCGCCCGCCGACCCTCCGTCAGGACGCAGCGCACCTCGATGTGCCATCCCGAACCGTCCGGCGCCCGGTCGGCGCGTACGCCGGCCTCAGGTGGCGTGGTGTCCGCCCGGGTGGGCGCGGCGGCTGCCGCGAGGCGCCGGGCGAGGCGGGGCTGCAGGGCGGCCACGCCAGGAACCGCGAGGGCTGCCTCGGCCGCGACGCCGGGGAGCGCGGTGGTGCCGGTGGCGGTCATCATGCGCCACCGCCCGTCGGGAGGCGGGGACCGAGGGTCGGTCCCGGTTCCAGTACGTCGGCCACGGTGATGTCGACGGCTGTCACCGTGAGCCCCAGGTCCTGTCCGGCCGAGTGGAGGACCGATCGGCGTACCTGGTGGACCCGGTCGGGCAGCGGGCGGTCGAGGGCGGCGGCCAGGGTCATGGTCACCCGCACGTCGGTGCCGTTGCCCTCGTGTACGAGCCGGCAGGTCGCGGCCCTGGCACCGGGGACCGTGTCCGCGGCCCGCCTCAGCACCTTGGCCGCGGCGCTCTCGGCGATCCGCAGGTCCCGGTCGGGGTCGGCCAGGGGCAGCAGCCGCCCGAACCGGACCTCTGCCCTGACGACGTCCATGACCCGGTCGGCGAGTGCGTGCAGGCCCGGAGGGTCCTCGTCGCGCAGCGTCCGGGCGGCCGCGTTCACCGTGGCCAGTCCCTCGACCGCCTCTCGGCAGTATGGACAGGACACCGGGTGCGGGTCCGCGGCCGGTGGTGCGTCCCGCGCCTGTTCCCAGACCCGGCTGAGCAGGCGGCCGCAGGGCAGTACCTCATCGCCTGCGATCGGGGGCACGTCGGCGGCGGCCCAGCCGTTGCGGGGCCCGCCGGCTCCGGGCGGTTCGGGAGGCCGCGTGTGCGGGTCGTCTAGCGCCATGAGCCCATCGCCTCCTGCAGGGATCGGCGTGCCCTGAACAGTCTGCCGCGTGCCGTCTGCTCGTCGGTACGCGTCACGTGCGCTATCTCCTTGTAGGGCAGGCCCTGCACCTCCCTCAGGATCCAGCAGACCCGCTGTCCGGCGTCCAGCTCGGCGAGCGCGCGGAACAGGGCGGCCATGGCCGCGTCCTCCTCGGCGGTCCGGGCGGGCTGGCTCCACGCGTCGCCCGCCGCGGGTTCGGCGACGGTGTCCAGGGAAAGAGGCGGCGGCCGTCGGTGGCACATGGTCTGGCAGCGGTTGACGGTGATCCGGTACATCCAGGTGTGGAACTCCGCCCTGTGGCGGTATTCCGGCAGGTGGCGCCAGGCGCTGACGAAGGCGTCCTGAACGGCCTCTTCTGCGTCCTGGGGGTTGCCCAGCATGCAACGGGCCAGGGTCAGGAGGGACCGGCTGTGCCGCTGGACGAGAACGGCGAAGGAGTCCTCGTCCCCCTCGGCCGCCCGTACCGCCAGCAGGCGGTCGGGCAGGTCGCACCCCAGTCGTGGGGAAGCAGTGCGTTCGATCATGACGCTCCCACGCAGGCTCGGAACGATCGTGTACCCCTGATACGAGTTGTGACGCACATCACATGCCAGACGCGTGAGGATTGTGCCGCCCGGTATGTCCAACGTTAGACGGGCACCATTCCGGTGTCCGGCCGACCGATCGAGGCGACCGCCATGACGGACAACATCACCAGCGTCGGCGGGGGCAGCCGGCCCGAAGCGGGCGTGAGCGCGCTCAAGGGCCGCACCGGGGCCGGGGCTCCGGCCGAGACACGGGGCAGGACCACCATCGCGGACGGTGTGGTGGCCAAGATCGCGGGCATGGCCGCCCGCGAGGTACCGGGCATCCACAGCCTGGGCGCGGGGATGGCCCGCGCCTTCGGCACCATGCGCGAACGCGTCCCCGGCGCAGGCGGAGGCGGAGCGGTCACCCGCGGCGTCAAGGTCGAGGTCGGGGAACGGCAGGCCGCGGTGGACCTGGACGTCGTCGTCGAGTACGGCGTCTCCATCGTCGACGTCGCGGGCGGCGTACGCACCAATGTCATCAGCGCCGTGGAGCGGATGACGGGCCTGGAGGTCGTCGAGGTGAACATCGCCGTCGACGACGTCCACCTGCCCGACGACGAGGAGGAACAGACCGGACCGGACGAGGGCCGCGTGAGGTGACCGCTGCCGGGAGCACCGCCGTGTCCTCGGGCACGAGCGGATGATCACGGCGGGAGGGACGCTCGCGAGACGGGTGAGTGCGAGATGAACACAGCAACGACGGGACTCGCGGCCGGTATGGCCCTCGGCTTCGCTGGCTACTTCGGCGGCTTCTGGGCGTTTCTGCTGGTGCTGGTCCTGGGCGCGGCGGGGCTGATCGTCGGCCTCGTCGTACAGGGCGACCTGGACCTCCGGACACGGAGGCAGCGGTGAAGACCCGGCCCGGTTCCCCCGGTGAGGGGTCGGGCCCGCCGGCGCCGGCCGCCGGGCTGCCGCTCCCGGCCGAGCGGGGCGCAACCGTCATCCCGGACAGGGTGGTCGCCCGCATCGCCGCGCAGGCCGCGCGCGCGGCGCAGTCGCGGCGCGCCGCGGTACCGCCCGATCGGGGCGGACCCGCGGCACCCCACGCCTCCGCCGCCGTCCGTACCGGATCGGTGCGCCTGCATCTGACCATGGACCTGCCCTACCCCACCGACATCCCCCGTGTCTGCGAGCGGATCCAGCGGGACGTCGCCGAACGGGTCGCCCAGCTGACCGGGCTGCGAGTGGGAGAGGTCCTCCTCACCGTCCGGCGGCTGGTGACCGCCACCGACCCGAGCCGGGGGCGGGTCCGGTGAGCGGCCGGGCGGCCCGGGTCACCGGGCACGCCGTGCAGGAAGGGCGATCGTGATGACATCCGGTCCACATCCCCCGGGCCGCGGCTCCGCGTCGTCCGGGCACCGTGCCGCAGTGCCGCTGACGAAGGAGCCCGATCCTCCCGAACGCGACGTGTCCCCCTCGGACCTCACAGCCGGTGAGCGCAGAGGAGGGCACCGAACCCGTCGCAAGTGGTCGGCGCGCAGCGTCACGGCGGCGCTCGTCGCCGCGGTAATCCTCGTGGTCGCGGTCGCGACGCTCGTCGACGTCGTCGCCGTACGGGCGGGACGTCCGGCCGCGGCCTGGCGACGGCACCTGGCCTACGAACTGGCGACCCGCCCGGTGGACGACGTGTGGATGCTGACGGGGGCCGCCGTGGCCGCCGCCGTCGGCGTCTGGCTGATCGTCCTGGCCCTCACCCCCGGTCAGCGACGCTGGCTGCCCCTGCGCTCACCCGCCGGCTGCCCGCGATTGCGGGCCTTCGTGGACCGCAACAGCGCCGCCGTCCTGCTGCGCGACGCCGCCATGCGGGTCCCCGGAGTCGGCGCGGCACACGTCCTGGTGGGCCGCCACCGCATCAAAGCCCGCGCGGACGTCCGCTTCCGAGACCCCCGACAGGTGAAGGACGACCTCACCGCCGTCCTCGACGAGGAGCGCGACCGGCTCGCCCTCGCCCGTCCTCCCCGCATCGCCGTACGGGCGCGGCGACGCACCCGCTGACACAAGACCCGCAGCACCGGAGCCCGCCATGACGCCGCGATCCGCCCTCAACCGCACTCTGCTGGCCCTCGCCGGACTGGTCCTCCTCGGCGGCGGACTGCTCATCCTCTTCGCCGGGCTCGACCTCTACCGGCGGCACGATCTGGCCCCACCCGCCGGCTGGCCCCTGACCACCCCGGCCGACGTCCTGCTCGGCTCCGCCGACCGGGCACGCTGGAGCAGCCAGGGCTGGTGGTGGTGGCCCGCGGTCATCGCCGCCCTCGTCCTCACCGCCCTGCTCGCCCTGTGGTGGCTGCTCGCCCAGCGGAGCCGACACCGCCCCGGCTCACTACCCGTCGGCGGCACACCCCCGCAGGAGGGCGTCGAACTGCGCGACCGCGCACTCAGCGAAGCGATCGCGAACGAAGCCGGTGCCCTGCCAGGGGTAGGCCATGCGGGCGTACTCATCACCGGCCGACCGGGCCGCCATCACACCCGCATCAAGCTCACCCTCACCCCCGAGGGCACGCCCGGCGCCACTCTCGGTGCCCTGTGCGAAGGCCCGATCGGCACCGCGCGTCGGTCCACCGGCCTCATCGACATGCCCGCCGAGGTCCGCCTACAGGTCAGCCGCCACGGACCACACCGCGTGGAGTAAGGAGGAGATCGGCCGTTCCCGCCGACGCCCTTGCGGCCCACCGCGGTTCGCGGGCGCGCCGACACCACTCCCCGAAGGAGAGATCATGATCATCCTGGGCGTCATACTGCTCGTCGTCGGCTTCCTCACCGGCCTGTCCATCCTGTGGACCATCGGGATCATCCTGCTGGTCGTCGGAGCCATCCTGTGGATCCTCGGCGCGATGGGACACGCCGTCGCCGGTCGACGCCACTACTGGTAGGCGGGGTCGGTTGCCCTGCAGGGTAGTGATCCATGCTGCGGGCAGGCCGGCAGACGGCGCGGACCCCACCAAGATGTTCGCGGCGGCGGACGACGACGGCGGAGAGGTCGATCCGCCTGAGGCCGCCGCCGGTGCCGGCCAGCCGCCGCGGCTCGGACGCGGGGTGCCCGGTGGCCGTAGTGCCGGTCCTCGCCGCACGAGCACACGGCCGACTCGTTGGGGAGTCGGTGGATCGGCCCCCACGGTCCGGGCGGAAGTTCCCCACCGCGTCGGCCGGTGAGTCTCCGTCGGGAGTTCGTATGCACAGCACCTTCGTGAGGATCCGCCCGAACGTCCCCCGGGACCACGGCGATGACGGGCGGTGAGCGGCAAGGACCCGCGGAAGGCTCCACCCGGTCGGAGCGCTTCGGGGAGGAGTTTCTGGGAGTCCTGCTGGACCAGGGGCACGAGTTGCCGCCGCACGAGCTCGGTCCGCTCGTCGCACGGCAGATCGGCATGCTCGACGGCCGCGAGACCTCGCTCTTCCTGCAGGACTACGGCCAGGTGTGGCTCGTCCCCCTGCCGGGCGACGGGCTGGCGGCCGGGGAACCGCAGCCGATCGACGGCTCCGACGCCGGACGCGCCTTCCGGGAAGCGCGTCCCGTCGAGGTTTCGCAGGCCGACGGTGTGCGGGTCTATATGCCCCTGCTGGACGGTGGCGACCAGGTGGGCGTCCTGGCCGTCACCCTGGACCGTCTCCACGACGACGAGCGACGGCTGTTGCGCAGGCTCGCCTCGCTCGTGGCCGACATGCTGGTGACCAAGCACGGTTACACCGATCTGTTCTTCCGGCTGCGCCGCAGGGAACCGATGAGTGTGGCGGCGGAGATCCAGTGGTCGCTGCTGCCACCGCTGGCGATGTCCACGCCCCGGGTCGAGCTGGCCGGGATGCTGGAACCCGCCTACGACGTGGCCGGCGACAGCTTCGACTACGCCCTCAACGGCGATGTCCTGCATGTGGCCATGGTCGACGCGATGGGCCACGGACTGGACGCCGCCACGATGGCCACGGTGGTCATCGGAGCCTACCGGCATGCCCGGCGCATCAGCGTCGGCCTGTCGGAGATCTATACGTTCATGGACCGGGCCGTCGCCGAGCAGTTCGGCCCCGACCACTTCGTGACCGCTCAGATGATGCGGCTCAACACGGCCACGGGCAGGCTTCAGTGGGTCAACGCCGGACATCCCGCTCCTCTGTTGATCCGTGGACACCGTGTCGTACGACGGCTGCAGGGCCCGACGACGCTGCCCGTCGGTTTCGGCGGTCACGAGCCCCGGATCAGTGAAGTGGCTCTCATCCCCGGCGACCGGATCCTGTGCTTCACCGACGGACTGATAGAGGAGCGCGATGTCGGCGGTGAGGAATTCGGTGAGGAGCAGCTCATCGGGTGGGTGAACCGCCTTGAGCCCACGGCGCAGCAGATCCGGACGGTGGCGCGCTCCCTCTCCCACACGCTGCAACGGGCGCGGGGCGGGATCACGACGGACGATGCGACGCTCCTGCTGATCGAATGGCGCGGGAGCGCCACCGACGACCTCGCCCTCCTGGAGTGAGCCGGCAGCGCACCACCATGGACATGGCCGACGGCACACTACGTTCCTCTCCCGCCGCTCTTTGCGAAAGTCCTACCGGCGGGGGCGGCTCCGCGATGCTCCTTGGAGCGGGTTCACTTCCCCGTGCGGTGCCATGGCGAGAACCGCCACCGCCGGGTACGGCCGGAAGGTCAGGGTCTCCATGCGATCATCGTGGCTCGCGGTGAACAGCTGAATCACGATCACACCGAAGACGATCATCGCGAGCAGCACGCTCACCGTCACGAAGGTGCCCATATCTCCCATGCTCCTGCTGCCGTGGTGGGGGGCCCGTGACCGGTGACCGGTCCGTCAGGAGTGCGTGAGGCGGGGTGGGGGGCGTCGTGTCCGCCTTCGGAGTCCCAGACCGCCTCCCCGAGTGAGTCCGAGTCGGCCGCTGCCTCTGCCGCGGCCCGGAAACGTTCGGCCTCATGGATCAGGCCGGTCGCCGTGAGGCTCCGTGACGGGTCGGTGGCCGCGGCCATGAGCCGGGCCGCGGTGGCCGGGGCTGTCTCCGGTGGGATCACCAGCAGGTCCCAGCGGCCGAAGGTGTAGGACAGCAGCAACAGCTTGTGCGGGTCCTGCCCGGCGTTGGACCAGCCGACGCGCACCATGTGGCCGTGCGCGGGCACTTCACCCGGGATGACCGGCCACAACGTGCGGCTCACCGCTATCCGGGTGATCCGCCCCCACAGCGGGTCGAGACATTCGACGAGCGCCGGGAGCTCCTCCGTCAGGTTGCGCGAACGGGGCCACCAGGCACCGTCGATCAGGGCCGGAGGGGCGCCGGCCCGCGCCAGCGTGAGTCGGAGCGGTGACGAAGAAGGGGCCCGGTCTCCGACTGCGGGTGTGAACGGAATGGTCGCGGTCATGACGCGGACCCAACCCCGGGCCGGTCACGGCCGGCCCGGTTGCCATGAATCGCCGAGAACGACCCGGCGTGGAAGCCGGTGTACGAGATGCTCTCGGTAATCACCAGGATACTCCTCGCCGAGGCCCGGCGGACTGGCGGGGAGTGACGGGCTGAACGGAACAACACACGTCACAGAGCCAGGGGAGTGCTGGGCCGGGGCATGCGGGCCGTCGGGCGTGAGACCGGTCCGGGAGCCGGCATACGAAGGGCCCCGGCGCCCTCGGCCCACTGCCGCCGGTATCGACAGCCGCTTCACCGAATGCGGCGGCGTCTCCACAACCGCCCCGGCGTGTGCGGAGTACCGTGGACAGCACCGAGGGCATTTCGCACACCGGCTTCCACGCCGGGTCGTTCTCGGCGAGAGACGAAACCCGGGTCGCCGCCAAGGCGGCCCGGAGACGGGTCCGCATCATGTCGGCGACCTTGCACCAAGCCCTGCCACACCACGAGCCCGTCGCAGCCCCGGCCGCGCGTCTCGCGCTGAAGACCGACGGCCCGTCGCGCGGCCTCCTGGACGGTGCCTGGTGGCCCCGCTCCCGGGACCTGCTGAGCGAGCTGCCCGCGCTGACCGATGTGCTGGACCCTCTGTGGGGCCGCATCACCCGCATCGCCGTCAACCCGACGTACTGGCCGGTCATCCCGCACGAGATCCCCGTGGGCGGTCATGTCGTCAAGGCCGGATGGTTCACCCCGGAGATCGACCCGCACAAGCTGCTGCTGCTCTCCTACGGCACCGGCCGCTGGGACCTGCTGGTCATCCCGCCCGAGACCGAGACGGAGTCGGCGGCCCGCCTGATGGCGGCCGCGTCCGACTACGACGGCCCACCGCTGACCGCAAGCGCTCTCATCGCCGCGGACGAGACCCGGCACGCCGTCTCCGCCGCCGACCGGCCACTCGAACCGGACGAGGCAGGGAAGCACGAGGAGGACGGCCCCGCCTCAGCGGCCGTTCCGGCACGGACGGATCGCGCCAGTTGCCTGGTCATCGGCATGTGAGACGGCCGCCACGACCGGTGCCTTCACGGGTTTCGGACCTGCCTCACGAGCCGGCGCAGGCACATGCAGGGGTCTCGACCGGCGAGTCTCCGCCCCACGTGGTCCTCGTCCCGAGGAGCAGTACATGCAAGCCCTGATCGTTCTCATCGTCGTGATCGGTCTTCTGGCCGTCCTGGCCCTCGCCCTGTCCGTGAAGGTTGTCAAGCAGTACGAGAAGGGAGTGCTGTTCCGCTTCGGC
The DNA here is from genome assembly GCF_042896945.1 of Streptomyces sp. NPDC001222. NCBI lineage: Bacteria > Bacillati > Actinomycetota > Actinomycetes > Kitasatosporales > Streptomycetaceae > Streptomyces > Streptomyces sp. NPDC001222. The sequence goes on from NZ_JBIAXT010000036.1 coordinate 17,923, forward strand.
CGACTCGCCGGAACACGCTCCCCGGGACTGCGGTTCATCATCCCGTTCGTCGACGCCCTGCACCGGGTGTCGCTGCGGGTCGTCACCATGCCGATCCAGTCCCAGGGCATCATCACCCGGGACAACGTGAGCGTGGACGTGTCGGCGGTCGCCTACTTCCGGGTCGTCGACGCCGTGAAGTCGGTCGTCGCCGTGGAGAACGTCAACGCGGCGATCAACCAGATCGCCCAGACCACCCTGCGGAAGGTCGTCGGCCGGCACACGCTCGACGAGACACTGTCGGAGACGGACCGCATCAACCTGGACATCCGCCAGATCCTGGACGTCACCACCGTCGACTGGGGTGTGCAGGTCACGCTGGTCGAGCTCAAGGACATCCAGCTGCCCGACACCATGAAGCGCGCCATGGCCCGCCAGGCCGAGGCCGAGCGGGAGAAGCGAGCGAAGATCATCAACGCGGAGGGCGAGTCCCTGGCCGCAGCCGCGCTCGGCGACGCCTCGGACACCATGATGGCCCACCCCCTGGCGCTTCAACTGCGCAATCTCCAGAGCCTGGTGGAGATCGGTGTCGACCAGAACACCACCGTCGTCTTCCCGGCCCCCCTCATGAGCACGATCGGCGAGCTCGGCTCCTTCCTCGCCCGGGAAACTGCTGCCGCCGCACCCGCCGCGGCAGCGCCACCGGCCGGCACCGGCCGCACCCACACGTCCCTCAGCCCGGCAGGCAGCGCGCCCGGCACCGCGGCGTGAAGCCGACTACGGCCCGAGCGATCCGTGGCACCAGGGAGGATTCGTGACCGTCGCCTGTCGCGCGCATCCTCCGGGCACCGGCTGATGATGGGGGTACGGCCGAACACGCGGAGCTGATCATGACGGGTTGGCGGGTCAGGGACTACACCCAGGACGATCTCGAAGCGGTGATCCGTGTCGACATGCAGAGCGGCACGACCGAGGAGCCGCCGCTCTTCCCGCTCTCGGACGCCGTGACGGCCCTCCAGACCCGCCACCCGGCCGTGGTGGCCACGGCCGACGACGTGCTGATCGGCGCCGCGGTGAGCAGGGTGGAGGGCGAACGGGCATGGATCCTGCGCATCTGCATGGCGCCCGGCTGGCGGCAGCGAGGGCTGGGGAGTGCTCTGATCACCGCCCTTGAGCAACGGCTCTTCGCCGTCGGCGTCCGCGCGGTGCAGGCCGCCCTGCCCGAGGGCGAGACCGGTGCCACCGCCCTGCGCAACTGTGACTTCGGCGCCCGCCCCGGGCTGGTCTTCTTCGAGAAACGCGGACCGGTGACCCCGCAGTCGGCCGGCACGCTGTCCTCGCTCGGAGCGGAGCTGCCCCCAGGGGGGCTGTGGCAGAAGGTCGCGGGCATGCAACGGGAGAAGCAGCTCATCGAGCGGCGCCTGGTCCTGCCGCTGGCCCATCCCGAACTGGCCGCCCAGCACGGAGTGGAACCGCCACGGGCGGTGATGCTGTTCGGCCCGCCCGGGACCGGCAAGAGCACGTTCGCGCACGCGATCGCCAGCCGCCTGGGATGGCCCTTCCTCGAACTGTTCCCCGCCCGTCTGGCCGCCGAGTACGGCCTGGCGACCGGGCTGAACCGGCGCTTCGACGAGATCGCCCGGCTCGACCACGTCCTCGTCTTCATCGACGAGGTCGAGGAGGTCGCCGGCGAACGCGGCGGCGCGGACGCGACCGCTGTCGGCGTCGTCAACGAACTGCTCAAGGCGATCGTCCGGTTCCGAAGCCAGGACGGACGGCTGCTCGTCTGCGCCACGAACAACGTGACCACGCTCGACTCCGCGTTCCTGCGGCACGGCCGCTTCGACTACGTGCTGCCGATCGGCCCTCCCGACCACACCGCCAGGACCGCGCTGTGGGAGAGCTACCTGGCCCGAGCAGGCGCACGGGCCGACAGCGCGGTACTCGCGTCCGCCAGCGAGGGGTTCACCCCCGCCGACATCGCCCACGCGGCGCGCACCGTCTCCCAGGCCCAGTTCGAGCGCACCTTCGACACCGGAACCCGGACCACCCCCACCACCGACGACTACCTGGACACGATCCGCGACACCAAGCCCACGGTCAGCGCTGCCATGGCCCGGGAATTCGCCCAGCAGACGGAGGAGTTCGCCCGCATCTAGCGTCCAGGCCGGGTGGGGAGTCGATCTGCGACGGACGTGTCAGGCCGGCGTAGGTGGCGTGTCGCTGCCCGTTTCGATGAGGATCTGCCTGGCCTCGGTGACGTTTTCGGCCCGTACGGCCCTGGCCATCGCGGCGCGTGCCGCGTCGGGCGACGTGTCCGGAGGGACCAGCAACAGAGAGAAAAGGTCCCCTTCGCCTCGGGTGATGAGGACGGTGTCGTCACCGACCGGGAAGGAGTCGATGTGCACGACCCGGTCGTCGACCATCACCCGGGTCGGCAGTTCGTCCCAGGCGCTGCCGTCCAGACCGACCCGGGTGACAGGCCCGAGATGCTCGGTCAACGCGGAGATCAGCGAGGGAAGCTCGGCACCGATGTCCCGGGACCGCGGCCACCATGCGCCGTCCAGGATTCCCTCGCGTGCGTGGGTGGTCTCCAGTCGCAGCAGGGCCGTTCCGGGTTTCACCGACCGGTGCACGGCGTCCGGCAGGAGCCTGGGGAAGTCGGGGGTGTCTGAGCCTGCCATGGTGTCCGCCCGTCCGCAGAGAGCAGTGCGACCGCACGGCGTGCGACCACGATACGACCCTGCTACCTCACGGTACTCCGCACGACGCTCCCGCGAGCGCTTCGCCGCAGGCGCGGTTGCGGAAACAGGCAACGGCTCCGGCGTATACCCGCCGGAGCCGCCCTTCCGGGTCATTGCACGTGAGCGTGCGCCGACCCGCTTTCCAGGTTACGTCAAAGGGACTAATCCGCCATAAGCAATCCTTGCGAGAGTTCACTTCGGTCCGAGAAGCCGACGCGGCGGTTCAGCCACGCCCTTCCTCTTCCGTCTCCATCTGCCGGATCCCCTGGTGCGTCAGCGTGATCATCGCGGGCGTGTTGCCCCTCTCCCAGTCCACGACGACCCAGCCTTCACCAGCCAGGTACATACAGGCAGCGGCCATGTCCTGCTCAGGGATACCCAGGTCGGTGCGGAGCTTCGCCCCATCGACGCCCAGGAGGCGATTGCCCTCGGCGGCTTGGTACAGAGCCTGCATGATCCTCTCGCGGTACGTCTTCCGGTCTCGCAACATCGCCATGACGCGCCTTCCTCTACCGCCCACGGTCGGGCCGAAGTCGATGTCATCCGCGGTCACCGTCGCGGTGGGGCGCGTCGGAACGGTCGCATCCACCGCCGACCGACGGTGTCTCCGGGTCCGACGCCCGATCCCCGGCAGAACATCGCTGTAGTGGAAGGCAGCGATCCGTTCGGCGTGCTGACCATTGAGCTGGTGGATCAGAACGACTCCGACGGCGATCAGGACGAGCAGCACGCCCGCGGCGATGACGAGCATGGGATCTCACCTCCGCCGACCGGCGGGCGAAGGCCCTGCTGAGCCGATGGGCCGGGGCCGGGACGACGGTCGACCTGCTCCGCCGTCGGCCTCCCAGGCTTCTTCCCTGTTTCGTGCATCGATCCTGTCTGCTGCTTGCTCCCGGGCCGAGGCATCGACGCCGTCGCCGACCATCAACTGCGCGGCGGCATCCGCACCGGTTTCCGGCGGAATCACCAGCACGTCCCGGCGGCCGTCAGCGGAGAAAAGAGTGAGTCTGTGGGGATCCTGCTCCTCGGTGGACCAGCCCACCTGCACGGTGCGCCCGGCGTAGGACACCCAGTGCGGCAGGACGGGCCAGTAGGCCGGGTGCACGGTGACACCCGTGATAAGACCCCAGAGATCGCCCAGTGCGGCCGTCAGGGTGGGCAGCTCACGGGTGAGGGCACGGGAGCGAGGCCACCACATGCCGTCCAGCCCGCCCGGCGCGGGTCTCAGGGACAGCCGGGCCGCCGGCGACGGCGTGCGCCTGCTCGATGTCGTACGGTCAATGGTCACGGCCATGGCGCGGACCTGTCCCCGGGCTCGTGGGTGCGGCCCGGTGCTGTCGATCACCGGAAACGGCACCCGCAGCGGAGCCGGTGCGCGAAAAACTCCCGGTGTCTTCACACTACTCCGCTCACCGGCCCGAAAAGCCCGCCATGACCAGGTAGTTTCCTGCCTTCGGGACCTGGTCGCCGGTGCCGATGCCGGTCAGAGCCAGTCCTTGCGCTTGAACGTCAGATACAGCAATGCGGACAGGAGCACGATGACGGCGGCGGAGGTGATGAAGCCCGACTCGTGGCCGAAACCGGGATAGGGGAGGTTCTGGCCGTAGTAGCCGGTGATCGCGGTGGGAACGGCGATGATCGCGGCCCAGCTCGTCACCTTCTTCATGATCAGATTCATGCTGTTGGCCTGGACCGAGAGGTTCGTCTCCATGACCGAGGCCACCAGGTCCCGCAGTGATTCCGTCCACTCGGTCGCACGCAGCACGTGGTCGTAGACGTCCTGGTAGTACGGGACGAGAGGGTCGGTGATCAGGTGCAGGCCGGGGCGCATGAGCCCGTTGACCACCTCGCGCATCGGAAGCACGACGCGGCGCAGCCGGACGAGCGATTTGCGCAGTGCGAAGACCCGGCGCTGCACGGCTTCGATCTCACGGCGCCCGGCCGCGAAGAGCAGGCCCTCCAGCTCCTCGATGCTGTCGTCCAGTTGCTGGACGGCGGCGAAGTGTCCGTCCACGAGATGGTCGAGCAGGCCGTGCAGCAGGAATCCGACGCCGTGGCCGGCCAGATCCGGGCTCTCGTCCCAGCGGGCGACGACGTCCTCGATGTCGAGGCCGTCGTCCTTGCGGACGGTGATCATGGCCTGGCCGGTGAGGAATACGGCGATCTCGCTGTACGTCAGCTGCGCACCGTCCGGGCTGACGGCCACGGCATAGGCGCTGAGGAACTCGTGGGTGCGATAGCGGTCGAGTTTCGGCCGCTGTCCATGGTGAGCGGCATCCTCCAGAGCCAGTTCGTGGATGCCGAACTCCTGACCGAGCATGGCGAGTTCAGCGTCTCCGGGCCGGTGCAGGTCCAGCCACAGGACTGACGCCGGATCAGCGAGATGCGCAGAGACGTCACTGGCGGGAAAGCCCTCCAGGACCAGAGTGCCGTCGTGATACAGCCGGGTGCGCGTCACCATGGCCCGAGGCTAGTGCCTTACATCCAAATCGTGCCGTTTTGCCCCAACTGCCAGTGCGGCAGGTTTGCCGCCGCGGACCGCCTGATCGAGGCTCCAGGCAGCGACCTGGACAACGGGCTCGGACGACTGAGCCGTTTCATCCCCTCCCCTCGCGGACGAACCGCTGCACACCCTGTGCGACCGACTGTCCGCCTGATGCCACCCGGCAGCACCGACGGCGCTGCTCACGCCACCACAGACAGCACCAGCACGTGGAACAAGCAGGGTGGTCCGGCCGTGTGGGTGTCGCCCTCGGCGCTCCGCCACCCCCACGACCTCAACGTCTCGGCCACCCCGGCGTCCCGGGCTTCCACCCATCTGACTCCGAGCGCGGCGACGTGGTCGGCGAGCAGTCACCGCTGGAGGCGCCGGGCGAGGTTCCGGGCACGGCCTTGGTTCTCCCGACGCACGCGGGAGGGGACGACGATCCCGGAGACGACGAAGAGCCGCCCGGGGCGACGCGGCGGAGCAGGCTTTCCCGAACGTGTCCGTCGAAGCCCGCCCGCCAAGGACCGGCGCCGCCCACGGGAAAGCCGTAGGCGTATCCGGTCAGGACCGTGACCTCCGCGATCAGCAGCGAGAACCCGGGGCGTGGTGCGTCGGCCTCGAGGTGTCGCAGGAAGGCGGCACGCGCCTCGTTCCACGCCCAGGGGCCGCGCCGAAGACCTCCGCGTACAGGTCACCCAGCTCCTGCAGGTGGTCCTCGACCTGGCCTCGCGTCAGCGGGCGGAGGCGTTCTCCCTCGTGGGGCGAGGATCCCCGCTCCCGCACCGGTCCGCCCGGCCTGCGCGTGCGCGACCTGCCCGGTGCCGACCGGGGCACGGGGAGGTCCGAGGTCGTCGGGAGGAGCATGTGCGCGCTCATGGATCGAACCCTGCCCCGGGCGCGGACACCCGGCGTCGCCGATCACCGAGAGCGGCACCGGTGTCGGAGCCGGTGCGCGGCATGCCCTCGGTGTCTCCACCCGTACTCCCGGCCGGTCCCGCCACGGTGGCACGGTGGCGGCCGACGACGGCGACAACCCACTCCGGGCGAGCGCCGGTCTTCCGCGAGGGGTCGGCCGTGGCACGCTCGCTCCCTTGCCCGGCATACCCTTGAAAAGGGGGCTACCGCGGCGACGCGCCGCAGCCCCGGGCCGTCGACGGGCGTCGGGCAGTGGCCTCAGCGGTGGTCGCACCCCCACTTGCCAGGAGGTCCGTATGACACACGAGCCCTTTCCGTCCGAAGGCCACGCCGAGGTCCGCATCGTGGCCGCGACGCCAGAGGTCGCCCGGCGCGTCGCCGAAGTGCTCCGGCGCTGCTTCGCCTCGACCGAGCAGCGCAGCTATCCCGTGGGCCCCGCAGGAGGGACCCGCCTCCACATCACCCTCGACACCGCTCAAGCGGCGGAGCCCGCACTGTCCTGGCTCACGACCAGCGCCTCGACAGAGCAGACACAGCCGCACGCCGACGAGGTGTGACCCGGATCCGAGCGGCCCGGGGATCCGCCGTCGCCTCCGTCCTCGCGCGGCCGTCGAACCGGAGAACGACAGCCATGACGAAACTCCGCGAACGCAAGAACAACCGGAAGGCGGTCCTGCGATCCCTGTACGGGGCCGTCGAGCACAACCGCCCCGAGGTCAACGGTTCGGCGCTGCGCGCCGAGCTGGGCCTGCTCGACGAGGATCTCTCCGCCGCCTGCGCCTATCTGGCCGACGAGGGCCTGATCAGTGTGGACTGGACATCACACCACACCCCCGCCACCGTCGCGCTGACACATGAGGGCATCCGTCTGATGGAGGAGCAGGAGGAGGAACAAAGAGGAGCATGAGGATCGGGCGAAGCCGGAGGAGGCACCGCCGGACGACTGACCCGTCCCCTTCTCGCCCGTCCTCTTCTCCTCATCCAGAGGTAAGCTGACCGCACCGAGAGCTTTTCGCGCAGCGCGACCGGCGGTGCCGTTCCCGGCGAGTGACGAAACGGGCAGTCGTCCGACGACTCCAGAACACCGGCCGAAGGTGCTTCCTCGGCCCATGCGCACACGTATCGCATGCCCACGCCTCGCCTGGCCCTCACCCCGGACGTCAGCCACGGCCCGCTGGACGGGACCTGGTGGCCGCGTTGGGCTGCACTGGAGCTCGAACTTCCCTCGCACGCCGGCTCCTTGGAACCGGACCCGGACACGACGGTACGGGTCACCGTGGACCCCGCCGAATGGCCCGACACCCCGCGCAGCGTCATGGCGCCCGGACGGGTGATCGCCGTGGAGCCGGCCGGCCCCGGAGGCGAGACGCACGTCATCTCCCTGGACTGCGGCTCCGTGGGACGCTGGGTCCTCCTGGTCGTCCCGCCGGATGAGCCGGCCGGAACAGCCGCCCGGCTGCTGGCCGCCGCGGCCGACCCCGAGGACCCGCTCACCGCGGCCCGCATGCTGGCCCTCTCCGAGACCGATCGCCTCGGGGACACGACAGGGGAGGCGGAATGAGGCACGCCGGCCCTGGGGCGCCCACGGCCAGCACCCCCATCCCGCCGTGCCGCCCATTGCCGCCCATCCCTACGCGAGCCGTTGACCGCGCGATGTGGAGCGCCCCCACTCTTCGAGGAATACCCATCGTCCGCGCACACGGCGAGCTGGACAGGCAGACGGTAGCGCCCCTGGCCCGCTCCGGCCGAAGCCCGACCAGCCATGCCCGGCACTTCGCATCCGCGTCGGCGAGAAGCTGGTACCCCCTAGGCCAGGCGGTGGCAGGCATCCCCTCAAAGACCTCCCGGAGGCATTCAACTTTGCAGAAGCGAATGACATGGCCTACTGGTCGCCGAGGTACCCGGGACGCATCTACCGCAGGCGTGTGTCATCACTACGCCCTCGCGTCAAGTGCTCGGTGGAGGAGAGCCCGGGGGGGGGTACCGTGCCACCGCCGGAGCTGCAGCACACCCGCCCGGAAGCCCCCGCCGGCCGCGCCTGTAGGGGCTTGCCTTCGAACGCACCTCTCACCGACGCCCCTATAACGTGGGGGTGCGGGCAATCGGCCTGACCAGGTTGAAGACCTCGCGGGCGGCATACCGCTTGAGGCATCGGATGATCTCACGTCGGGTCTTGCCCTCCTGGGTGCGGCGCTCGTAGTACGCCTGGGTGCGCGGGTCGTGACGTAGTCGGGTGAAGACGATGCGATGCAGGGCAGCGTTGGCCTGCCGGTCGCCGCCGTGGTTGAGCCGGCGCGTGCTCCGCCGGCCGGAGGAGTACTCGATGGGACTGACTCCGCAAAGGGCAGCAAAGGACGCCTCGGTGCTCAGTCGCTCGGGGTTGTCTCCCATGGTGATCAGGAGAGTGACGGCGCTGTCCGGACCGATGCCCACCGGTACGAGTAGCTGTGGGGCGTGGGCTTCGACGAGCCGGGTGAGGCGCTGGTTCAGCTCATCGATCTGCCCGGTGAGCTGCTCGATGCGCTCCGCGAGCATTCTCAGGGTCATGTGGGTGGCCTGGGCCTCTGCGACCAGCTCGGGGTCACCCGGTCGATGGGCGCGGTCGGCACCAGCGCGGACAACGCGGCCTGCGAAAGCTTCCATGCATCCCTGAAACGCGAGACCCTCCAGGGCGCCCACGACTACGGCGACGCCGGCGCCTGCCGCAGGACCGTCTTCTCCTGGCTGACCCGCTACAACACCCGCCGTCGGCACTCGGCCAACGGCCAACGCAGCCCTAACGAATACGAACACCGACACCACACCACTAAACTCACGCTCGCCGCGTGATCAATGGAGCATGTCCACCATCGCGGGGGAAGGCCCGTCAGGCGCGCTCCGCCGCGCGCTCGATCCGGTCGAGCAGTCGGTGGTGTCGGGCTGCGTGGGCAAAGTCGGGGATCTCGGAGGTGCCATCTGTCAGGTCACGCCGGATCTGCGCGTAGGCGGCGCCGATGTTGTATGCGGGGGTGCCGCGCAGCTCCTGGAGTGCGGGGTGGAAGTACCGCTCGGGTACGGTGAGCCGGCTGAGCTTGGCGTCGGATCCGTGCGCCCCTTCGATGGTGAACTCGCCCAACTGAAGGTGTCCGGTGTCGCCGGTGACGACCAGGTCGCCGTCCGTTCCGTTGATCTCCCAGTGGAAGTTGGTGCCGCGCGAGATGCCGCCGCGGTAGTGGACAGAGGCCACGGCGCCGGAGGAGAGCACGCCTCCGAACACCACCTGGTCGGCGACGTCGGGCCGGTAGACCCGGCCGGACTGCGGGTCCTTGACTTCTCGGTGGCGGGTGGCGGTGACAGCGGTGATCTTCTCGACATCGCCGAGCACCATGGTCAGGCCGCTCATGGTGTGCCCGAACGGGATGGTCAGCATGGTTGCGCCGTTGGCGCGATCCAGCAGGTAGGCGCCGTTTTCAGGGAAGACCGCTCCCCAGCCTCCTCCCGAGGCCACCAGGCTCGTCGAGAGCACCTCGCCCACGTAACCGTCGGCGACCAGATCGCGCAGGTAGCGCACTGCTGAGGTTCCCCCGCAGCGCGGGAGTGGCTGACTAGCTGGTCAGGGCAGGTTGACGTGGTTTCAGGTTCACTTGTTCGGTCGCTGCCTGGTCGGCGTAGTGCTTCTCCTCGAACTCGATCGGGCTGAGCCAGCCGAGTCGTTTCTGGATGCGGCGGGTGTTGTAGAAGCCGTCGATGTATTCGAAGAGCGCGAGGTTCGCTTCGGCCCGGGTCGCGAAGACGCGGCCGCGGATGCATTCGGTCTTGATGACCATCCACAGGTTCTCCGCCAGGGCATTGTCGAACGAGTCGCCAACCGAGCCCATGGACGCCTGGATACCGGCCCTGACCAGGCGTGTTGTGAGCTTCACGGACGTGTATTGACAGCCGTGGTCGGCGTGGTGAACGAGCTCGCCGGGGGCGACTTCGCGGCTGGCCAGGGCATACTCCAGCGAGGTGAGGACCAGGTCCGCGTCCGCGCGGGCGGAGGTCTCCCAGGCCACGACCCGGCGGGAGAACGCGTCGCGGATCGCGGACAGCCACAGCGGCCCCTCCCCGGTGGGGATCATGGTCAGGTCGGTGACCCACAGCCGGTTCGGCCCGTTCGCGGTGAAGTCGCGTTGCACCAGGTCAGGGGCCAGATCGGCGTCCGGGTCACGTCGGGTGAAGCCCTTGCCCCGGCGGGGGCTGATCCCGGCCAGGCCAGCCTGCCGCATGAGCCGCTCGACCCGTTTGCGGCCGACATGGACGCCCTCACGCCTGAGGACGGCATGCACACGGGGAGAGCCGTAGATCCCGCCGGAATCCTCGTAGACCTGCCGGATCCTGCCGGTCAGCTCGGCATCCCGGCGGTGCCGTTCGCACGGCTCGGTCTCGGCCTGGCGCCACCGGTAGTAGGTGGAGGAGGGGATGTTCAATTCCCGGAGTACGGGCTCGACCCCCAGATGCGGGTGCTCGTCAACGAGCGCCGTCACCTGGGCCGGGTCGGGTCGAGCTGGGCCGCGAAAAAAGCCGAGGCCGTCCGCAGGACCTCATTCGCCCGCTTGAGCTGGGCATTCTCCTTGCGCAGAGCGGCAAGCTCCTCCCGCTCGGCGGTGGTGAGCATGTCGTCTCTCTCGCCGGCATCGGCCTCGGCCTGCCGGATCCAGTTGCGCAGGGCCTCGTGGTGCACGCCGAGCTCCTCGGCCATGCGGCGGATCACAGGCTTCGGCTCGGCACTCCGGTACATCCGGACCGCACGCTCACGCAACTCCAGCGGGTACTTCCTCGGCGCAGGCATCGTCTGGGCTCCTCTCATGAAACCCATCTGACCCTCTGTCACCTCTTCCCGCATCTCGGGGGAACCTCATGCCGGCGCGGACCGGGCCTGCAGTCCGGTGAACGTGTGCAGCCCGCGCTCGGCAGCGGTGGCCGCCAGTTCCTCGGCCTCGGCCAGTCCGTTGCCCAACGGCCACTCGGAGAACACCATCTTCCCTGCAGCCAGGGCGGATTGGATGATCTCCCGATGGTCCGGCACCTTCACGGTGACCACCACCAGGTCGACCTCGTCGGCCGCCGCCAGTTCGCCAGCCGTCCCGAAGGACCGCGCGACTCCGTACTGCTCCGCGGCCTGCCGCGCGGACTCGGCGCTGCTCGCAGAAAGTGCGCGCAGCTCAAAGCCGTCCAGCTGTTGCAGCGCGGGCAGGTGGGCCTGCGAAGCCCAACCGCGCCTGGCGGAAAGACCGACGATGCCCACGCCTATGGGGGCCTGTTGGGGGGATGACACGGTGGGACTCCTCGGCAGCACGCGAGAGACTGAATTGATGAGTGGTACAGGGTCGGCCACTTACTTGAATTTTCATGTCACATCCTATGCCAGCGACACATGAAGGTTCAAGCGTGGGCGTTCAAAGCGAGCCGATGCGCCCACCCCTGGTCCCCCTGGCAGAACCGCGGCCCGGCGGCTGTCGTCTCTACGGCGGGGGCGCCGAAAGCCGTCAGTGTTGGGGCCGTTGGAGGAGCGGGAGCGTGCCGCGCGGCAGCAGGTAGAGGTCCTTCAGGCGGGCCCTGATCCGGCTGGCTCAGGGTGCCCGCCGATCCGTTCCCGTCGTCGACGGCGACGCGGCCCGGGCCATTTCTTCCGCAGGACGGTCACCCCGACATCACTCACCGCAGGGCCCCGAGTGGTCGCAGTACGGCTGATGGCCGCTCTGCCCGCAGGCGCACAGGATCGTCCTGGTCTCGGCGCGCGTGCCTTCCGCGGTTTCCACGCTCAGCTCACCGCGCACGGTCAGCTGCCCGTGGAGCCGCGGACGATCCGCGCAGACCGGTCCGGGGTTTCCGTCCCGCCGTCCGCGAGTTCGTACTGCAGCGCGCCCGAGGGGCAGCGCCGCACCACCTCGGTCAGGCGGTCGGCCGCGGCACCGTCCGGCTGGATCCACGGGCGCTTCGCCGTGTCGAAGACCTCGGGCAGGCCACGGACGCATTCGGCGGCGTGCAGGCAGCGCCTGGCCTCGAACGTGACCGTGATCGATTGCCCCTCGTACGTCTTCTTCTCGGATCTGCCGCTCATTCGGGCCTCCTTGACCATTGTGTTCGGCTGCTCGGTCGTTCGTTCAGTCACTGACCTTGCTGCGTGACTGGTACAGCAGGTCCTGGTACTCGGGGTGGCGGGCGATCCAGCCCGCGAAGAACGGGCATGTGGCCAGCACGAGGAGCCTCGAGGCGCGTGTGTTATCGAGGGCGGAGCGGACCAGGGCGGACCCGACTCCCCCGCCCGCATACTCCGGCGCCACCTCGGTGTGCAGGAACGCAACGAGTGTCGTCGTACGGATGTACTCCGCGACGCCCGCGACCCTGGCCGCTCCATCGACGCGAGCCTCATAGCGGTTCGCTCCTGGCACGTTGTTCACTTGGACCGTCACATGTCCTCCTCTTGGACTGGCTCCCATTCAGCTCCGCGACAGTCCGGCAACGTGCGCGAAAACTTTCCGGCATTGCCCGCTCTACGCGGCGGACGGCACCGTGCGACTTCATGAGCAACGCAGGCCGGACCCTCGAGCCGGGCCCGGACCGATCAAGCGGACGTCCCGCTCTGGCCGACGACGCCGACCGTGCGCTGACGGCGGTTCCACGTGACGACTGCCGCCAGGACGAGCAGCACCGCTGCCGGTACCGGACTCTCGTCGATCACGAACAAGCAGGTCAGGAATGCGCCCGTCATGACCCCGGTGAGTATCAGACCACCCAGGGCACTCAGTCGGGGAACGAGCAACAGGACGGCCCCGGCCAGCTCCAAGGAGCCGGTGACGTACCGAAGCCATTGCCCGGCACCGACGTCCTGGAAGATTTTGACCATGTCCTGCGCGCCGGCCAACTTCGAAGCCCCCACCATGACGAACACGCCGGCCAGCACGACCCGAAGGACCCACAGGACGATGTTCCGGGCCTTCCCGCCCACCCGAGGCACACTCTGTACAGAACGAGACATGTCTTCTCCCTAACGCGCGAAGTGGTCGGCGCTCACCGTCCGGCGCGAAGCCGACCACACACTTGAACTTTCATGTCACAGCCTAGGGTGCGACTCATGAATATTCAAGCGAGAGTCGATTCGTGCTGCGGGGCCGAGGCGACCCCGGGTGCACCATCTGCGGACCGCGGCCGACGTTCCGGTCGATGGACGGCAACACTGCCGCGCCGATCAGCGTCAACGCGGGCATTCTGGCGTGAGGTTGGCCGCGAAGCTCCACGGAGTCGAGACACCGCCTCCCACCTGAGCGGATGGAGTCCTCGGCAAGGGCAGGGTCAGACGGTGATGTCGGCGGTGATGCCGGCGAACAGGTCGTCCTCAGGGAGCGAGGTGTCGACCAGCGAGCGGGCCAGCTCGTACTCCTCGGTCGGCCAGATCTCGCGCTGGACGTCGAGCGGCACCAGGAACCACGGGCCGTCCGGGTCGATCTGGGTGGCGTGGGCGATCAGCACCCGGTCGCGCACATCGAACCAGTCGGCGCACTGCACCCGGGTGGTGAACTCGCGTTCCCTGCGGCCCTCCTTGTCCCAGTCGGCGATCCACTCGCCGAAGGGGGACTCGCGGCCGTGCTCCATCAGATAGGCGTGGAAGGCGCGGATCCGGGCCATCGACATGCCGTGGTTGTAGTACACCTTCAGCGGCTGCCAGGGCTCACCGGACTCCGGGTAGGCGTCGGGGTCCCCGGCCGCCTCGAACGCGGCCATCGTGATCATGTGGGTCATGATGTGGTCGGGGTGCGGGTAACCGCCGGTCTCGTCGTACGTGGTGATCACGTGCGGGCGGAACTCCCGGATCAGCCGGATCAGCGGCTCGGCCGCCTCCTCCACCGGCACCAGCGCGAAACAGCCCTCGGGCAGCGGAGGCAGCGGATCGCCCTCCGGCAGACCGGAGTCGACGAACCCCAGCCAGACCTGTTTGACGCCCAGAATCTCGCGGGCGGCGTCCATCTCCTTGCGCCGCACCTGCTGGAGGTTGGCCTCGACCTCCGGGTCACCCTGAAGCTTCGGGTTGAGAACGGAGCCGCGCTCTCCCCCGGTACATGTGGCCACCAAGACATCCACGCCCTCGGCGACATACTTCGCCATGCTGGCAGCACCCTTGCTGGACTCGTCATCCGGGTGCGCGTGGACCGCCATCAGCCGCAACTGCTCTGTCAACGCATGTTCCTTCCGCATCGCCCCGCCGCGAGGACCGGAGACCTTCCCGGGGCCCTCCGCACCGAACGGAGGCCCACTGAGCGGCCCGCCCTGCCTTTTTGCGGCGGTGATGTCGTGCGCGTTTCGCTCGACCGTCGCCGTGGCAATCGACTTGAGCCCTCCGCCCGGCATTTGAGCTCACGTCACGTGACCGCGAGCGGCGCCCGGAGCCGGCCGGAGCCCGCTGCCCGTCCAGAAACGGCAGCAGATGACGGCACACGAAGCGGTCGACGCTCGCCGACTGACGCGGGGTCGAACCTTCACTTGAATTTTCATCTCACACCCTAGGCGGCAACTCATGAAGATTCAAGCGTGATGCCGTATCATGAATTTTCATGAGTGATCTTTCTGAGGTGATCGCCCGGCTGGAACGGGTCGAGACCGAGCTTGCCCTGCGCCGCGCGGCGCACCAGTACTGCGTCGCGGGCGACCTGCGCGACCGCGAGCTTTGGCGTGGCGTGTGGACGCCGGACGCTGTCTGGGAGCTAAGCCCCGACATGGTGTTCACCGGTATCGAGGCGATCTGCGAAACCGTCGAACGGCAGTGGCAGATGTTCCCGGCCATGTCGCACGGAACGGTCAATCTCGACGTCGACGTGGAGGCCGCTACCGGCCGCAGCGACGTCATCGTCCACATCCAGCTCCAGGACACCACCTGGGTCACCGGCGGAGCCACCTATCTCGACGAGTACCGCCGCCACGACGGCGCCTGGCGCATTGCGCGGCGGACGGTGACCCGGACGTTCAACGTCGGGCCGATCCCGAACTGGGGGCCGCCAGGGGAGCGGTAGCCAGCCACGGGCCTGTGCGACGGTCACGGCGGCTGTTCGGTCGTTGACGTCGAGCTTGGTAAACACGTGCAGCAGGTGGCTTTTCACGTGGCCTCGCTTACGTTCAGCTCCTGGCTGATGGCGTTGTTGGACAGCCCACGGGCGACGAGCGCGAGCACCTCGGCCTCGCGCTCAGGCCCGGCCGTTGCATGGCGGGGCGGTCACGAATGTCGTACTCGGTCGGGATGATCATCACCGAACGGATTCACCAGGCTGTGCTCAAGGTCCCCGCCCCCGCCTGGGCGCCGGCGATCGAACCGGACGGTGGGATCCGGGACGGAGCCCGGGTCGCCGAACTCACCGGTGACTGCCTGAAAAGCCGGCCCAAGGGGATGCGGCTGATCGTCCCAAGGAACGTCGCCATCCGGGAGCCCAGTTGCGCATCACCGACGCCGACGGCCTGCGGCTCACCGCGTTCGCGACCAACACCGCCGACGGGCCGATCGCCGTACTGGAGCTGCGACACCGCCAGCGCGCTCAGGCCGAGAACCGTTCGGTTACGGGCCCTGCGACGGCCGGTCAGCCGATCAGGAAGGGGTAGTCGGTGTATCCGGTGGCGTCGCCGCCGGAGATGACCTCGGGCCGGAGTTCGTTGAACGGGGAGCCGACGGCGAGGCGGCGCGGCAGGTCCGGGTTGGCGATGAAGAGACGTCCGAATGCGATGGCGTCGGCCCAGCCCGCGCGCAGGATGCGGGCGCTCTTGTCGGGGGTGTAGTTGCCGGCGGCGATGATGACACCGTCGTACGCCTCGCGGAGCTTGATGCGGAAGTCGTCGTCGAGTGCCGGGCCGCCGTCCCAGTCGGGCTCGGCCAGGTGGAGGTAGCCCAGTTCGCGCCGGTTGAGTTCACCGGCGATGTGCAGGCCCATCTCCAGGCCGTCGCTGTCGTCCAGGCCGCGAGCCTTGATCATGGGGGAGATACGCATGCCGACGTGGGCCGGATCCCATGCGTCCACGACGGCGTCGACGACCTCCAGGGGAAAACGGGCGCGATTGCCGAGGCTGCCGCCGTACTGGTCCTCGCGGTGGTTGCTGCTGGTGGACATGAACTGCTGGAGGAGGTAGCCGTTGGCACCGTGGATCTCGACCATGTCGAAGCCGGCGGCGCGGGCGTTGAGGGTCGCACGGTGGTAGTCGTCCGCGACGCGGGGCAGTTCGGCGGTGGCCAGGGCGCGCGGGGTGGGCGCGTCGACGGAGATGAGGTTGCCGTCGGGGCCCTGGATCCTTGTGGTGCCCTCGAACGGCAGGGCACTGGCGGAGACGCCCGCCTCCCCGCCGTGGACGGCGGGGTGGGTGATGCGGCCGACGTGCCACAGCTGGAGGGCGATCCTGCCGCCCGCTTCGTGGACGGCGTCGGTGATGCGGCGCCACCCGGCGACCTGCTCCTCGGAGTAGATGCCCGGGGTGGCGTGATAGCCCTTGCCTTCGGGGCTGATCTGGGTGCCTTCGGTGACGATCAGGCCCGCGCCGGCGCGCTGGGTGTAGTACTCGCGCATGAGGTCGGTGGGGACGTCACCGGGCTGGGCGGCGCGCATGCGGGTCAGGGGCGCCATGAACACGCGGTTGCGGGTGGTGAATGCGGGCAGGGCAAGCCGATGGGTCAAATGGGGCATGGGTATTCCTCCAACCGGCTCGGCCGGCTGTGATCGGTGTTCTCGGGAATGAGTACCGCCGCCCGATGCCGGACGGGCGGGTCTGCCTAGTCGATGCCGTGCGCGGTCAGTAGCACTTCGACCGCCGCGCGCACGGAATCCGGGTAGTGGCCGGTGAGCAGGGTGTAGTCGGCCGCCCCCGTGTGCAGCACGACCAGCTGCTCCGCGAGAACCTCCGGCTCGGACGCACCGGCGCGCTCGGCCTGGCGGCGCACGTAGCTGCGCAGTTGGTCCTTGTGTGAGCGCGCCTGCCGCACCGCGGGGTGCGACGGGTCGCGGAACTCGGTGCCGATGTTCACGAAGAAGCAGCCGGAGAACCCGGGAGCCTCGCCGTGGACGCGTTGCGCCTCGAAGATTCCCAGCAGCCGCTCACGTGGTGTGGCGTCATCGGTCTCGTCGGGGAAGTCCCGCACGGCCATGTCGTGGCACCGGTCAAGGACCTCCGTCAGAAGGTCGCCCTTGGACCGGAACTGCTTGTAGAGCGTCTTCTTCGAGATTCCGAGATCGGCAGCAACGCGGTCCACGCCCACGCCGTGGAACCCCTCACGGTGGAACAGGCCGGTGGCGTGCTCCACCAGGCGGTCCCTGGTGTTTTCACTAGCCATGATGTGAATGTAACATACATGGAAACAGATCTGTTTCCTGAGGGCCGAGCGGGTGGACGACACGATGCCCCCTGCGGGCGCAACCGGCCGATGCCGCCGCGTTCGCGTAACCGAGGCCGTCATGTCGTAGTCGTAGCCCTTGCCGGGCCTTGTACGCGCGGTCCGCGGCGGGAGGCCGATGGGCGGAATGCCACGGGCGATGGACGTGGGGTCCTGCCCATCGAGGGGTGGCGCAGAGGATGCCAATGGTGAGGTGCAGACCGGGCGGTTCGGTGACCCAGCGGCACTCAGCCTCTGTGTTGGATCAACCCCGTAACGGGGCCCTGGGTCACCAGGGCCCCGTTACGGGGTTCAGCCGCGGAGCCGACCGAACAGGCCGCTGGCCGCGTTCGCACTCGGCTACGGCGATGGCAGTCCTCTCACCCGCCTTCCGGCGGGCCAGGGTGTCAGCCCCGGACCGTCTTGAGGGCGCGGGCCCAGGATTCCAGCTGGTCGAACAGGGTGGTCGCGGCGGCGTCGTGCTGCTCCGCCGGCTTGAAGACGGAGAAGTTCTCGAAGTCGGTGAACAGCGAGAAGGACAGCTGCTGACGCACGTGGGCCAGCTGCAGTTCGCTGGCCACGCCCCGCAGGTGCTCGATGGCCCGGGCGCCGCCGAGAGAACCGTAGGAGACAAAAGCGGCGGCCTTGTTGTTCCACTCGCCGTACAGGTAGTCGATCGCGTTCTTGAGTACGCCGGAGGTGGAGTGGTTGTACTCGGGGGTCACGAAGATGTACCCGTCGAACTCGGCGATCTTGGCCGCCCATGCCTGGGTGTGCTCACCCTGGTACTGACCCATGGCCGGCGGGATGGCCTCGTCCAGGTGGGGCAGCGGGTAGTCGGCCAGGTCGACCAGCTCGTACTCGACACCGGCGCGGGCGCCGGAGCGGTCGACCACCCAGTCCGCGACGGCCTTGCCGTTGCGGCCGGGCCGGGTGCTGCCGAGGATGACGGCGATCTTCAGGTCACTCATGTGGTCTTCTCCTTGATGGGCAGCCGAATGCGAGGGCCTACCCCTTCACTTGAACTTTCATGACTCACCTTAGACAGAGACTCATGAATATTCAAATGTGCGACGACTCGTGAAGGTTCATGCCAGATAGACTCCGGGCATGCCTGAACAGCCTTTGCACTCGAACCATCAGCCCCGCTGGCTGACCCCGGCGGAGCGGGAGACGTGGCAGCAATTGGGCATGATGCTGCACAGACTGCCCGCCGCCCTGGGAGCACAGCTGCAGCAGGACGCAGACCTCAGTTACATCGAGTACTACGTCCTTGCCGGATTGTCCGACCAGCCGGAACACCGCATGCGCATGAGCGACCTGGCCGTCCTCGCCAACTCTGAGCAGTCACGCCTCTCCCACATGATCAGCAGGCTGGAACGCCGGGGGTTCGTCCGCCGCGAACCCGACCCCACCAACGGCCGCTACACCCAAGCGATCCTCACCGACGCCGGCCACGCCCATCTCGTCGAGGCCGCCCCGGGACACGTGGCCCGGGTACGCGACCTCGTCTTCGACGTACTCGACTCTGCCGAGCTGGACAACCTGCGCACCGCCGCCAAGAAGATCAGCGAGCGCATCGACCACTGGGAGCAGCGGAAGTAACCCCGCAAGGACACCACCCCGCCTCTCGGCTGCCGCAGCGGGACGCCACGCGTGAGGGACGTCCGGCCAGTCGAGGACTGCGCCTCCGACAAGCGCGACCGGTGCGCGGTGCTCACCGACCAGGGCGTCGAGGATCCTGCGGCGCACCGCGCCGGGCCATGCCCTCCTCGCGCCCTTCCTCAGGGGGTGACCGGTGTCTCAATGGGCAACCACCGGGACCGCCACCTCGACCTCGGCGTCCTCGCCGGCCGGGCGGCGGTTGACCAGAGTCAGGGCAACGATCGTGGCGATCAACAGCACGCCGACGCCGAACCAGAGGGCGTTGGCGTAGCCGTGCACCACACCCTGCAGCTGGACCAGCTGCTGCTGCGGCTTCGTCGCAGCATCGGCGATGTGGTCCTTGACGTACGAGGTCGTCGCGGAGGCGGCGATCGTGTTCAGCAGGGCGGTGCCGATCGCGCCGCCCACCTGCTGGGAGGTGTTGATCATCGCGGAGGCGACACCGGCGTCCCCGGGTTCGATGCCCAGGGTGGGCAGGGACATGGCGGGCGGCAACGCCGTACCCATGCCGAGACCGAGCAGCACCAGCGCCGGCAGGACGGTCGAGGCGTATGACGAGCCGACCTCCAGCCGGGCCAGCAGCAACATGCCGACCGCAGACACCAGAAAGCCTGGCCCCATCAGGAACCGGGCCGGGACGCGGGTCCCCAGACGCGTGCCGATCTGAGTCGAGCCGACCATCATGCCCGCGACCATCGGCAGGAAGGAGAATCCGCTCTCGACCGGCGAGTAGCCCTTCACGACCTGCAGGAAATAGGTCAGGAACAGGAAGCTGCCGAACGTCGCGATGACCGCGATGCCGAGGGAGAGGTAGACGCCGCCGCGGTTGCGGTCCATGACCACGCGCAGCGGCAGCAGCGGGGCCTTGAGCTTGGCTTCGGTGATCACGAAGGCGAGGAGCAGGACCGCCGACGCGACGAACAAAGAGATGGTCGTGGTGTCGCTCCAGCCGTCGGACTCGGCCCGGGTGAAGCCGTAGACCAGCGAGACCAGGCCCAGGGTGGACAGGACGACGCCGGGGATGTCGAGCGGGGAGCGGTTACGGCTGCCCTCGGGCTCACGGACCACGAAGTAGGCACCTGTCGCCGCGGCGATCGCGAACGGGATGTTGACGAAGAACGTCCAGCGCCAGTCCATGTACTCGGTGAGCACGCCGCCGAGAATGAAGCCGACGGCGCTGCCGCCACCGGCGATCGCACCGAAGATGCCGAACGCCTTGGCGCGCTCCTTGCCGTCCGTGAACATCACGGCAAGGAGGGAGAGCGCGGCGGGGGCGAGCACGGCACCGAAGGCGCCCTGGAGAGCGCGGGCGCCGAACATCGCCGCGCCGGTGGTTGCCGCGCCGCCGAGCGCGGAGGCGGCGGCGAAGCCGACCAGGCCCATGACGAACGCTTTCTTACGGCCCCACAAGTCGGATACCCGGCCGCCGAACAGGAGCAGACCGCCGAAGGCCAGAGCGTAGGCCGTGACGACCCACTGCCGGTCGCCGTCGGAGATGCCCAGGTCCTGCTGGGCGGAAGGCAGGGCGATGTTCACGATGGTGGTGTCGAGGACGACCATCAGCTGGGCGAGCGCGATGAAGACGAGCGCTTTCCAGCGGTTGGCGTGCGCGTCACCGGGAGCCTGGAAGGCTGTTCGGGACATGAAGGTTACCCACTTCGGGAAAAGAAGGAGCCGGCTGAAGGTGACTGAGAGCGTGCGGGAGACACGGCTCGCCCACGTCGGCGGCCGACGGTCTCGTCGCGTGTGACGTGCACGAAGCGGTCGACGCCCAGCGGCCGGCGATGGGCCGGCCCCTCACTTGAATTTTCACGTCACACCCTAGACGGCGATTCATGAAGGTTCAACCGCGCACGGGCGGCCTCTTCCGACACCGGCACTCGGGTCCCAGGCCGACCGGCCCCACACCAGCGCCGACGGCTTCCCGTCCGCAGGCCGGTGCGGCGGGAGTCGGCCCGTCGAGTGGGGTTCAGGCGTGGGCGTCCTCGTGGGCGACTCGTCGCACTGTGCGCAGCGTCAACTGGAGACTGTCCATATCGGTCGAGCCGAGAGCGAGGCGGAGCGCCTGCGGCGTGTGCTTCGTGGTGGTGAAGGGCTCCGCCGTGCTGACCGAGATGTGCTGACGCGCGAGGGTGGCGGTCAGGCGATCGGCGCGTGCGTCGTCGGGCAGGGTCAGCCATGTGAAGTAGGACGAGGGGTGGCCGGTGAGGGGGAGGCCGGCCAGTTCTCGTCTGGCGAGTGCTTGGCGGGCCTTGGCGTCCTCTCGTTTCTGCGCTTCCAACTGGTCCACCGTGCCGTCCTCGATCCAGCGGCAGGCGATCGCGGTGGTGAGGGCCGGGGTGTTCCATGTGGTCGCCCTGATCGCGCGTTCGAGCGACGGCACCCTGGACGGCGGGGCGACGACGAAGCCGACGCGGAGGCCGGTGGCGACGCTCTTGGACAGTGTCGAGACGTAGACGGTGATGTCCGGTGCGCTTGCGGCCAGAGGCGGTGGAGGATCCTCGACCAGGTAGGCGTATGCGGCGTCTTCGATGATGAGCGGACCGTGCCGCCGGGCGATCTCGATCAGACGGGTGCGGTCGGTTGCCGGCATGACCCACCCCAGAGGGTTGTGCAGGGTTGGCATGGTGTAGATCGCGCGCACTGGGCGGGTCGCGCACAGCTTCTCGAGGGCATCGAGATCCGGCCCGTCGGCGGTTGTGGGTATGGGCTCCAGGTCAAGATGGAAGGCATTCGCGAGCACCTTGAAACCCGGGTAGGTGAGGGCGTCGACCGCGACGACGTCGCCGGCGCTGAGCGCGGCCATGACGGTGATGGCCAGGCCGTGCTGCGCACCGTTGACGATGAGGATCCGGTCCGCGTCAGGAGTGATCCCTCGACGCCTCAGGTGATGAGCGATCGAGGCTCTGTCCTGGGGACGTCCTCGATGGGGTTGGTAGCGCAGCAGCGAGTCGAGTTCGCCGGACGTGGCCACCTCTCGCAGAGTCTGCCGTAGGAGATCGGCTTGGCCGGGCAGCGACGGATAGTTGAAGTTGAGATCGACCACGTCCGTGGCGACGACGTGCAGATCGATGCCGTGGCCGGCGGGAACCGCGATGTCACGCACGAACGTGCCGCGGCCCGGTTCCCGGCTGACCAAGCCCATCGCTTCCAGCTCGGCGTAGACCCGAGTCGCGGTCACCAGGGCGATGCTTTCGCGAGCGGCGAGCCCTCGGTGTGTCGGCAGCCGCACGCCTGCGGCGAGCCGCCCGGTCCGGATGTCGGATGCGAGCGCGTCGACCAGCTTTTTGTACCGCGAGGCTGCCATGCATCGAATTGTATCCATGACAATTCTTTGACTGTCCTGTTCGCGGGTCCTTACGGTCGAGACCCACTCACCCGGAAGGACGGCCGCCGTGCACATCGCCATCCTCACCTTCGAGGGCTACAACGAGCTCGACTCCCTGATCGCGCTCAACGTCCTCAACCGAGTCGAGAACGACGGCTGGCGCGTCACCATCGCCACCCCCAGCCCCAAGGTGACGTCGAGGAACGGGGTGGTCATCGAGCGGATGTCCACTCTTGAGGAGGCGTGCGCCGCTGACGCGGTCATCGTCGGCAGTGGCATCGCCACCCGCGAGGTCGTCGAAGACCCGGCGATCATGAACGTGCTGCGCGGCCTGGACCCCTCGCGCCAGCTCATCGCCGCGCAGTGCTCGGGCGCGCTCGTGCTGGCCAGGCTCGGCCTGCTCGACGACATCCCCGCCTGCACCGACCTGACCACCAGGCCCTGGGTCGTCGCCGCCGGCGTCGAGGTGCTCAACCAGCCCTTCTACGCCAAGGACAACATCGCCACCGCCGGCGGCTGCCTCGCCTCGCACTACCTCGCCACCTGGATCATCGCCCGCCTGGAGGGCAACGACGCCGCCGAAAGCGCACTGCACTACGTCGCCCCGGTCGGCGAGAAGGAGGAATACATCGAGCGCGCGTGGCGCAACATCACCCCCTACCTGCCCGCTCCCACACCGGCGCTCTTCTGAAACGACCAGACGCAAGCAGTGACCGAGTGGGGGGTCATGCCCCGGCAGCCTGGCTGGTCGTTCGCGGATCACCGTTGTGGTGTAGCCGTGGGCTCCCGACCCAAATCCCGAGACCGCCGCGACCTGGGCGAGGGTGTCGTGCTTGCACAGGTACACCAGGGCGACCAGGGCACGCTGGTGCGGTGGATGCTTGCAGCGGCGCTCGCCCTCGCGGGTGACGATGAGCATGGTGACCCCTCAAGAATCCTGGTGGTCATTCGAGCGCACTCGGCGAACTGGTCGGCCGGCACCACCGCTCCCAGCCGTTCCGACATGACGGGCAGCAAGTCCAGTCCGGGTCGTTGATCGGGAGCCGGGTCAGCGCGAAGGCGAGTCTGCCCTCGCGCACGTCGGCGATCAGAGCCTGGGAGGTGCCGGGCCAGCGCAGCAGTTCGCACCTCTCGCTGACGCGCCCGGCGAGCGTGCGTCGCACTCAGGGCGGCGGCCTTGCCGGGCCGGCTCAGCGAAACTCCGCCACGGCCTTGCCGAGGTCGCGTTCGAGCTCACCGGGCGTGTGGAGGCCCCTGCTCGCCAGGTAGTCCAGTCGCTCACGGGTTTCGGGCAGGCCGACCAGGCCGAGGAACATGGCCGAGTCCGAGCGGACGTTCGCCTGGTCCGGCAACGTGAGGTTGTTGATGGCGCGCTTGGCGGCCTTGACCCCCTCGGGCGGAAAGCCGGCGATGCGCTTGGCCAGGCGCTCGACGAAGCCGTCCAGTTCGGCGTCGGGCATGGCTCGGTTGATCCAGCCGTAGCGTTCGGCGAGTTCGGCGTCGAAGTCGTCGGCGCCGGTGATGACTTCGATGGCGCGTGTCCTGCCGAGCCGCCGGGCCAGATGCTGGACGCCGCCGGCGCCGGGCAGGGCGCCGGTACCGGACTCGAACTGTCCGAAGATCGCGTTCTCGCGCGCGGCGAAGATCATGTCGCACGCCAGGGCGAGTTCGTTTCCGCCGCCGCGGGCCCTGCCGCGCACCTTGGCGATGGTGATCACCGGGACGTGCGCCAGCTTATGGAGGAACATGCCGAGCGAGGCATCTCCAGGGCCGCCGGCCTTCGCGGCCTCTGCGGTGTACTGCGGTACCGCCGTGAGATCCACATGCGCCGAGAAGAACTCGGGCGACGCGCTCTCGACGACGACGACTCGCACATCACCGGGGTCGGTGTACAGCACGTCGACGAGCGATACCAGGTCGCGGACAAGTTCGACACCGAGAAGATTGAGAGGGCCGGCGTCGAGGGTGGCAAACAGGACACCGGCCTCTTGTCGGGTCTGGATCGAGGAGTTGGTGAATCGCATGATCACTCCATTGAGTGCGAAGGGAGGCGGGAAAGGGGCTGCAAGTTCTGCCGGAAACTGACTCCTGGACAGAGAGGGACGCCGTCTCAGATTTCGCAGTCCCTGTTCGCGCGGGCAGAGCCGTCCTCGTCCCGCCGGCGTCGCCCCTCGCCGGCCTCCTGCACTCTGGAAAGTCCCACTTCGAGCCGGTGCTGGACAGCTCCCCGGGCTCATGGATGTCGCGCCGAGGCCGAAGCTGCTCATGCGAGCCTCCCTCACGGTCGGGAGATTTCTCGTCACCGGCCAGCAGGCGGACCGTGACCTCCTGGAGCACCCAGCCGTTGCCGTCCGGGTCGCTGAACGAGGCGTAGGAGCCATAGCTGGTGCGGTCCGGACACCCGGCCCTCGGTCCCGGCGCGGTGGAACACCCCGCCCTCGTCGTGGAACACCTCACTGATCTCCACGCCGCGGCCGGCGAGCTCGTCCCGGGCCGCCTCAATGTCGGAGACGATGAGGTGAAGTCCCTCGGCGGAGCCCGGTGCGGCGGAGGTGAGCCCCGTACCGAAGATAACCGAGCACGGCGAGCCGGGCGGGGTCACCTGGATGACCCGGAAGTCCTCACCACGCGCGACGTTGGCGTCGAGCCGCCACCCCAGGCCCTCATAGAAACTCTTGGCCCGGTCGACATCGGCGACCGGCACCACCACGACCTCGAGCTTCATGTCCATGTTCGACGGCTCCCGCTGTTCGGCGTCCTCGCGGTCTCCGGCCTCGGCACCGGTGTGTGCCTGGTGGTACGTCGGGACGGTCGGTCAGGCGGGCGACGCCCGAGTCGGCCGCGAGGCGATCGTAAGCAGACGCCGGGCCCTGCCGCGTCCGGTGACGCCGGCGTTCCGTCCATCCGACTGGTGCCGTGCCCGCCCTCCCGCCGCTGTCTCCGCCGTCGGCGCGTGCCTGCCGACCTCGCCGTCGGAGAGCGTTCCGCACCATACTGCGTATCACCCTGTCTCGGCTCCCCCAACAACTTGCCCTGCTATAGGAGTCCGTCGGCTCGTAGGACGTACCATCAGCGACGTCGCGATCTCGCGCGGGTTCCCGATGCCGCGTTCGTAGTAGTTACAGGAGTGCGGATCGACGCCCACATGGACATCGCCCCTGACAGTAATGCAGCCATGGCTCCACCACAGACCGCCAGTCATCTGCCGGTGACCAGCTGGTCGATCCGCCGCTCCCGCACTCACATGCCCCGGTCGCGCTGGGAAGGACACGCACCCCTAGTACGGACGCATGAGCGGGTGCGATCGCAAATCAGGCACCCGAGAGAGTCACAGACACAGGGACCGCACGAGTCACCGACCGCATCGTTCGCGCCAGCGCGGTGCAACCCGCTGCCCACGAGCCAGCCGGCGGGCGCGGGAGCCGAACCTTCCGGTAAGTTGAGGACGGAGCCGCTGGCAGGGAATGCGTTGTGACACCGGAGATCGACTACCCGGGGGTATTCGCCGCCCTTCCGAGCCCGTGCCTGGTGCTCGGCACGGACCTGGTGATCGCCG
This sequence comes from Streptomyces sp. NPDC001222, assembly GCF_042896945.1. Taxonomy (NCBI): domain Bacteria; kingdom Bacillati; phylum Actinomycetota; class Actinomycetes; order Kitasatosporales; family Streptomycetaceae; genus Streptomyces; species Streptomyces sp. NPDC001222. The sequence goes on from NZ_JBIAXT010000036.1 coordinate 43,957, forward strand.
CTGCCAACCGGGCCTTTTGCGAGGTGACCGGACGCAGCCGGGTCGAGTTGCTCGGGCAGTACCTTTTCGATGTCTTCCCGGACAACCCCGCCGACCCGGAGGCCGACGGGGTGGACACGCTGAAAGCCTCACTGCACCGTGTCCTGTTCTCCGGCCAGACCGATCACATGGCGTTGCAGAAGTACGACATCCCGGTCCCCGGCAATCCCGAGGTGTTCAAGGAGCGGTGGTGGACCGCAATCAACGTGCCGGTCCTGGGCCGGGACGGCAAGGTGGCCTGGATCATCCACCGGTCGGAGGACATGACCGACGTCATCCGTGCCCACCGCACGGCGCACCCGCCGTCGGTCAGTCCCGGCCGGGAGGCGGCCATGGAGGCCGAGCTGTACGCGCGGGCGCGGCAGCTGCAGCAGCTGAATGAGGAACTGCGGCAGGCCCACGCCAGTGAACGGCGCGTCGCCGTTGCCCTGCAGGCTGCGCAGTGCGCTGAGCGCCGCCACCCGCAGTGTCCACGGCCCCGCCCGGGCACTGGAGGTCCTGTGCCTGTACGCCCGCTCGGTGGAGGGAGCACTGGCCGCCACCGTCGTCCAGGTCCTCGTCGACTGCCACAGCAATCTGCTCATCTACAGCAGCGCCGGCCACCCCCCGCCCGTCCTGCTGCACGCGGACGGCTCCTGCGAGCTGCTCGACCAGGCCACCGACCCACCCCTGGGCGCCCGCTCCGAACACGTCCCCCGCCCGCAGGCCAATGCCACTTACACCCCCGGCGACATCCTCATCCTCTACACCGACGGCCTGATCGAACGCCGCGACGAGGACATCGAAACCGGCCTGACCCGCCTGACCTCGACACTCGCCACCTGCACCGACTTCGGTGTGGAACACCTCGCCGACGCCCTCCTCGCCGGCCTCGGCCTCACCAGCGGCGCAGGCGACGACATCGCCATCGTCGTCGTCCGACTGTAGCGGACGACCCGACCGTGTTGATGAGGCCACTGCCGTCATCGGTGTGGTTGCGGCCCCGGCGTAGGCCATCGGGTTGGTGCGGTCGCGTGGCGGCCCAAGCGCGGAATGTCGCACCAGGCCCGCTGGCAAAGCGTCGGCGGATCACTCCCTGGGAGTCGGACGAGGGTGAGGGAACGGAGGCCGCTAACGTGACCCGTATCAGCGGCCGTGCCAGACGGGGGCCCGCCTCTCCGTGAACGCCCGCGCGCCTTCCCGCGCGTCCTCGCTGTCGAACACTCCACTCGTGATCTCGTCCTGGCGTCTGAAGGCGTCGCTCTCGTTCAGGCCCTGCGTTTCGCGCAGGACCTCCTTGACGGCCGCCAGCGCCAGCGGTGCGTTCCGCGCGACGCGCCCCGCCAGTTCCAGGGCCCCGTCCAGCGCGCCGCCCGGTGGGGTCAGCACATTGACGAGGCCGTAGTCCTTGCCTTCGGCGGCGGTCAGCGGCTCGCCCGTGAGCAGTACGCGCGAGGCGACGTGGTACGGGAGGCGGCGCGGCAGCCTGACCAGTCCGCCTGCCGCCGCCACGAGACCGCGCGTGACCTCGGGAAGCCCGAACCGGGCGTCGTCGGCGGCGACGATCAGGTCGCAGGCGAGCACCATCTCGAAGCCGCCGCCGAGCGCCCAGCCCTCAACTGCGGCGATCAGCGGTTTGCGTACCGCCATGCCCGTGAGCCCGCCGAATCCCCGGCCGGGAAGCACCGGCAGCTCGCCCTTGGCGAATGCCTTCAGGTCCATGCCCGCGCTGAACACCCCGCCCGCGCCGGTGAGCACGCCGACCGACAGTTCCGGGTCGGCGTCGAGCAGATCGACAGCCGCCGCGAGCTGCACCGCGGCCTCGTGGTCCATGGCGTTCTTCTGCGCGGGGCGGTTGATGGTGATGGTCAGTACGCCGTCGTGGCGTTCGTGGAGCACCAGGTCGGCCGCATCGGATGCCGCGCTCATTGCGGGCCCTCCGTTCCCGTCGTGCCGGGGACAGCTCCCCGGGCGCGCAGCTCGGCGATCTCGGCGGGGCCGAATCCCAGCTCGGCGAGGATCTCGTCGTTGTGCTCGCCCAGGTCCGGCGCACGCTTCGCCGGCACCTTCGGCACCCCTCGCAGGTTGACCGGGCTGCTGATGGTTTCCGTGAGCCCGCTGACTCCCTCCAGCGGCACCACGATGTCGTTCGCGCGCAGCTGCGGGTCCTGCGCGGCCTCCTCCGGGGTCTGAATGAGGCTGTAGGTGACGCGTTCTCGTCCCAGGGCGTCCTTCCAGTGGGCGAAGGGCCGCGCGCGGAACTCGGCGTCGAGCAGCTCGCTCAGCGCGGCGGCGTTCTCGATGACGCCCTCGATGCCGGCGAAACGCGGGTCCTCGAGCAGCTCGGGGCGCCCGAGGGCCCGCGTCAGTCCTGGCCAGTGCGGAGGTGATGCGACCAGCATGAACCACTCGTCGTCCGCGGTCCGGTAGGGGTTGATCAGCGGATTCGCCGGCGCCTTCCGGTCGTGCAGCTCGAAGGGAGTGCCGTCGGCGAGGGCGCCGGCCACCAGGGTTCCGGTGGCCCAGACGCCCGTGGCCAGCAGTGACGTCCCGACGTCGGCCCCCTGTCCAGTTCGCTCGCGGTGGTAGAGGGCCGTGGTGATCGCCGCGTAGATGGCGATCGCCGTCGTGTAGTCGCCGCTGCCCCAGACCGGGACGGTCGGCGGGGCGCCCGCGTCGCGGGTGGAGGCCAGCAGGCCGCTGCGTGACCAGAAGGCGGTCAGGTCGAAGCCCGGCTGCCGGGCGTCGGGACCCGTGTCCCCGAAGCCGGTGAGGTCGGCGTAGACGACCCTCGGGTTCCAGCCCGAGACCTCCTCGTAGCCGAGGTGCAGCTTCTCGCGCGTGCCGTGCGGGAAGTTGGTGATCACTACGTCGGCCCACTCGACGAGCCGCTTGAGGACCTCGACGGCCGCCGGTGTCTTCAGGTCCAGCACCATGCCCCGCTTGTTGCGGTTGGCGAGGTGCCAGCTGTAGTTGGCCGCGGCCTGCGGACTGGGCGGCACGGAACTCAGCCGCCGCTGGGGGTCGCCCGCGCCTGGCGGCTCGATCTTGATGACGTCCGCCCCGAAGTCGGACAGCACGGTGGCCGCGGCCGGTCCCGCGATGAACGAGGACGCGTCGAGCACCTTCAGGCCGGTGAAGACGGATTCGGTGGTCATCGTCATCACTTCACGAAGGCGCTCAGGCCGTCGGTGACGGCGCGTCCGACGATGAGGGTCTGGATCTCGCGCGTGCCCTCGTACGAGTAGATGGCCTCGGCGTCGGCGACGAATCGGCCGATGTTGTAGTCGAGGATGATGCCGTTGCCGGCCAGCAGCTCCCGGGCCCATCCCACGGTCTCCCGCATCCGTACGGTGCAGTAGGCCTTCGCCAGCGACGACTGCTCGTCCCGGTACACCCCGGCATCCTGCAGCTGGGCCAGCCGCGTCACCATCCCGCACGACGCCGTGGCATTGCCGAGCATCTTCACCAGCAGGTCCTGTACCAGCTGGAAGCCTCCGATGGGCCGCCCGAACTGCTCCCGCTGCTTGGCGTACTCCAGGGCGATCTCGTAGGCGCCGAACATGATGCCCACCGCCTGCCACGCCACGCCGCTGCGCGTCCGGCGCAGGATCTCCGCGGTGTCCTTGAACGAATTGGCGTTCTGCAACCGATTGGCCTCCGGAACACGGCAGCCGTCGAGCACGATGTCGGCGTTCTGCACGATCCGCAGCGCCATCTTGTTCTCGATCTTCGTCGCGGTGAACCCCGGGGTGTCCTTCTCCACGACGAAGCCCAGCACGTGACGGGTCTCGACATCGCGGGCCCAGATGACGACCAGGTCGGCGAATGTCGCGTTGCCGATCCACCGCTTCGCGCCGTCGAGGATCCATCCGTCGCCGTCGCGGCGCGCGGTCGTCTGCAGACCGCCGGCCACGTCGGAGCCGCCGTGCGGCTCGGTCAACCCGAAGGCGCCGATCTTCTCGAAACGGCTCATCGCCGGCAGCCACCGGCGCTGCTGTTCCTCGGAGCCGCAGGCAAGGATGGTGCCCATGGCCAGACCCGTGTGCACGCCGAAGAACGTCGCCACCGACGCGTCGGCATGTGCGAGCTCCAATGCCATGAGACCCGCGAAGAGGTTGCTCGGCCTGGATTCCTTCGAGTCCGGGTCGGCCCAGTCCACAAGACCGAGCCGCGCGAAGCCCTCGATCAACTGGAAGGGGAAATCGGCCCGGGCCCAGTAGTCGTCGACGATCGGGTCGACCTGGGTGCGGAGGAACTCACGGACGGACTCGATCTTCTCCCGTTCCGGGCCCGACAGCAGCTCCTCGTAGGCGTAGAAGTCGGCGGGCAGCAGCCCTTTGCCCAGGTACGGACCGGACGGTGTCGGCAAGGTCCGTGGTGCCGCTCATGGCAGTCTCCCTCAAGCGCTGTGGGCCGTGGCCCGGAGATCCACGCCCGTCAGCGCTCTCGGCGCCCGGCGTCTCGGTTCTGAGCCCGATTAAACGTGGATCCGGGGCGGGCCCCCCGGATCCACGCCGCCTGGGGCCGTGGTGTCGCCGCGGACCACCCGCAGGGGTCACGGCCGCGAAGCGCGCGATCAACGACCTCACGCTGCCGCAGCCGGCGAACGTCCGATCTGACTCGGCCACCTTCCTCGGGCTGGTTGCACTGCCCGAAAGCCGTGAGCGCCTGGACTACCGCACGAACCGGGGGCCTCCAGACACCCGGTCAGCTGGAGCGCGACCTCGGCAAGGCCGTGGCGGAGTTTCCCGGTTGATGGCGCCGGCCCGGTGTCGCTACGGCCGCTGCGCGGGGCGGAGCAAGGGTGCGGGCGGGAGAGTCTGCTCGGTCCAGACGGTCTTGCCGTCGAGGGGGGAGTAACGGACGCCCCAGTTCTGTGTGAGCTTGGCGATGATGGACAAGCTGCGGCCTCCCTCATCGACGGTCTTCGCGTGGCGCACTCGTGGCGCGAGGGAATTGCCGTCGCGGACTTCGCTCGTCAGCGTGCGGTCCTTGACGAGCCGCAAGTGCACAGGCGGGGCGCCGTAGCGGATGGCGTGGTGACCAGTTCGCTGACGATCAGTTCGGTGGTGTAGGTGGTTTCCTCATCCACTCCCCAACCGATGAGCTGGTGGTGGGTGTGGGGCGCGCCGTGGCGACGGCTTCGGGGTGGTGGTCGAGAGGCCACGCGGCGACCTGGTCCGCGGGGAGGGGCTGGGTGCGGGCGAGGAGGAGGATCACGTCGCTGTGGCGGGTGTCGTTCCCCAGCCGGTAGAGCACGTCGTCGCACAGTCCTGCAGTGGCCGGTCAGTGTGGGCCAGTACCCGTTGCAGGACATCTGCGGACCGGGACAGCAGGGATGGGGTGCAGAAGGCCAGGACACTGCTGTCGGTGACGGGGACCGTGGCGGCCGCGAGGGGGTCCTTCGGTACTGCCCAGGGGAGGCCCGCTCGGCAGGTGAGGGATTTCGGTGCTCCCGTCGGGACGGGCGATCACCGGTGGGGGGTGACCGGCCAGGGCGATGGTGCAGGGCGAGGGCCGCCGCCGCTGCGCACACTGCGTTCGGACTGGAGCTGGAGAGGTTCGTCAGCCGTCTTCGAACCCCGCACAGCGGTCGGCCGGTGGCGAGGTCTGGGACGTCCTCAAAGAGATCAACGACCATTATTCCGGTGAGCCGCAGCCCAGCAGCGGCTTGGACCTCTCCATCGAGGTGGTCGTCAGCCGTGCTGAAGCCGCCGACGGCGCAATGCTGCGCGTTGTAATCGACCATGGTCGGGATACCGGGGATACGCGGCGATCGTCACCGGCAAAGGATTCGGCACCGCGGTGTCCGGGCGCAGGGTGAGGCCGACCCGCTGTGCAGGAACGGCTGGATGGCGGCCGGCCCGAGTCCGAGGCCGCAGGCGGCAGCCGTTCCTTCGTCGTCCTGGGTGAAGGCGAGCAAGACCTTGCGGCTGGCAGGCTCCGCTTCTACTGTCTCCGACTCTCATTCCCTGACCCGGACGACTGCGGACGGCCACCTGGCGTGCACGAGAGTCAACAGCGGGCGGAAAGCGTGCGCTGCGGCCGGACCGCGCCTAGTCGCCGGATCGCAGCGAGATGTACGGATCGAAATATCCACCTATGGTGGATACAGGGTAAATGGGTGCGGAAGGGTGAACGATGCGCGCCGAGGACGTCGTTCGTGCAACGAGCACGCCGCTGGATGCCCCAGCCTTCCCGAGAGGTCCGTACTGGTTCACGGACCGCGAGTACCTGAGGATCACCTACCGAACGGATCGGGACGCCCTCGAAAGGGTGGTACCTGAGCCGCTGCGGGTGACGGAGCCGCTGGTGTGCTACGAGGTCATGCGAATGCCCAACACGACTGGTCTCGGCGACTACACCGAGTCGGGGCAGCTCGCCGTCGTCGAGTTCGACGGTGTGGCTGGGGAGTACAACCTCTCGATGTACGTCGACAACTTCCCGGCCATCGCCAGTGGACGTGAGATCAGCGCCTACCCGAAGAAGGTCGGCAAGCCTCGGCTGTTCGTGGACAGCGACACCCTCGTCGGCAGCCTTGACTTCGGCTCCCTTCCGGTCGCGCGGGCGACGATGGGCTACAAGCACGCACCGCTCGACGCTGACGAGGCCCGGCAGGGAGTCACGCAGCCGACGTTCATGCTCAAGAAACTGCCGAACTACGACGGTACGCCGCGCATCTGTGAACTCATCCGCTCGCAGATCACCGACATCACCGTCAAGGGCTCCTGGAGCGGCCCGGCTCGGCTGCAGCTCTTCGCCCATGCGCTGGCCCCGCTGGCAGACCTGCCGGTCCTGGAGATCGTCTCCGCCTCTCATGTCCTCACCGACCTCAGGCTCGGCCCGGGCGAGCTCATTCACGACTACCTGGCCTGACCTCGCAACGTCGGCCACCGAAGGGATCGCCATGCCCGAGAACCCCGGTGTTGCCGGAATCCGGAGCGCCGCCGTGGTCGGGGGAGGTGTCATCGGCGCGTCATGGGCGGCACTGTTCCTGGCCCGCGGCCTGTCCGTCACGGTCAGCGACCCGCAGCCCGGCGTCGACGAGGCCGTACGGAGGACCATCGCGGAGGCATCACCGGCGCTGCAGGCGCTAGGGCTGGACACCTCCAAGCTCACCGCGGACCTGTCCTTCGAACCGGATCTCGCCGCCGCCGTCCGTACGGCCGGCGTGGTGCAGGAGAACGGCCCGGAGCGGCTGGAGGTCAAACACGAGATGTGGCGCGTCATCGAGGCCAACGCGCCTGCCGACGCCCTGTTCACCAGTTCCACCTCCGGCATCCCCGCCACCGAGATCGCCACGGTCCTCAAAGCCCCGGAACGACTCGTCATCGGACACCCCTTCAACCCGCCGCATCTGGTCCCGCTGGTCGAAGTGGTACCGGGCGACCGGACGTCGTCGGAGACGATCGAGAGGGCCCGAGCCTTCTACCTCGGCCTGGGCAAGCGTCCCCAGGTGCTACGCAAAGAGGTACCCGGTTTCGTGGCGAACCGGTTGCAGGCGGCGATGTTCCGCGAGTGCGTGCACCTGGTGCGCGAAGGCGTGGTCACCATGCAGGAACTCGACGACATCGTCACGTCGTCCATCGGCCAGCGCTGGGCCGGCACCGGCCCCTTCCGCAGCTTCCACCTCGGCGGTGGCGAGGGCGGCCTCGCCCACTTCATGGACCACCTCGGGGTCGGCATGGAGCGCCGTTGGGCCGCGATGGTCAAGGAGGACGTCGCATTCGACGAATCCACCAAGCAGCTGCTGAACGAGCAGGCCAAGGAATTCGGCGGCACGATCGATGAACTCGCCACCGAACGCGACCGCGCGCAGATTGCCGTCATGCGTGCCCTCGGCGACGGCTGAGCCGACCGGGAAACCGAGACGCCGGCTCGCCCCGGCCACCGGCGAACACCTGAGAATCCGTAAAGCTGGCCCCCCATGAGCGTTGAAGAACTCACCGACCGCATTCAGCACAACATCGACAACCCGCTCACCGACGACGACGGCTTCGACATCCACGAAGCCCTGCGCGCAGTACTCGCCTCAGTGGGCCTGCGCCCCGACGACACCGGCGGAAAGATCACCTTCCTTGGCCGCGACCCGGTCGTCCCGAGCATCATGCGCCTCGGCGCAGTGCCCTCACTGGGCATGACGGCGAAGTCGGTTGCCCTGGCTGCCCTCTGGCGACACCGTGGCGGAGAAGGCCAGGACATCACGATGGACCTGCGCAAGGCCCCGCATCGGCTGTGCCCCTTCTACGACAAGAAGTGGGAGCTGCTCAACGGCTACCCCGGTGGCACCCCGTCAGATCCGACGAACCCCCTGGGCTTCAACTTCTACCAAGCGCGCGACGGCCACTGGGTGATGCCGTTGAACCCCTACCCAAAGATCAAGAACAGCGTCTACAAGCTGCTCCGCGCGTGGCCCGAGCAGCAAGCCGTCGCCGATGCCGTTGCCAAATGGAACGCCGAGGAGCTGGAGCGGGCCGGTGATGAGATCGGTGTGGTGATGCCCATGCTCCGCACCACGGCGGAGTTCCTCCGCGAGCCGGAATGCGAGTACATCGCCCGAGAGCCCCTGGTGAAGATCGAGAGGATCGGCGACAGCGAGCCTGAACCTCTGACCTCTTCGGTGGACCAGCCGCTGTCAGGAGTACGCGCTCTGGGCATGAGCCACATCATCGCCGGCGCAGGCGTCGGCCGGGACCTCGCCCAACACGGCGCGGATGTGCTGAACATCTGGCGGCCCAACGAACTGGAACACGACATCACGTACAACAGCGCGAACGTCGGCGTCCGCTCCGTCACCATCGACCCCTATGGTCCGGAAGGGCGGGCGCAGATCCGCAGGCTGCTGCGCGATGCCGACGTTTTCTACGCCAACCGCCGCCCCGGCTATCTGGAAAAAGTCGGCATGAGCGCCGAGGAGGCGGTGGAGATCCGTCCCGGCATCATCCACCTCAACTTCGCCCTGGTCGGCGGGGCGGGCCCCTGGGCCACACGCGTCGGCTTCGACCAGACGGCCGGCGCGCTCACCGGAATCATGCTCATGGAGGGCGAGGACGGCATCGCCGCCAAGGCGACCAGCACGCCGGCACTGCCATACATCAGCGTCGTCAACGACTACGTCCTGGCCTGGCTGGGCAGCACCGGGGTCATCGCCGCGCTCATGCGCCGCGCCACCGAGGGCGGCAGCTACCGCGTCACCCTCAACCTCACCCGCATCGCCACGTGGATCCTCAGCCTCGGAGTCTTCGACCGCGACTACGCCCACGAGGTCGCGCTCAACCCCGACCCGGAGTCCCCCCACGCCTACCTGGACCCGGAGACCTTCAGCGCCGACACCCCCTGCGGCCACTACCAGGGCGTCACCGACCAGGTGGTCATGTCCAAGACCCCCGGCCACTTCCGGGACATCCTGCTCCCCCGCGGCAGCAGCGCACCGGTCTGGCTCCCGCGCTACAGCTGACCACGCCAGCAGCAAGCCCATGTCAGACGCGCCTGACCCGGACTTTCAGCCTCGGCACGGTCCTGAGGAATCCCGTCGGCGCCCCCTTCTGCCATCGGCCGCGAGCACGCGACCGTCCGGCGGGGATCTGCGGGCGGAAGAGTCTGATTCATGTGCTCGGAGCAACACATCGGGTGCCTGTCGTGTACCCCTCAGCGTCCTGCTGGCCCACGGGCCCGGAACACGCCGAGGCGAGACGACGTCCGCCGGACGACCACACACCGATTTTCACGGAGACAGGGTGTCGTCGTCAGGCGACCGGATTACTGCAGGACGACCCGAAACCTACGTGGCACCCGGAAGAGGCCTTTCGGCCCCTCCGGGGTGCGGTGCCGACGGCGCCGAAGGCAGGGCGCCCCGGATGCGTCGGCGCCGCAAACAGACCTAACGGGCGTTCAGGTGGGCCCGGAAGAAGCGGATGGCGGCGGAGGTGCTTGCGTCGAAGCCGGCGAGGTAGGGATCGAAGTGGCCGCCGGGTATGACGACGAGTTCCTTGGGTTCGAGAGCACGTTCATAGGCGCGGAATGCCAGGTCGGTGGGGGCGACGGTGTCGTGGGTGGCGACCAGCATCATCAGGGGAGTCGGGGAGATCTGGTCGATCCAGTAGCCGGGGTCGTACGACCTGAAGCGGCGGTTGGACTGGACCGTGACGCTGTTCTCCCACAATCCCTCGGGAGCGCTGTGTCCCAGGTAGAAGTCGATGGCGTCGGTGGCGCGGTACGACGCGGTCGTGGAGACGTTGTCGCTGACGAATGCCTGGGTGGCCGGTGGCTCGCCCTGGGCCTGGGCGAGTTCATCGGCGGCGAAGGACTCGTCGAGTTGCCGCGTCAGGTGCGGCGGTACGCGTCGGCGGCTGGTCTCGGAGCCGCTGATGGTAGGGACCTGGGAGTAGACGGCCTTGATCCTCCGGTCGGTGGCTCCAAGGACGAGGGCGTGTCCGCCGGAATAGCTGGATCCCCACAGGCCGATGCGGTCGGCGTCGACGCTGTCGAGCGTCTGGAGGTGCGCGATGACGCGTCGCCAGTCCTCGATCTGCTGATGGGGGTCGATGTCGTGGCGGGGTGTGCCGGTGCTGTCGCCGAAGCCGCGGTGGTCATGGAGCGAGACCGCGAACCCGGCTTCTGCGAGCTCTCGGGCAATGGGCTCGATGTTGTGGTACTTCGTGCCACCGAAGCCGTGCGACATCGTGATGGTGGGGTGGGGTCCGGGTCCGTCCGGCAGGAACAGCCATGCGTGCAGCACGGTTCCGTCGGGCAGATGAATGAGCTCGTCGCTGCGCTCGGCCATGGTGGTTCTCCTTGTCTGGTGGGGTTCTTGTGGGCGCGATGACGGCAGCCCGTCGGTCCCGATGACCCGTTGAGCTACGCCGTGTGGCGGCCCGGTCCTTCGGGCGTCGGTCCGGTCGGACGCGCCGATGCCGTCGACGCAGCACCTCTGTCGGGAACGCCGGTCAATCGTTCGCTGATCGCCGATCGATCACCGGCCGATCACCGGTGCGGGATTGGTCGCCCCGGCCACGAAGGGCTCGACGCGGCCGGTGCGAGACGGTCCCAAGGGTCCTCAACCGGATGGCTGCGGCTGTCGTGACCTGGGTGAATGGCGTGATCGCGACCCTGGCCGCCTTCGAGAAGGCCAGGCAGTCCCTCCCTCAACACTCTGGTTGCACTTTTAAACCGATGATGTCAGCCTAGAACACGTCGTTCGCATATCGCAAACAGGAAATACATGAGGAAGTGGTGACAATGCGGGACTACGAGGCCATCAAGACGAAACTGGACGGCGGTGTACTGTGGGCCACGATCGACAACCCGCCACTCAACCTGATCGACGAGCGGTTCGTCAGGGATCTGATCGCGCTCCTCGACGACACGGAGGCCGACGGCAGCGCGCGGGTGGTGGTGTTCCGGAGCGCCGACCCCGACTTCTTCATCCCGCATGTGGATGTCCGGCGGATCGCCGAGTACACGGCGGTGGCGGCGACCTCCGGCGGCCCGGACGACCTCAGCCTCGGCGCGCTGTACCGCCGGCTCAGCGAGGCACGGCCCGTCACCATCGGGCTCCTCGAGGGCCGGGCGCGCGGCGCGGGTGCGGAACTCCTCTACGCGTGCGACATGCGGTTCGCGTCCCTGGAACGCGCCGTGATCGGCCAGATCGAGGTCGGTACCGGGCTCTTCCCGGGGGCAGGTGCGGTCCAGCAAATCGTGCGTCTCGCCGGACGAGGCCAGGCGATGCAGGTGATCCTCGGGTCCGAAGACCTCGACGGCCGTGAGGCCGAGCGCATCGGATTGGTCAACAAGGCGCTGCCGGATGAGCAGTTGATGCCCTACGTCGAGCGGTTGGCCAAGCGGATCGCGGGATTCCCGGAAGCCGCGGTGCGGCTCGCCAAGCGCCGGATCAACGCGGCCGGCCTCCCCGCCAAGGAAGACGTCCAGGTGGACGCGGGCTTCTTCCAGATCCTGGCACGTGATACATCGAGCGCCGCCCGGCTCGGCACCCTCATGGAGCGCGGAATGCAGGAACGTTCCCGCACCGAACTCGACTTCGGTGCGGTACTCGGCGAGCTGTGAGCAGCCCGGGCCGAAGGGACCCGGTCGCCCCGACCCCGCGCCCGCCCCGAACCGCACGCTCGCTCGCTCGCTTCGGACCGGATCGCCTCGCGGCCGCGGACGCTTGACGCCGTCCACCGGCCCGGGGCGTCACGGCTCGCATCAGGACGGCCGGGGCATCACTGCCCTTCCGGCCCCCCGGCCCGGCCGATCCCTCCCCAAGCGGAACCCCCACACCCCACTCCCGCAGGAGCCCGTCATGCCCGTTTTCAACGCCCACGTTCCAGCCGGCCGCTTCTCGCCGGACCAGAAGCGCGCACTCGCCGATGCGCTCAACCAGTCGCTCGTACAGGCACTCGGAATTCCCGAGGGTGACCGATTCATCATGATCAGTGAGCACGGCGAGAACGAGCTGTACCTCGATCCGACCTTCATGGGGATGCAGCGCAGCGACGACGCCATGATCATCACCCTTCTCCTCGGTGCCCATCGGCCTCTCGAGAACAAGCGGGCCGTGGCCGCAGCCATCAACAGACTGGTGGTCGAGGCCCTGCACATCTCACCCGACGACGTGCTCATCGCGCTGATTCCGGTCCCGAACGAAAGCTTCTCGTTCGGAAGGGGTGAGCTTCAGCTCGCCGAGGACGAGCCGCGCTGGTGACCCTGCGGCCCCGGCGCCCAACGGACGCCGTCGCCGGGCGGCACGTACCAGCGCTCCGCAGCCGCGACACGGGACCGCAGTGCCGAGGTGGCCTCCGGACCAGGCGGGGCCCCCGATCAAGCGGGGTCGGGAAGCGTGCCGGCCTCAGGCGGGGACGCGCCGACCTGGACGTCGTCGGGCCCCAGGGGCCGTCCGTCCTGGGCGTGCAGTGCGAGGGGAGCCACCGGCAGCCCGTCGCGCTTGTCGACGAGACCGAGCCGCTCCTCGCCGGGTTGGAACAGGAACTCTTCGCCCCACTGCCGCAGTGCCACGAGCGGGACCCGCAGGGCCTTGCCCTTCTCGGTGAGCCGGTACTCGCTGTAGGCGCTCCCGTCGGACGCCGGCGCGAGGGTCAGCACCTCACGTTCGACGAGCTTGGCCAGGCGCGCGCTGAGGATGTTCTTGGCGCAGCCGAGGCTGCGCTGGAACTCGCTGAAGCGGGTCATGCCGGCCAGTGCGTCCCGGACGATGAGCAGCGACCACCAGTCGCCGATGTCACTGAGTGAACGAGCGATGGGGCAGGTGGCCCCACTGAGGTCCGTCTTGCGCACGGATGCCACCTCCCGAAAGTGCTAGTTTTATAATTAAACCACACCTTGGTGTGCCTGCCCTGGATCACTTCGAGCGATTGCCGAGAGAACCGTCATGTTCCACGGCCTCAGCGCCTTCCCCCTGACCCCCACCGACGAGCAAGGCATCGACTACACCGCGTACGCATCGCTCGTGGCCCGCCTCGCGGCTGCCGGAGTGGACTCCATCGGGGCGCTCGGCTCCACCGGGGGCTACGCCTACCTCACCCGCGAACAGCGCGCCCGCACCGCGAAAGTCGCGGTCGAGGCCGCCGACAGCGTTCCCGTCACGGTCTCCATCGGCGCGCCGCGCACCTCTCACGTCCTGGCCCTGGCCGAGGACGCCCAGAAAGCCGGCGCGCGGGCGGTGCTGCTCGCACCGGTGACGTACCAGCCGCTCACGGACGACGAGGTGTTCGGACTGTACGAGGACGTCACCCGCGAGCTGTCCGTGCCGCTGTGCGTGTACGACAACCCCCGCACCACACAGGTGCACTTCACCGACGAACTGCACGGCCGCATCTCCCGGCTGCCGAACGTCCGCTCGATCAAGATCCCCGCTGTTCCGGACGACTTCGGTCAGGCCAAGGCCCGGATCGACGCGCTGCGAGCGGCGATCCCGGAGACGGTCACCATCGGCGTGAGCGGCGACTGGGCCGGCGTGCGCGGCCTGAATGCCGGGTGCGACGTCTGGTACTCGGCCGTAGGGGGTCTGTTCCCCCGTACCGCGCTCGCCCTCGCCCGCGCAGCCCTGGCCGGTGACGCGGGCCGGGCCACCGAGTCGTCCGACGCGCTCACACCGTTGTGGGCCCTGCTCCGTCAGCACGGTGGTCTGCGCGTCCTGTCCGCCGCAGCGTCCCACCTCGGCCTGACGTCGGAGCCGAACCTGCCGCGTCCCTTGCGCGGCCTGGACGAGGCCGCGCGCCGGGACGTCACCGCCGTGCTGGACGCCCTCCAGCTCACGACCTGAGCAGGCGCAGCCCATCCGCATCCGGGCTTCAGCAGGGGTGCGGGTGAGGTGATCGGTCGGTGATCCTGGTGTCATGCGTGCCGCCCGCCTGATCCGTATGGCTCTCCTCGTCCAGTCGAGTCCCGGTCTGACCGTCGGTGCCTTTGCCCGGAACCTGGACGTCTCGGAGCGTCCGGTGATCCGTGGCGCCCAGGCTCTGCCGGGAGCCGGCAGGACGAAGCCCGCGCCACCGGGCATTGCCGCGACGTCGCCGCACCGCAAACTACTTCCGGCCGAAGAGGAAGAGGCTGCGGCTTCACGTCCGGTAGTCCGTCGGCACACGGAATACCGGTCCTCGAGTGCCCAACGGACCGACACCGTCGAAGGCTCCACCGAAGACCAGCTTGCGGAGACCGCCCAAGAGATCACGCCCGCCAGCGCAACCTCCGAGCAAAGGCGCGCGTTGCCGAAATCGAAGCGGCACGCCACAGGCCCATCCACCGGGAAGGCGCCACAGAAGAAGCCCGCATCCAGTCCGTCGAGGCTCAGCGCTCGCCTTATCCACCATCGCGCCAGCCATGCCGCCGAGCCAGACCAAAACACAACCACCCGACGGGGGCCTTGTCGCACTGCCAGCTGTCACCGGCGAGTCACAAACCCCGTGGACACCCGCTCGGCACAGGATCTCGAACCTAGACATATGTGCCCGCACAGGACTGGATGGACGGTCCTGGACGGCTTCTACGACATGTGCCATGTGGTACCCAGTGAGGGACCCAAGATCAGGACCGGAGCGTCTTCTGGCCCGTCAAAGCGGTATTGCAGGGTGTTCGGTGGTGTCTCACTCACGCCCCAGACCCTCTCACGTCTCACGGACGCCCCTATAACGCGGGATCGGTAGATGCCGTCCTGACCAGGTTGAAGACCTCTCGGGCGGCATATCGCTTGAGTCCTCTGAGTCAAGTCAGGGGGCTGTGAGGCGTTGGGCAGCGGGGTGGCTGTAGGGGTCGTAAGGGGTGGCGTTTTGCCAGCAAGCCCATATGACACGGAGCCATGCGCGGGCGACGATCCGGGTGGCGTGAGGGTTGCGTTTTCCGCGTGCGCGGGCGTTGGCATAGAGGGTGGCGGCCCACGGCGACTGCATGCGGGAGTTGTGAGCGAAGGCAGTGATGGCCTTGCGGGCGCGTGTGTTGGCGGCCCACCGGAAGTAGACGCCGTGTGTCTTCCCGGATGCCTTGGTCACCGGTGCGGCTCCGCACTCGGCGGCGGCTTGTTCGGCGGACTCGACGCGGTCAAGGACTGGGCCAACCTCGGCGAGCAGCTGCGCAAGGTTGATGGTGCCCACGCCCGGCAGCTCGGCGAGGAGGAGGGCCCGAGGGTGCTTGGCAAGACGGTTTTTGATGGTCGTCTCGAGCTGGGCGATGGTGGCCTGCAGACTGCGCAGAAGCTGGACTTGCGCGGTGATGAGCGCGGTGAGGACGTCCGCGGGGAGGCTGACGGGGGCGATGGGAGCGGAGCGGAGTCGGGCCAGCAGTGCGGATGCCGGCTTGCCGCCGCGGTAGGCATGACGCTTACAGAAGGCGGCCATGCGGGCTTCGCCGAGTCGGGCGGCTGACTGCGGCGTGGGGTAGTCCGTCAGGAAGTCCAGGGCAATGTCGGAGACGAGCGAGCAGAACAGGTTCTTGGGTCCGGGCCAGTGCTGCTCGAGCAGAGCACCGAGCTGGTTGCCGGCGGCCGTGCGTGCACGAACGTGGTCATCGCGCAGGCGCACGAGGGCTTGGAGTTCTCGTAGGCCGCTGTCGACAGGCACGAGGCGGCGCAGGCGGTGGCCGTCGGTGCGTAGATAGTCCGCGAGTTTGTAGCTGTCACCGGGATCGGATTTGGCACCGGAGGCGCCCCATCGAGGTCGGGCGGCGTGAAAGGCAGTTGGGTGGACAGGCACGACCGGGTATCCGGCCTCGAGCAAGCGGTCGACGACCAGCCCACTGGAACGTTCGATAATGACGGGCAGTTCAGCCGGGGCGCCATGGCTGGACAGCCGGGCCAAGGCCGCCGAAAAGTCGTCTTCGCTGTGCTGGAAGGCCCAGTGGTCGATCACGGTTCCGCGGTCGTCAATGACGGTCACGTCGTGGCTGGCGCTGGCCCAGTCCCATCCGACGAACATCAATCCCGTCCCTTCTACCGGAGTTGGTGGTTGACTCCGCAGGTGACGAGACCCGTCTGCCGGTTCCTCATTGTTCGGCCCTCGGTGGGGCATGTCCTTGACGCCGGTCTGGGGCCTCGGCGTGTCAGGGGCGGCAATACTCAAACTGGCCGTCGAGCGCGGCACGGCAACGAGGCCGTCCCCCGACACTCACCGGGGAATCACGGCCCATGGATTGGGCCGCAGCATCGATACTTCCCCAATGAGGCATCGGATGATCTCACGCCGGGTCTTGCCTTCCTGGGTGCGGCGTTCGAAGTACGCCTGGGTGCGCGGGTCGTGGCGCAGCCGGGTGAACACGATGCGGTGCAGGGCCGCGTTCGCCCGGCGGTCGCCGCCGTGGTTGAGCCGGCGCGTGCTCCGCCGACCCGACGAATACTCGACGGGGCTGACTCCGCAAAGGGCAGCAAAGGATGCCTCGGTGTTCAGCCGCTCGGGGTTGTCTCCCATGGTGATCAGCAGGGTGACGGCGCTGTCCGGGCCGATACCCACCGGTACGAGTAGCTGCGGGGCGTGGTGTTCGACGAGCTGGGTCAGGCGTTGGTTCAGCTCATTGATCTGTCCGGTGAGCTGCTCGATGCGCTCGGCGAGCATGCGCAACGTCATGTGGGTGGCCTGGGCCACCGCGTCCTCGTCTCCCCCACCATCGGGTGGGCTGAGGGTCGCGCAGGCGCGGAACAGCTCGGCATTGCCCAAGCTCGACAACCGTTCCCGCAGGGCGGGGTCGGCGATCACTAGGACGGCCTTGAGCTGGTTGATCGCCTGTGTGCGGGCCTTGACTGCGGAGTCCTTGGCGAGTTTGTAGATCCGGGCGCTGTGCACGGGTCCGTCGCCGGATTTGGCCTGGGCCCGGGTGCGACCGCTGAGCACGGCTCGCGCTGCGGCCTGCGCATCGAGCGGGTCCGACTTGCCGAGCAGACGGCGGGCCGTGCGATCGGGCCGGTTCACTTCGAACACCTGGATCTGCTGGGTCAGCAGGTAGCGGGACAGGCCCGCGCCGAAGGTGCCGGTGCCCTCCACGCCGGCCCGGCGCACTGTCCCCTGCTTGCGGGCCCACACGAGCAGCCGACGGTAGCCAACGGCCGTCGCCGGAAAGGACTCTGTGCTCAGGACCTTCCCCAGCGGGGAGACCACGGCGGCGACGTGAACCTCGCCGTGCGTGTCCACGCCCAGGACGACCTCACTCCGATTGGGCGGATCCGTGCTGGAAGAGGTGCTGCGCTCTCTGGTCGTCATGGTGGTTCGTCTCCCGCGTGGTGACGTGCTGGGTGGATGGCACCGGCCCGCTCGGGCGGTCTGAACCGTGATGGCGCCTGGAACTCGGCAAGGCCCCTATTGGGACACGCCCTGTGGCTCGGTGACAGCAGAAGCCATCCCGCAACGACGGTCGACAAGCCTGTGACTGGACACTTCGGTCAAAGATCTCAAGAGTCAGACCCCCGTCCGGGACGGCATCGCGCAACCGTCCCATCGATCCCGGCGCGTCGGCACGTCCCGACCACAGCCGGATGGCTTCGCCCGAACCAATGCCCAACCTGGCCGGAGCAGGCTGAGAAGGAGTTGACTCCCCGCCCACTCGTGACCGGCAATGGCGGACAGCCGTCTGGGCCGCCTTACGGTCGCCCTCCATCGACCATCTCTCGGAGCGTCACGGTCCGGCCTGCCCGCACTTCCACGGACCGCACTGAAAGGAAGGCTCCACTGGACCGGCGATCTCAGGAGTCAGACCCCACCGTAGGACAGCACCAACCTGGTGTTCTCTGTTTATCCGGCTTGCAGCCACGTCAGCCGGCTCCGGGCGTGACTTGAGTGCGCGGACGTGGGTCTCGGCTCCTTCTCCAGCCCCGGGCAACCGGCGAAACCCGCTCGTCGGGGTGAGGGAATGCGCGGAACGTGTTCAGCCGGTCGGCCTTGATGTTGAAGTACCACAGAGGATGTCTGGGGGATCCGCCCAACGAGCCGACCACCGCATAGCGCCCGTCGCACTCGACGCGCATCACCGGCGCCTTGCGGATCTTGCCGGTCTTGGCGCCCCGGGTGGTCATCACCACCACGGGCCACCCCGTGTCCCACAGTGTCGCCCCCTTGGTGCCGCCCGATTCCTCGTACGCCTCCACTTGCTCGCGCACCCACTGCGTCGTGCTGGGTTCATACTCGCCCTCGAGAGGCATGGCATCCGTCCCCTCGTCGTAGGGATGTTCTCGCACCATGCTCCAACGCCAGTGCATGTATCCGGCATTCCGGACAGAGGTGACCTCGCGCCTGAACAAGCCCGACCTGCCGAGGGCGAAGCAGTCGAACTCACGACCTGACTGACTTCGGGACCTACGCGCCCTGCTCTGTGAGTGTGACCTTCCGGCCCGTGCGCGCCGCCTCTCGGATCCGCTCCAGCATGCGGTGTCGCCGGACGGCGTGCCGGAAGTCGGGAACGCCGTCCTCGTCCGGCGCAAGGCTCCCGGTGATCTGGTCGCGCAGAAGGGCGTACTCGTGGGCGACGTTGCAGGCGGCTTCGGCGGATCGCTCGGTCCATTGCGTGAGCGACCGCTGACAGCGGGCGGGAACCGGAAGTTCAGCCAAGGTGCCGTCCTCTCCCCGGGCGCCGTACAGCCGTAGCCCCCCGTACCACCACTGGGCCTGGTCGGCCTTGACGACAAGATCGCCCTCCGTGCCGTTGATCTCCCAGTGAAACGCGGTGGCGCGGGACGTCCCACCGCGGATGTGCATCGCGGCCACGGCCCCCGACTCCAGCACCCCCGTGACGGCGATCTGGTCCTCTGCGGTCTTGGCCGCGACCGCCCCGCTCGTGACGTGGGTGACCTCCGGGCGCAGGTTCTCGATGTGAGCCGACGCCTCGCGGAACTCCCCGAGCACCATGGTCAGCGCGTCGGCCGAGTGCCCGAAGGGGATCGACAGCAGCGTGGCGCCGCTCGTGACGTCCAGCACGTACGCGTAGGTGTCGTCGTAGGTGGCACCCCCGATCCAGCCCGACCCGAGCATGCTGGTCGACAGCACCCGCCCCACGTAGCCGTCGGCGACCAGGTCCCGTAGATACCGAAGCGGCGGGGCCGACCGGGCCTGCAGGCCGACAGCCGTGAGCACACCTTTGCGATGTGCGAGGTCGGCCAGCTCTTCGGCCTGGGCGAGGTTGGCACCGAGCGGCCACTCGCTGAACACCATCTTCCCCGCTTCCAGCGCGGGCCGGATGAGTTCCAGGTGGTGCGGAACCTTCACCGTCACCACCACGAGATCGACTTCCTCACTGCGGGCCAGCTCCTCTGCGCTGCCGAAGGCGAGCGGCACCGCATATTTCTCGCCGGCCGCACGCGCCGACTCGGCGCTGCTGGCGCTCAGCGCCCGCAACTCGTATCCGTCGAGCCCGGCCAGCGCCGGCACATGGGCGGTGGCCGCCCACCCGCCGCTCGCGCTCAGTCCTACGACACCGACGCGGATCGGCTCCCGATGAGGGGAAATGGACGTCATGTGCACCCCAGCGTTCGCAATCGCCTCTCTCGGAAGTGCCTCGCACAACGTGCGGGTTTTTCGAGAGGAGGCCGTTATCCCCATAGAGAAGCGAGCCTGCGCCATTCCTCCCTCGGGAGCTTGTCCCTGTGGGTGCCGGTGAGCACCTGGAGGGCCACGTGGTCCCCGCCTGCCTGGTGGAAGGTGTCGATGCGGTCGCGGATGCGGTTCTCGTCGCCCCAGGCGAAGACCGCGTCGATCAGGCGGTCGCTGCCGCCCTCGGCCAGGTCGGCCTCGGTGAAGCCGTGCCGCAGGAAGTTGTTGGTGTAGTTCGGCAGGGTGAGGTAATTGGCGAGGGTGTCGCGGGCCAGGGCGCGGGCCCTGGCCGGGTCGGTCTCCAGGACCACCTTCAGCTCCGGGGCGAGCAGTGGGCCCTCGCCGAGGATCTCGCGGGCCTGGGCTGTGTGTTCGGGCGTGACGAGATAGGGGATGGCGCCGGCCGCCCGCTCGCCGGACAGCTTCAGCATCTTCGGGCCCAGCGCGGCCAGCACCCTGCTGTCGGCGGCGACGCCGGCCTCGTCCAGCTCGTCGAGGTAGCCGGTCATCGCCGCGTACGGGCGGCTGTAGTCCTTCACCAGCGGTCCGTGGCTCACACCGAGACCCACCAGGTAGCGGCCGGGGTACGCCGATTCCACCTCGGTGAAGCCGGCCGCGGTCGTGGCGGCCTCCTGCTGCCAGATGTTCAGGACGCTGGTGCCGACGACGATGCGGCGCGTCGCCCCGATCAGCGGGGCGGCGTGGTCGGCGGTGCTGTTGTTGCCGAGCCAGATGGCGCCGTACCCGAGTTCCTCCAGTTCGGCCGCGGCCTCGTCCAGTTCGCCGCGCCGGGCCGGGTCCTCCGAGCGCAGTTCGATGCTCCAGGCACCGTACCGGCCGACTCGCTGCTTCAGGGGGACTCTGGTGTCGCTCATCGGGTGTTCTCCCCGGGTGGTGGGCTGTGCCCTGATCATCACGCCCCCAGCCACTGCCGACCGGAGGGCATTCCGGGTCGATTCCCGCCGTTCCCTCAGTTGGCCGAACGGCCATAAGACGTCGAATATTCAGGAGTTCACCACTGCGGTGGGGGGCTCGTGCGTGTCGTCGGGCTGGTCGTCTGCGATCCGTCAACCACGGCATGAGCGCGGCGTCGAGATCCTGCGAGTAGGGGTACACGACTGAGATTCCGCGACCGCCGGTCTGTTCTGGCCTTGGGACATCGGTACAGCCGCTGGCGCTGAGATTGATCTTGGTGGGCTAGCACAGTGATCGGGTGCCGCGCTGGGGTTCCCGGGAAGATCGTTGATCACTGGTGAGGGGTGGCTACCGTCCGCCGGGTGCCGGTGGAATTCTTAACTGATGAGCAGGCTGAGGCGTACGGGAAGTTCGCCGAGGAGCCCACGCGTCCGGGGCACTTGCCAGCCGTGGCCAACCCGGTGGACGACACCTACCGCCGCCAGATGAACCGGCAGCTGACCGTTCAGCAGTTTCGCCACAAGCTGGCCCCGGATGTGTGCCACAGCAAGCGGGGCACCATCCACTAGGCGTACTGGGATGGCATAGAGGACCAGCTCGGCTCGCTCGGCCTGGTCCTGAACGCCACGCTCAAGGAAGGGTTCGCCACCGCTCTGGGTGTCACCGCCATCAACTGCTGCGACCGTGCCGGCCTACGCCGGTTTTTTGATGCCCTAGAAACTGGTCCGGGTTCCGCCGTCGATCGTCACCATCGCGCCGGTGACGTAGGAAGCGGCGGGCGACAGCAGAAATGCTGCGATGCGGCCGAACTCCCCCAGGGTGCCAAGCCGGCGCAGCGGGATACCGGCGGCGGTGCGGTCCGCGTCGCCGGTGATCGACTGGAGTTCGAGGGCCCGGTCGGTCGCGATGTGCGCGGGTACCAGGCCGACCACGCGCACGCCCCGGGGGCCGAGTTCACCGGCGAGGGTCTTCGCGTACCCGGCCAGGGCCGGGCGCAGGGCGTTGGAGACGGCGAGGCCGGGAATCGGCTCGTACACCGAGGTGGAGAGCACGAAACCGATCACCCCGCCCTCGCCCAGCTGCGCGGCGACGGCCCGCGACAACCGCACCGCGCCCAGGAAACCCTCCTCGAAGGAGGCCCGCCACTGTTCGTCGTCGACGGCGTCCGTGGTGCCCGTCGGCGGGCCGCCGACGCTGATGAGCGCGCCGTCCAGCCCTCTGAACGCCTCGCGTGCCGATGCGATCAGCCGGTCCGGCGTTGCGGGGTCGGCGTTGTCGGCGACGACGCCGACCGCCTGCGCCGGGCCGCCGAGCTCCGCCTCCGCCGCGGCCAGCGAGTGCGTGCTGCGCCCGCTGACCACCACCTTCGCACCGCCGGAGGTCAGCTCGCGGGCGGCGGCCAGACCGAGACCGCGGGTGCCGCCGGTGACGATGTAGACACGGTCCTTGAGTCCGAGATCCATCACTGCTCCCGTTACAGCATCGCCTTCTGGGGCTGGGTGGCCACCACGATGACGGTGGTGGTGTCGGCGGTCAGGGCCGCCTTGAACTCGCGTTGCAGGTCCTCGGTGGTGTCGACGTCGACCGCGCGGCAGCCGAAGCCGCGGGCCACACCGGCGATGTCCAGTCCGGGCAGGTCGAGGCCGGGGACGCCCGGCGTCTCCTCCAGCACCGCGAAGGACTTGAGGATCGAGTACTCCTGGTTGCGCATGACGACGTAGACGATGGGCAGCCGGTGCTGCGCCGCCGTCCAGATGGCCTGCACGGAGTACTGGAAGGAACCGTCGCCGATCAGTCCGACGACCGGCCGGGGAACGCCCCGCTGCCGGTCGGCCAGGGCGATCCCGACGGCCGCCGGTGTGCCCCAGCCGATGCCGCCGCTGGCCGTGGCGAAGAAGGAGCCGCTCCGGGTGGTGGGCAGCCACTCGATCTGCTGGGCCATGGTGGAGGTCGACTCGTTGACGATGACGGCGTCGGCCGGCTTGACGCTGCTCAGGGCGGCGTAGACCTCAGGGGGCGTCAGCGGGCTGTTCGGCGCCTCCGGAAGCACCCGGGGGCGCGCCATCGGCTCGGGAGCGGTCCGCGCGGTTCCGTCCGCGACCGCGGCCAGGAGCTGCTCGATCGCTGTCTTGGGGTCGCCGAGCAGGCTGTCGCCCACCCGCGCCGCCGCGGCGACGTCGGGGTTGCCGGTGATCTGGAGGAGCTCCGTGCCGTCGGGCAGGTAGGGGCCCGGGACGTAGGGGTAGTAGCGGAACACCTCGGCGCCGATCACGACGACCAGGTCGTGCCCGGTCAGCCGGTCGCTGATCGTCTTCACCGACATGCCGAGCGGCCCGCGGAACAGGGGGTGGTCCTCGGGGAAGGACGCGCGGTCGAGCAGCGGGGAGCCGTAGACGGCCGCGCGCAGCTTCTCCGCGAGGGCGACCGCCGCGTCCCAGCCGCATGCCTTGTCCACCTCCGGACCGAACACCAGCGCGGGACGGCGGCTGGCGGAGATACGGTCGGCGAAGCTCCGTAGCCGGTCGGGGTCGGGCAGGACCCGGTCGCTGAAGGTCCGCGTGCGCGTGAAGCCGGACAGGGGGCGCTTCCAGTCGTCCATCGGCACGGACAGGTAGACGGGACCGGCGGGCGGCTGCAGGGCCATTGCGTACGCCCGCAGGAACGCCTCCGGGACGTCCTCGGCGCGCGCGGGCTCGTACGACCACTTCACCCAGGGCTTGGGGAGCGTGGTGGCCTCCCGGTTGCCCAGGTAGGGCTCGCCGATCAGCAGTTCCCGGTGCTGCTGGCCGGAGGTGACGATCAGCGGGGTGTTGCCGTGGTAGGCGGCCACCAGGTTGCCGACGGCGTTGCCCAACCCCGCCGAGGAGTGCACGTTGACCAGCGCGGGCCGACCGGTGACCTGGGCGAAGGTGTCAGCCATCGCGATCACGGAAGCCTCCTGCAAGGCCAGTACGTAGGTGAAGTCCTCAGGGAACTCCTGCAGGAAGGGCTGCTCGGTGGAGCCCGGATTTCCGAAGACGGTGGTCAGTCCGAGAGAGCGCAGCAGATCGTAGGTCCCGCTCCGGACAGTGGCTTGCTCAGTCATGGCTACCTACCAGCTTTCGTGCCGGGACCGGTGGGGGGAGGATTCATGACATAGTTCCCCGCGCCGCCCGCCAAGGCTTCCGTCCAATGACTGAAGAGCCTGCTTAAGCGTGTGCCCTCCGCAGGGAACGCGCCGCCCGCGCAGCTCCGGGCCTCCGCCGCAGTTGCGGCCTCAGTCGGATGACCGAAGGCGAAACCCCGTGACCCGACGGAGGGTGGGACGAGCCGTCGCGGATCTCCCGCGCGCGATCCGGCCGACGGCGTCGAACCCGGAGCCGTACACGAAAGACCCGTGGACGGTGATCCCCGGTCCGAAGAGGAGCCGACATGCCCGTCTACACCTGCACCGCCGCCCAGGGGACCCTGACCAGTGGTTCGAAGGCCGCGCTGGCGGCCGAGATCACCAGGATCCACGTGGCGATCAACCATGTGCCACCGGCCTACGTCAACGTGGTCTTCTCCGAGCCACCACCGGACAGCGTCTTCGCCGGCGGCGAACCGGGAGCCCCGTTGATCATCAACGGATGGGTCCGGCGGGGGCATCCGCAGCAGGAGGCCACGCGGCTGGCGCTGGAGCTGTCCTCCGCAGCCGCCCGGATCGCCGGGGTGGCGGAGGACCACGTAATGGTGGTGCTCCAGGACGGACCCGCCCGCTCCGCCGTCGAAGGCGGCCGGGTTCTGCCCGAACCCGGACAGGAGAAGGAGTGGCTGGCACGCCAGGGTGAGACCTGACCTAAGACGGCCGCGCGGGACCGGCCGCAGCCGCTGGGATCCCTGTCCAGCGCACGTCACCGGCGGCCGCAGACGGTCACGGATCAGCTCGGTCCCGCCCTCGTCGGGCCGCCTGCCGAGTGATTTCAGTACCTGGCCGGGCTGCTCCTCTTCCCGCGCGTACGCGAAGCAGTCATTTGACCCAAGCCGGTCGGCGTGTGGGTGCGGAGTATGGATCGGTCCGGCCCGACCCTCGTTCTGTGGAGGTATCCATGCTGAAGGGCTACACCTACCCGCTGTCCCCTCGCGGAGAGGCGAATCTCGCCCCCGCTCCGCCGTGGCACTACGCCGGTGACATCGTCGGCGTCGAGTTCTGGACGGACCCGGCGGCGGCCGCGGCGACCCTCCCGGAGGGGCTGACTCCGGACGCCGGGTCCGACGGGCGCGTGGTGGCGCTCTTCGTCGACTGGCAGTTCTCCGCGGAGAACGACGAGTACCTCGACCCGGTGCGCAGCCAGTACCGCGAGTTCATGCTGCTGGTGGACGCCCGGTTCCGGGACCAGCCGGTGTCCTGGTGCCCGTACATCTACGTCGACAACGACCTCGCCATGGCCCGCGGCTGGGTTCAGGGCTTCCCAAAAAAGCTGGGCTCGGTGGCCCAGACCCGCGTCTTCGCCGCGCCCGGCAAGGCATCGCCGTCCCTCGCGGCGGGCGGGAAGTTCGGCGCGTCCCTGTCGGCTGCCGGGCACGCCCTGGCTGAGGCGCAGGTCACCCTGGAGGAGCCGGCGAGCGATCCCGCGGCCCTGTTCCGGCCCACGGTCAACCTCAGGCACTTCCCGTCGCTGGCCGCCGGCCAGTACGACAAGCCCGCCGTGCACGAACTGGTCATGGCTGACTTCGGCGACCGGCAGCTCGCCGACGTCTGGGTCGGCTCCGGCGACATCAGCCTCTTCCCCGCCCGCGGCGAGGAACTCGCGGACCTGGCGCCCGTGCGCACCGGCACCGGTTTCCGCGCCTCGATGTCCTACACCGTGACGGAGGTGCACCGGCTGGGCGAGTAGCGGGACAGGTCGGGACCGTCCGCCCGGCCGCTGTGGTGGAGGTGATGGCCGCCCGGCAGCAACTCTCCGAACCAGCTGACGATCAAGCTCAGCCAGGCCAAGGGGGTTCGTCCTCTGGGCCGCCCGCACCGTGTCGTCCGGCTGCGGCGAGAACTCCCCGAACTGGCCCGCACGAACGCCGTACACCGCCTGTTCTCCCAGGCTTCACAGCGTGTGGTCGTCCTCCTCGGCCGCGGCCAGTGCTTCCAGCGCCCCACGAAGGGCGGCCCGGGACGTGATGCCCAGCTTGGGGTACAGGCGGTACAGATGGGAGCCGACCGTGCGGTGCGACAGGAACAGCCGCTCGCCGATCTGCTTGTTGCTCAGGCCGGTCGCCGCGAGTTCGGCGATCTGCCGTTCCTGGGCGGTCAGCGGCTCCGGCACCGCGTCGGGCCGGGCGACGGACACGCCGGTCGCGCGCAATTCGGCCGTGGCCCGCTGGGCCATCATCGCGGCGCCGATCCGGTCGAACGTCTCCAGAGCCGCGCTCAGCTGCACCCGCGCCCCGGCCATGTCGTGGGTGCGTCGTAGCCACTGGCCGTACGCGAACTGGATGCGTGCGTAGTCCCAGGGCCAGCGGGCGGCGTCCGGGAGGGCCAGGGCAGCCTCGAACAGCTTCGCGGCGTCCCCGTCGTCCGCTGCGACGGCGGCGGCCCCCGCGGTGATCAGCTCGATGCGGGGCCCGATACGGGGGATGCCGGCTTCCTGGGCGGCGCGGACATGTGCCTGCGCGTCCTCGATACGGCCCGTGCGGACCGCCGCCTCCACGTAGTCCAGGACCATCCACCGGCCCGGAACACCGGGGGTGGGGACTCCCGGCGGGCCGATCCGCGCCGCCTGGACGAGGGCCTCCTCGAAGTCGCCCTGCCCGAGGGCCGCGAGATTGCGCGCCGACCGTGCGTAGCCCTCCGTCACGTCCATGCCGCGCGGTGCGGCCCAGGTCGTGGTCTCCTCGCTGCGGGTACGGGCAAGAGCGGCGTCGCCGCGCAGTGCGGCACCCGAGGCCAGGACGGCCCGGACCTGGTGCTCCCAGAACTGGTAGCCGTAGACCACCGCCAGGTCCAGCCCCTCCTGCGCGAGCCGTTCCGCCTCGTCCCACTGTCCGTGGACGTAGGAGTCCTGGCAGAGCAGCATCAGCGCGGGGATCACCATGCCGATGGCGCCGCCGTCGCGCTCTCGTTCGATCATGCGGTGCAGCAGGTGGCGGTAGTCGGACAGAGCGTCCAGGGCGACGGCGGCGAACCCGAGCGGGACGATCTGCCAAGGGGCCGCGTCGGTGGGCAGTGCGGCGAACGCGTCGGCGAGTCCCTCCCGGATCGCGTCGGACTTGCGGGTGGGATCGACGTATGCGTCGTAGCACAGCCGGAACGTGCTGACCGCCTCCGTCGGGAACCGGGCCATCGCGGTGTCGAGCAGCTTCCACGGTTCGGGCCGCAGGGTGAAGAGGCTGACCAGCAGCAGGGTGTACAGGATCCCGAGGTGGTCCCAGTTGTCGGTCCGGGCGCCGCCGGTGACGTCGTCGAGGGCCCTGGCCAGCAGCCGGTAGGCGGCATCCACGTCGCCCTCGTCATGGGTGAGGAGGTGGGCGGTGGCGGCGAACACCAGACCGGTCGGAGTGTCCGGGGTCTGTCCCGCGTTGGCCAACAGCCGGCTCACCTGGTCCAGTTGGCCGGTCATGGTGGCGAGGAAGGCGGCCTCGACCAGGCGGCGGGACCGGTCGACCGGGTGCGGGCTGAGCTCACCGGCGCGCATCAGTGCCGTGACCGCGGCGGACGCGGCCACCCGCCGCCGGTCCGAGACCAGCGCCCCGACCGGTGCCGACCGGTCGCCGGGGGTGGTACCGCGCCGCCAGGCGGCCAGCGCCGCCTCGTCCAGCGCCCGCGCCACCGCCTCGTCCGGCCCGGTGGCGGCCTCGGCGAGATGCCAGGCGTGGCGCTCGGGATCGTCGTCCAGGGCGGCGGCGAGCGCCTCGTGCGCGGCTCGGCGCTCACAGGGTGGGGCCAGGTTCACGACGGCCGTGGCGATCAGTGGGTGGCAGAACGTGAGACCGCAGCCGGCCGCCGGCGCGCGGACCAGACCGGCTCGCTCGGCCGGTACGAGGTCGTCGATGTCGGCAGATCCCTCCGCGGCGGTACGCAGGACGGTGAGTCCGGCGCCGGAGTCCAGGGCGGCCAGCAGCAGGAGCCTGCGCGTCGGCGCGGGCAGCTCGGCGAACAGTCCGGCGCAGGTGGCCTCCAGCCGTCGTGAGAGCGGCAGCCGGTCGGGCAGCGGGTCCTGGCCTCCGCGCTGCCGGGCGGTCAGCGCGGCGGGCAGCTCCTGGAGCGCGAGCGGGTTGCCATCGGCTTCGGCCAGCAGGCGCCGTCGCACCGCGGGCGCCAGCCCCGGGGCGTGCGCGTCCAGGACGGCCCCGGACTCCTCCGTGCCGAGCGACTCGACCCGGCGCTCGGGCAGCCCGGACCGGCGGAACAGGTCTTCGGTGCCGGTCCTGGAGGCGGCGAGGAAGACGATCGGGGCGTCCGCGATACGCCGTACGACGAAGCCCAGGACAGCCGCGCTGGCCTCGTCGAACCACGCCACGTCGTCCGCGAGCAGCAAAAGTCCACGCTCAGCCGTGGTCAGCTCCAGAAGGGCGAGCACCGCCGTCGACACCACCTGCTCCGGAGCGGGGGTCCGGGACAGGCCGAAGAGCTCGTGGAGGGCATCGCGATGGTGCTCGGCGAGCCGGTCGACGTCATGGCGTACGGGGTAGAGCAGCTGGTGCAGCGCCGAGAACGCGATCCGGGCCTCCGCCTGCACGCCGCACGCGCGCAGGACCCGCATTCCGAGAACCGTGGC
The DNA here is from genome assembly GCF_042896945.1 of Streptomyces sp. NPDC001222. Taxonomy (NCBI): domain Bacteria; kingdom Bacillati; phylum Actinomycetota; class Actinomycetes; order Kitasatosporales; family Streptomycetaceae; genus Streptomyces; species Streptomyces sp. NPDC001222. The sequence goes on from NZ_JBIAXT010000036.1 coordinate 72,641, forward strand.
CCGGGCCGCCGCCGCGTCCAGGAGAGCCGTCTTGCCCACTCCGGGCTCGCCGTACATCAGAAGTCCCGAGCCGCCCTGGCCGGGAGCGGCGAGCAGGGAGTCGATCAGCTCCAGCTCGCCCGCACGTCCCAGCAGCTGCGCCCCCGCCACGGACGATCGGGGCGTTTCCGGGGCCTGACGGCGCCTCTCGGAGGTGCTCACTGTTTGAATATAGACCCACCAGATTGTTTGAGCGTGCAAACAGTTGCCCACACGGCGAGATGGGCTGAGGACCGGTGAGATGTGCCCCCGATGCCCAGGAGATCCGCCCGGGAAGACTCCGGGCCGACGGCTCGGGGCAGAGCGCGCGGTTCGGGCCGGTGAGGCCGCAGTGCCGAATCGCCGGCGAACCGGCGGGCAGGCCGGGGTTGCGAGCCAAGGGCAGTCGACTCTCACGTCCAAGCCGGCTGTATCAGCCCGGTTCAGCCGGCGTTCGGGGAGCCGCGGAGTGCTCCGGCCAACACGGGGACCAGCCACCGTTCGATCTGCTCCGGGGGCTCATCGGCCAGTTCGGTTCCTATGGGCGCCAACACAAGCCAGTTCAGCAGGCCGGCCGCGCACCTGATGCGGAAGTTCCACTCCCGCTCGTCGACGCCGGGAATCTTCGCCGAGAGGTGCCTGACAACATCCCGGCGGGACTGCTGGAACTTCGCCGTCAGCCGGCCCCAGCCCTCAGGGGGGTCGATCCCGACGCGAGCCACCGTCCGCATGACCGCCAGATCCCGTCCGCCGACCGCCAGCGCACGCATCATCGGCCCGGCGAACGCCGCGGCCACGTCCTCGACACCGGACGCGGTGCCGAGCGAGGCGACCTCGTCGATCTGCGCGTCGAGGTACCGCTCCAGCGCGTTCTCAATCGCCGAGTCGCACAGCGCCTTCAGTGACCCGAAGTGGTAGCTCACCGCGGACACGTTGGCTCCGGCTCGGTCGGTGATCTCGCGAAGGCTCACGCCCTCCTGGCCACGTTGCGCGAGCAACTCCTGCGCGGCGGCCAGCAGGCCGTCCCGTGTCCGCTGGCCGGCCTCACGGCGCTGGTCTGTCCGTTCTGTCACCATGAAGAGAACTCAAACAGCTGCTTGATTTTACTGTCAAGCGCTCATCGCCTCGGGGCGGCTCGTCGGCGACCGTGAAACGCCAGGTCGGCGCCCCCCTCTAGGCGCGCGACAGACATCACCCGGCAAGTAAATCAATCATTCGCTTGACATGTCTGCAGAGCCGTCCATAAAGTCAAGCGAGCGTTTGATTTAAGAGCGCCCGCAGCGGCGCGAACCCGTCTCGACGGATCCCGGATCCGGAGAACCGACACAGAGGACCACGACATGAAGTCGCTCGGATGGAAGACGATCATCGCCACGGCCGCGGTCACAAGCCTGGCCGGTCTCACCCTCGCCGCCGCACCGACACAGGCCGCAAGCCCCGTCCCCGGCAGCACGCACGTCCACACCGCCGGCCACACTCAGGCCCCCGCGGCCCTCAGCCCTCGCGAGCTGTCGGCGCTGCCCCTCACCGACCGCCACCTGACCCGGCACGAGATAGCCAATCTCGCGGTCGTGCTGAACGCGTACCACGTAGCGGAGGGCAACAGCCTGGACCCGGACGCGTTCGTCGACAGCTTCGCCAAGGACGGCGTCTTCAACGACATGGTCGCCGGCGCGGCCTACCGCGGCACAGCTCTCGGTGACGTCCCGCGCTACATGGTCGGCCTCTTCCCCGACGTCCACCGTGAACTCAAGCGCATCACCGTGAACGGCGACACGATCAGCATCGAACTGTCCATCCAAGGCACGTTCGAGGGCCCGCTGCAGTCACCGGCGGGCACCGTCAAGCCGAACGGCGCGAAGGTCGACGTGCCGACCGCCGACTTCTGGTACCTGCGCAACGGCAAGGTCGAGAAGTTCAACTGCTTCGTCGGCTACACGAAGATGTACGCCGACATGGGCGTGAACATCGACTGGGCCTCCGCGGTCAACAAGCACTGAGCCGTACGACATCTGGCACGCGACAACTGATCACCATCGACAGCGAACAGGCCCGGGTCTTTGACCTGGGCCTGTTCCATCGAGGAGTGACGATTGACATCCTCCCCTTCTTAAAAGAAGGGGATTCCAACCCGGGTGGGTTGGGGTTCACGGGCGCTCGAGCGGCCGGTGGCCGTTGTCACCCCTCCGGCACCGGCTGTTCGCCGGGGGCGGGGGATCCCGCCCTGTCTGCGTACGCACTCCTCTTGGACGGACTGCTGCTCGGGACTACTGCGGTACGGCCGTGACCGGCGCCTGGGCGGCCTGCAGGCGCGCCTGGACGCGGGCGGGGTAGACCTTGGTGAAGACGGCGGGGCCGACGAGGCCCATGACATGGGCGGCGATGCCCACCCAGGCAGGGGCATCCACCGCGCCCGCGACGGCAGGCTGACGCCGATGAACGTGAAGCCGGTGCCCCAAGCGCTGGTGATGTGGTTGTTGACGCGGACGAACTCCGGCATGTCCCACACCTCGCGCGGCATCTGGCGCTTGGCGATGCCCAGCGTGAACGGGCGGCGGATCGCCAGCGTCCCCCACGCCGTGGCGGCCAGCCAGGCGAAGGAGAGGACGTCGGTGTGGTGCGACAGGAACGAGTGCGGCCGAGCAACGGCGACGGCACCGACCCACGCGAAGTACGCGATGGTGCCGGCCTCCAGGATCAGCGCGTCCAGGCCGACCCCGCGACGGCGGTCCTGGAGCAGGAGCAGCAGCCCCGAGGCGAACCCGCTGACCGCACCCCAACGCCAGTCGACGAAGCCCGACACGAAGCCGGCGGCGATCCAGGGGATGAACCCGCGCAGATAACCCATTGAGCCTTCCCTGGTGAGCCGAGACGAACGTGGCCGACGCGGACTGGATGCAGTGCGGGCAGGAAAGTTCGAACCCCGACACGTGATGTGCATCACGTGTCGGGGTCCGGGTGGGATTCAGTGGGCGGCGGCCGTGTGCAGGGCCTTGGCGTACAGGGTCTTCCAGAGCCGGCCGACGCCCGGCATCACGCAGAAGACGAGGAGCGCGATGGAGGCCAGGGTGAAGGGGAGCGGGCGCACCCACTGGTTCCAGTTCGCGAACCGGTCGGCGATGGTCAGCGAGTACAGCCGGTCCGAGGAGTAGATGGTGACCAGGAGGGTGAGGAACTCGGCCCAGTGCGGCATCGTCGGCGTGCGGAAGATGTGCTTCATGACGGTCTCCTCTCTCAGCCGAAGTGGCGGACGCGGGCCGCGGTCGCGGGGGCGTAGGGCAACCAGTCGCTGGTCGTTCCGCTGGTGACGAACTCGGCGACGGCGGTCGCGAATTCGAGGCCAAGGGCGCGCTGGGTGTCGCCGACGCCGGCGAGGATCGGGCTTCCGGGGTAGGCGTCGAAGGTGTTGAAGAGGAAGGGCAGTTCGGCGCAGTGGGTGGCGCCCAGGGCGTACGGGTCCTCGGCGGGGGCGTAGTCGAACTGGTAGACGTAGGTGGTGTTGCCACCGGCCGCGTGATGGTCGGCGATCTGAAGCGAGCCGGTGCGGAAGAGGCCGTCGGTCTGCACCGAGGTGAAGATCTGCGCCGGTGTCGCCTGCGGGAGGCGGTCGGCGTGCTGCTGGTAGACGTCCTGGGCGGTCTGTCGGCCGACCTGGGCGGTGAGGACGTCCAGGGCGGTGTCGGTGGTGAGGTTCTGGATGCGGGGGTCGAAGGCGAAGAAGGCCGTCGCCTCGTCGCGGGTGGTGCCGATCAGCAGGGGCTTGCCCTCCAGGGCGCCGTCGGTGAGGGCCTGCTGCCCGGTGCGGGGCATGCCGGGGGCGCCGAGGACCGGGTACATCGGCGGAGCCGCGTTGCCCGGAGCCGCGAGCTGGGCGGACAGGCGGCCGTAGGCGTCCAGCAACTGCTCGGCCGGCAGGGCGCGCAGGGCCCTCGCGGTGTCCGTGCCGGCCGGGATACCCAGCAGGCGCAGGTAGGCGTCGGCGTTCTCGGCGGCCTGGTGCGGATCCTGCGGGTTCAGGCCGAAGGGACCGCTCTGCAGCAGCACCCGGGTGACGGATCCGTTCGTCGCGGGGTCGAGCGCGAGCGACAGGGCCGAGTACGCTCCGGCGGACTGCCCGCCGACGGTGACCGTACGCGGGTCGCCGCCGAAGGAGGCGATGTTGTCCTGCACCCAGCGCAGCACGGCGGCCTGGTCCTGGGGACCGACGTTGGCCGCGCCGATCTCGGGCAGGTAGAGGTAGCCCAGCGGTCCCACCCGGTAGTTGGCGGTGACGACGACGATGTCGCCCAGTGCGGCGAGGCGGCCGCCGTCGTACCAGTCCCAGCCGCCGGAACCGCTGGTGAAGCCGCCGCCGTGCCACCAGACCAGCACCGGGCGGGCGGCGCCGTCCTCCAGCGCCCGGCGCGGAGTGAAGACGTTGACGGTCAGGCTGCCGTCCTCGTTCCAGTCCGGTACGCGCTGCCCCTGCACCTTCTCCAGCCGGGAGGCCGCCTGCGGCACGGACGGGCCCGCCGTGGCCGCGTCCCGCACATCCGTCCAGCCCGGGTGCGGCTGCGGCGCGGCGAACCGCAGCTCTCCGACCGGCGACGCGGCGTACGGAATACCCCGGAAGGAAACCGCCTCGCCCTCCGCGACTCCCCTGACCTTGCCCCGGTCGGTGTCCACCACCGTGTGCTCGATACCTGCGGTCATCGTGCTCACCTGCTTTCTTTCGTTTCGGTTGCTCTGAGACGTTTCTAAGCCGAGGCGAGAATCCGAGCCAGAAACGACCGTCTGAATCGAGGAAGTGAGACGTAAGATCTTGAATCATGGAGAAAGCACGCCATCAGCTCAATGAAACGGACAGCCGGATCGCCGCCGCGATGCTGGCCGCACCACGCGCATCCTGGCGCACGGTCGGCCGCGCCCTGGGCATCTCGGAGCGCACCGTCGTACGCCGAGCGGCACCGCTGTTCCACGACGGGACACTGCGGGCCACCGCCGTACGCAACCCCGTGCACTTCCCCGAGCTGATCCCGCTGGCCCTGCGCATCCGGTGCAAGCCCAACCGGATCAGCGCCATCGCCGCCACCCTGGCCCGCCGTCCCGACACGATCTGGGTGGACGTCCTCGGCGGCGGCGACGAGATCTGCACCATCCTGTTCCTGGACGGCCCGGACGCCCGCAACAACCTGCTGCTGCGCGACCTGCCCGCCACCCCCGCGGTCCAGTCCTGGACCTCGCACGTCCTGCTCCGGGTCTTCCCGGCCGCCTTCGACTGGAGCGGCGGCCTGCTGACGCAGACCGAACTGACCAGCCTGCGGCCCGACATGCCCGCGGCACCCGCCCGCCCCGTCCTCCAGCCCCTCGACCACCAGCTGATCACCGCACTGACCGAGGACGGCCGAGCCCCCTACACCGACCTCGCCCGCCGCGCCGACACCACCGCCCTCACCGCCCGCCGCCGGGTAGAGGCACTGGTGGGCGGCCAGGTCCTCAGGCTCGCGACCGAGGTCGACCTGGCCCGGCTCGGCATCCGCACCGAAGCCCTCCTGTGGATCACCGTCGCACCCGGCGGCCTGGAGGAGACCGGACAACAGCTCAGCCGCCACCCCCAGGTCCGCTTCACCTCCGCCACCACCGGCCACGCCAACCTCCTCGTGGCCGTCGCGGCAACCGACCTCAACGCGCTGTACCACTTCCTCAGCGACACCATCGGCGCCCTCGAACACATCACCACCCTTGAAGTCACCCCCATCCTGACCGGGGTGAAGAGGACCGGCCTGGTCCGCCCCGGCAGCCTCTGAGATCACAAGTTCCGGTCAGGCAGGCCCTCATGACGTTCAGCAGTGGACAACGGACAAGAGCACGCACTGTCCATAACTTCGGCTCCGCCGCCCAGCCCGCTGGCAGCCGGGCGCCAAAAGACGGTTGTGCCGTCTGATTGGGGCGACGCCAGCGTGAACCGTCAGAGGGGACCTTCTACGAAGAGCGAGGCAACATAGCCCCGAATCGCCGGTTAGCCAAACCGGCAATGACGCGGAGTATGGACGGTCACCCCGATCACCTGCGCGTGCGACCTCCGTAGGCCCGGGTCGGGGTGGGAACCTGCCACCAAGACGAAAGACCCCGGAATGCACACAAAGATCGACGAGTCCCTGGACTCTCGCTACAGCCCTGCTCACATCCGCGCCACCTGGGACGGAACGAGCAGCGTGGAGGACGCCTGAAGAGCGCTGGGATTCTCAAGGGCAAACGGGTACAGCCTGATCCGGAGCGGGCAGTTTCCGTGCCGCGTGCTACACATCGGCCGTAAAACGCGTGTCGTCACGGCGTCCCTGCTCCGTGCGCTGGAGAGCGGAGATCCGGAGTACAGCCATGGCCGCATCGGACGCCAGCCAACGTCCTAGGCCAGTTGCAGCGGTGCCCCGCCGGGAGATCGGCGGGGCACCGTCATCACAGGCGCTGTCACAGACGCCCCTATAACGGGGGAACGCCGGGTACCGTTCTGACCAGGTTGAAGACCTCGCGGGCGGCATATCGCTTGAGACATCGGATGATCTCGCGTCGGGTCTTGCCCTCCCGGGTGCGGCGTGCGAAGTACGCCTGGGTGCGCGGGTCGTGGCGCAGTCGGGTGAACACGATGCGGTGCAGGGCCGTGTTCGCCCGGCGGTCGCCGCCGTGGTTGAGCCGGCGCGTGCTCCGCCGACCCGACGAATACTCGACGGGGCTGACTCCGCAAAGGGCAGCAAAGGATGCCTCGGTGTTCAGCCGCTCGGGGTTGTCTCCCATGGTGATCAGCAGGGTGACGGCGCTGTCCGGGCCGATACCCACCGGTACGAGCAGCTGCGGGGCATGGTATTCGACGAGCCGGGTCAGGCGTTGGTTCAGCTCATCGATCTGCCCAGTGAGCTGTTCGATGCGCTCAGCGAGCATTCTCAGGGTCATGTGGGTGGCCTGGGCCACCGCGTTCTCGCCGTCCTCGCCGGCGCCTGGGCCGAGGCGTGCGCAGGTGCGGAACAGCTCGCGGTTGCCCAGCCTGGACAGCCGTTCCCGCAGTGCGGGATCGGCGATGACCAGGACGGCTTTGAGCTGGTTGATCGCCTGGGTACGGGCCTTGACCGCGGAGTCCTTGGCGAGCTTGAACATCCGGGCGCTGTGCACCGGACCGTCGCCGGACTTGGCCCGGGCCCGGGCGCGGCCACTGAGCACGGCCCGCGCGGCGGCCTGAGCGTCAAGCGGATCCGACTTCCCCAGCAGCCGGCGGGCCGAGCGGTCGGGCCGGTTCACTTCGTACACCTCGACCTGCTGCGCCAGCAGGTAGCGGGACAGGCCCGCGCCGAAGGTGCCGGTGCCCTCCACACCGGCACGGCGCACCGTACCCCGCTTGCGGGCCCACACGAGCAGCCGCCGGTAGCCGGCCACCGTCGCCGGAAAGGACTCCGTTCCCAGGATCTTGCCCAGCGGGGACACCACGGCGGCGACGTGCACCTCACCGTGCGTGTCCACGCCCAGTACGACCTCTCTCCGCACGGGAGGATCGGTACTGGAGTATGTGCTGCGCTGGCTGGTCGTCATGGTGGTCCGCCTCCCGCGTGGTGACGTACTGGGTGATTGGCACCGGCCCGCTCGGGCGGTCTGAACCGTGATGGCGCCTGAAGATCGGCAAGGCCCCTATTGGGACACGCCCTGTGGCTCGGTGACAGCAGAAGCCATCCCGCAACGACGGTCGACACGCCTGTGACTGGACACTTCGGTCATAGATCTCATGAGTCAGACCCCGTCCGGGACGGCACTGCGCTACCGTCCCATCGATCCCGGCACAACGTCGTGACTCGATCACTGCCGGATGGCTTCGAACGAACCGGCGCTCAACCTGGCCTGGGCGGGCTGACAATGAGTTGACTCGTCGTCCACTCGTGACCGGCATTGACGGACACCCTTGTGTCCCGCCTTACCAGCTGTCCTTCGTCAACCATGGCACGAACGGCCTCGGACGCGGCTGGGCCACGCCTTTTCCGCGTCGCGTCGGTGCATCCTCACTGAGCCCCAGGCAGGCAAGCTGACCGGTTCTGGTCGAAGTGACTGTCTCTGCCGCCTTGCCGCACCACTCGACCCATCCGGGCGGCTTCGGCTCTGGGCATGAGAGTCCACCTACCGTCGCTACGGCGCAAGGCGGCGGAGTGCCAGGGGTTGTCCAGGCGTCTGGGGCGCCGAGGAGCGGATGCCGAGATTCGGAGCGCCGATGGGCTGGGGATGGATGAAGAGGCGTACGGCGCGGGGGTGGTGTTCGGCGATCAGGGTGACCCGGCCGTGCCTGCGGGGCTTCGTCGGGGCCGGAGCGCCTTCCTGGCTAGCGCCGTCAGGTCACGGGGTTTCGCGTTAGCTTTCGGACGTGGCGCACGACGAGGCAAGGCAGCTGGAGGTCTTCCACCGTCCCGGGGATCCGCTGGCACCGCCGCTGCATATACAAGTGGGCGACGAGGTCGCGATCACCCTGTACGGATCAGCCGCCTATGGGTGGACGCCGGTCGAAGTGGTCACAGGGCCCTTGGCGGTGATCGCGGCGGAAACAACGGACGGAACCGTACGGGCCACGGTCAGGGCTGTGGGTGTCGGTGAGGCGGAGCTGCGATCGACGTCGTCGTTTCGCGGAGATCGGTTCGGGCCGCAGACGCGGCTCTGGCGGCTGCTGGTCCACGTCGAACCGTCGTAGCGCACGACTGTCACGGGACCACGGTGAGGGTCAGTTGCCAGGCCCTCGAGGGCGGACCGTGCGGGTCGGGCGTGTAGGTGTCGGCCGAGCTGAGCGTCGCGGTCCCCGCAGAGGCGGCGCGCGCGGTGGCGGACCGAGTGCCGTCGGATGCGGTGTGGTCGTCGAGCAACGTGACGGTGTTCGGGTTGGAGCTCCTGACCGGTGCCCAGCTGTAGTTGGCCGGCGACTTGAGGGTGAGACGGATCGTCGTGCCGACCTGCAGGCAGGCGGTACGCAGGGGATTGTCGGACGCCGGATACAGGACCGTGACGGTGCCGCTGAGGCACGGTCGGGTGGAGCTGGAGGCTGACGAGCCTGCAGGGGCCGGGGTCCCGTGGGACGACCGGGTCGAGGCGGGGGCCGACGGGCTGTTCTTGGAGGGCGCGGTGGCCCCGGTGCCGGACGCGCAGGCGGCGGCTGAAACAATGAGGGCGAGCACGGCGAGTGAACGAGCGCCGGTGCAGCGGTGTCTCACGATGCCCCCAGGGTGGAGTCGGGAGAGTCCGACGGTGGGACGCGGCTGAGGCTGGATCCGTTCCGTGATCCGGCAGGGACTCGCGCTCCCACTACGGGCGATACAGGGAAATCCCTTGTGCCGACACAGAGGAAACCCTGTGTTTTTACTGTGAGTTGACTGAAGTCTGTAAATTCTCGGTTGCTTCGCGCCACGCAGGCTGCATCTCTCTTGTTGCGTGACATGTCCGGTGCAACCATCCCGGATTGCGAACACGCGCTCCATCGGCGTGAACGTCCTTCTTCTCCCCACATGCCGGGCGATCTCCGGCTGTTCGAAAGGATGTTCCGTGTCCCGATCCAGACGCAGACGCGGCCGGATAGCCGCGCTCACCGCGATCCTGACCGCAGTCCCCGCACTCTGGCTCGCCGCCCCTGCGGCCCAGGCCGACCCCGCACCCCACACCCCCGCGGCCCACCACTCGGCCGACACCGGCCCCGCCGTCCGCCACGACACCTCCCCCACCCTGCGCTCCATGGCCGCCCACGCCCACCACGGCCACCACGGCAAGAAGCAGCAGGACGACGACCCCGGCGAGGCGCGCCTCCCGCACCCGCCCGCGTCCCACATCCCGGACCCGGTCGTGCAGTCCAGCCCCGGCGGGCCGTCCGCCCCTTCGACGGGCACGAACTTCGAGGGCATCGGCGCCGGCAACTACTCGATCACCGGTGTCCCGCCGGACCCGAACGCCGCCGTCGGCTCCAGCCAGATCGTCGAGACCGTGAACACCGCCTACGCGGTGTACTCCAAGAGCGGTGCCACCGTCCTCGCCCCGACCGACACCAGCACCCTGTGGTCCGGCTTCGGCGGATCATGTCAGTCCACCAACGACGGTGACGCGGTGGTCCGCTGGGACACCCTGGCCAGTCGCTGGGTGGTGACACAGTTCGCGAACGTGTCTTCGTCCTCGGGCCCGTACTACGAGTGCGTGGCCGTCTCCACCAGCGCCGACGCGACCGGCAGCTACAACCGCTACTCGTTCCAGTACTCGAACTTCCCGGACTACCCGAAGCTGTCGGTGTGGCCGGACGCGTACTACGTCACCTACAACATGTTCACCGCCTCCGGCAGCTTCCTGAACGCCGAGGCGTGCGCGCTGAACCGGTCGGCCATGCTCACCGGCGCGAGCGCCGCCCAGCAGTGCTTCACCACCTCGTCCTCCTACGGCGGCCTCCTCGGCGCGGACCTGGACGGCTCGACCGCTCCGCCGTCCGGCGAGCCGGAGCTGATGGTGGGCCTGGGCACCACGAGTACGACGCTGGCGTACTGGAAGTTCCACGTCGACTGGACGACGACCTCCAACTCGACCTTCAGCGGCCCGTCGACGCTGACCGTGGCGTCGTACACCACCGCCTGCGGCAGCTCGGGCACCTGCATCCCGCAGACCGGGACCAGCCAGCAGCTCGACTCGCTGTCCGACCGGCTGATGTTCCGCCTGGCCTACCGCAACTTCGGCGACCACGAGTCTCTGGTCGTCAACGACGCCGTAACCGCGGGCAGTTCTGTGGGTGTGCGCTGGTACGAGCTGCGCATGTCCGGCGGCAACCCGACCGTGTACCAGCAGGGGACGTACGCCCCCGACTCCACCTACCGGTGGATGGGCTCGATCGCCGAGGACAAGGTCGGCAACATCGCTCTCGGCTACTCCCAGTCCTCTTCCTCGGTGCACCCGTCGATCCGCTACACCGGTCGTCTGGCCGGCGACACGCTCGGCACGATGACGCAGGGCGAGGTCACGGCGATCACCGGTGGCGGCTCGCAGACCAGCTACAGCCGCTGGGGCGACTACACCTCGATGTCCGTGGACCCGACGGACGACTGCACGTTCTGGTACACGAACGAGTACATCCCGGCCAACGGCAACTTCAACTGGCACACCAGGCTGGCCTCGTTCACGCTGCCCAACTGCGGCTCTACCGCGAGCAACGACTTCTCGATCGGTGTCAGCCCGGCGTCGTCCAGCGTCGCCGCTGGCTCGTCGGCGACCACCACGGTCTCGACCGCTGTCACCTCCGGTTCGGCGCAGTCGGTGAGCCTGTCGGCATCCGGACTGCCGAGCGGGGCGACGGCGAGCTTCAACCCGACCTCGGTGACCGCGGGCGGTTCGTCGACGCTGACGGTGGCCACGTCGTCGTCGACACCAGCGGGCACGTACAACATCACGGTCACCGGCACGGGCGCCTCCGCCACCCACACGGCGACCTACACGCTGACCGTCACCTCTGGCAGCGGTGGCGGTGGGATCACCAACGGAGGCTTCGAGGCCGGCAACCTGTCCGGCTGGACCTCGGCGGGCACCACGTCGGTGGTCAGCTCCGGCGCGCACAGCGGGACGTACGCGGCCCGAGTCGGCAGCACCTCACCCACCAACGGTGACTCCTCCATCGCCCAGACGTTCACGGCACCGTCCGGGACCAGCACGCTCGGCTTCTACTACAACGTGACCTGCCCGGACACGCTCACCTACGACTGGGCCACGGCCACGCTCAAGGACAACACCACCGGCACCACGACCACCGTTCTGGCCAAGACCTGTGTGTCCTCCTCCGGCTGGATCCAGAAGACCGCCTCGGTCACGGCCGGGCACAGCTACACGCTCACGCTCATCAGCCACGACGACAACTACACGGGTGACGCCACCTACACCCGCTACGACGACGTGACCCTGTCCTGACCGGCGTCGGGCCAGAGATCGGTTCCTGAAACGTCGTGCCCGGGGCGGACCAGCGGACCTGCGCCGGCGGTCCGCCTCACCTCGAACGCCCTCGCTTGAGGGCACACCCCCCATCGACGACAAAGGGTCTCCTCATGTCGCGCACTGCTCTCCGTAGATCCGTGGCGACCGCCACCACCGCCCTGCTCTCGTTAGGCGGCCTCCTTCTCGCATCTCACCCGGCCCTGGCCGACGTCTCCAACGGCGGCTTCGAATCCGGCAGCCTGACCGGCTGGACCTCCGCCGGGACCACGTCCGTGGTCGGCTCCGGCGCCCACACGGGTACGTACGCAGCCCGCGTCGGCGGCACCTCACCCACCAACGGCGACTCCTCGATCGCCCAGACCTTCACCGCGCCGACCGGCGCCACCCAGCTGTCGTTCTGGTACAGCGTCACCTGTCCCGACACGGTCACGTACGACTGGGCCACGGCCACCCTGACCGACACCACGACCGGCACCACGACGACCGCACTGGCCAAGACCTGCACCAACGGCCAGGGCTGGAAGCAGGTCACGTCGTCCGTGACCGCCGGGCACAGCTACACCCTCAAACTCGTCAGCCACGACGACAACTACGCGGGCGACGCCACCTACACCCTCTACGACGACGTCGCCTTCACCACCGCCACCCCGCCGCCCGGTCTGACCCAGGTCAGCACGGACCCGTTCACCAACTCCTCCAGTCAGCACGCCACCGAGCTGGAGCCCGACACCTTCGCGTACGGCAACACGATCGTCGCCTCCTCCCAGGTCGGCCGGTTCACCGACGGCGGCTCCTCCGACATCGGCTGGAACACCTCCACCGACGGCGGCACCACCTGGCAGCACGGCATGCTCCCCGGCATCACCACTTACCAGGGCGGTGGCAGCTGGGCCCGCGTGTCCGACCCGGCCGTGTCCTACGACGCCAAGCACGGCACCTGGATGGTCGCCGGACTGGTCATCGACAGCAACGCCAACGGCGCCGGCGTCAGCGTCAGCCGCTCGGCCAACGGCACCAGCTGGCAGAACCCGGTGATCGCGGTCGGCAACGACGGCCAGGGCTACGACAAGGAATGGATCGTCTGCGACAACACGTCCACCAGCCCGTACTACGGCACCTGCTACGTCGAGGCCGACATCACGTCCTCGGGCAACGCGGTGGTGATGAGCCGCTCCACCGACGGCGGCGCGACCTGGTCGGCGCCCGTGGCACCGTCCGGAGGCCCGAGCGGCCTGGGCGGCCAGCCCCTCGTCCAGCCGAACGGCACGGTCGTGGTCCCCTACTCCGCCAACGGCAGCGCGGTGCGCGCCTTCAACTCGACCAACGGCGGCTCCAGCTGGTCCTCCAGCACACTCGTCGCCAACGTCTCCAGCCACGGCGTGGCCGGCAACCTGCGCGACGGTGAGGGCCTGCCGTCCGCCGACATCGACGGCTCGGGCAAGATCTACGTCGCCTGGCAGGACTGCCGCTTCCGCTCCGGCTGCCCGGCCAACGACATCGTCTACGCCACCTCCACCAACGGCACCAGCTGGTCGGCCGTGACCCGGGTCCCCATCGACGCCACCACCAGCGGCGTCGACCACTTCATCCCCGGCATCGGCATCGACCCCGCCACCTCCGGCACGACGGCGAAGATCGGCCTCTACTACTACTTCTACCCGAACGCCAACTGCACCACGTCCACGTGCCAGCTGGAGGTCGGCTACATCTCCTCCGCCAACGGCGGCAGCGCCTGGAGCAGCCCGGCCACGGTCGCCGGCCCCATGTCCCTGTCCCAGATCGCCGGCTCCACACAGGGCAGCATGGTCGGCGACTACATCTCCGCCTCCGTCGTCAGCGGCAAGGCGGTCTCCGTCTTCGCCGTCGGCAAGGCCCCGACCAACGGGCAAGCCTTCGACGAGGCCCTCTACACCGCTGGCCCGCTCACCGTCAGCGGCGGCAGCGCACGCTCCACGACCCACGGCGCGGCGACCGTTCCCTCACCGCACGTCACCAGGCCGCTACCGATCCGGCACTGACCTGAGAGAGCACACGGTGCGCTCCGGCGGGGACGCTGGGGCGCACCTTTGTGTAGAGGTGTAGGAACGATTGGCGCAGGAACCGGGCGCCGGATCAGGACGTCACAGTGGCGTGCGGCGACGTGAGGAGGCAGGTGTGGCGCTGGAGCAGCAAAGACGCAGGCCGGGGCTCGGGGGGCCGTGGCTCGAGGCCGCCGTGGTTGCGGTGGCCTGCCTTCTGACCGCCTGCGGCAGCAGCGGCAGCAGCTCACACTCCGACTCCACGCCACCGCGCCCTTCCGCCGACCCGCACGCCACAACGCCGTCGGCAAGCAGTACGGGGGCCGCAGGTCATCCAGCCCCGCCCTCCACGTCGCCCTCGGCGACAGCTCCCCGGACACCGTCGTCGCCCCCGAGAGGCACGGCCACGCCCCCTGCTACGGCCTCCGCGTCGCCTGGCTGCCTGGCAGGCTCCGCCACGATCACCCACGGCGCCGGGGACGCCTCCGCCCGTAGCCTGTGTGTGCGCTCCGGCACGACGGTGACCGTCGTCCTGGAGCCCCGCGCCCAAGGCCCCTGGCCCCAGCCACGCAGCAGCAACCCGATGCTGGCTCTGGTGACCTCCTCCGCCACCGACGGCAAGGGCGTCACCCGGGTCACGGTGCGGGCCGCGCGCATCGGATCGGCGTCCGTGACCTGGGGTCCCAAGAGCGCGCCGCTCTTCACGCTTCGGCTGAGTGTGGCCGCGTATCCGGTGCAGTGAACGTGAACGCCGGACGGCCGGTGCCCCTGGTTCGGGGGGCACCGGCCGTCGTCGTGCTACGCAGCGTACGGGTGGTGATCAGTCCTTACGGCCCTTGAGGCGCCGTACGTCGAAGGACCAGATGCCGCGTCCGTGCGTGGCGGCGTACAGCTTGCCGTCGGGGCCGAGGCGCAGCTGCATGACGGCCGTGGTGGGCAGGTCGTGACCCAGCACCAGCCACTTGGTGGCACCGGCGGGGCGGTAGAAGGTGGCCAGGTCGGTGCCGAGGGCGAGGCCGCCGTTCGGCAGGAGCTTGACCGTGTCGGCGGGGACGTCGGGCAGGTTGGCGGAGATGTCCGTCCAGCTCGCGCCGCCGTCCTTGGACTCGAAGACGTGGCCCACGCCCGCGCCCGGGCCCTCGGTGAACCGGCGGGAGAAGCCGTTGATCGCCACGTACACGTGCTGGGCGTTGGCTGGATCGATCTCGAAGCCGGAGATGTACCGGTTCGGGATGGTGCCGTCGACCGGGAGGTTGAGCTGGTGCCAGCCGGTGCCGTCGGCGTTGCCGACCGCGATGCCCCGGGTGAAGCCCTGGTTGTTGCAGGGCCCGCACCAGCCGACGTACACCGTGCCACCGGAGGACGCCACTGCCGTGGCCACGTGGCCCTCGCCGAGGTCGTAGGCGTTCGTCCACTCCTTGCCGGAGCGGATCGCGAAGCCCTTGGTGTTCACCCACACGTGCCGGCCACCGGCCACCCAGGTGTTGGTGTCCTTGGCGTCGGCGGCGATCGGTGCGATGAAGCGGGCGCCCGCGCCGCCCTGGTCCTTGTCCGGTGGGGCGACCTCGTACTCGGTGGCCTTGGACGGGTCGGTCGACCAGGAACCGTCGTTGACACCACAGTTCTGCGTGACCCACATGTCCAGGTACACGTACTCGGCGGCGATGTTGCAGCCGTTGGCGGGGTCGGCGATGGTGTCGCCGCCGTCGCCGCCGAAGTTGGATCCCATGACCTTGTCGTGGCCGCGCAGGATCGACTGGCCGTTGTCCTGCAGGCCGCCGGTCACCGAGACGCCCCCGTTGGTGAGGTCCTTGCCGACGCCCACGGAGTAGTACTGGAGGGTGTCGAGGGTGCCGTCGCTCAGGGACTGCCAGTCCTTGGCGTGGCCGCCGGAGTCGACGGCGCCGTTCAGCGGGCGCCGGTAGATGCCGCCGTCATTGCCGACGTACGCCCAGGTCTTGCCCTTGTAGCTGCCGATCGCCACCGCGTGCTGGTCGGAGTGGGTGGTAGGCGAGCAGTCACCGGTCTGCTTGGCCGGGTCGATGCTCCAGCACGGGAAGGGGAAGTTCCAGTACGGGCCGGGCACGGTCCAGCTCTGGCCGCCGTTCTTGGTCTCGAAGACCTCTTCCAGGCCGAGGTAGACGTGGTCGGCGTTGGCCGGATCGACCTGGAGGAACTGGTTGTACCAGGACTGGATGCCGGGCATGTAGCCCGCGCTCTGCAGGGCGGAGCCGGACGCCTTCAGCTTCGTGTAGTCCGCGATCTGCGTCCACGGCCCGAACGGCGAGCCGTCCTTCGACACGTACACGCCCTTGAGCCCGCTGTCCGGGTTGGCGGCCATCTGCGCCGGCGACTGGTCGATGGCGTACAGGCGCGAGCCGTCGGCCGCCGCCGCGAACGTCACGTTGCCGACGTCGGCGCTGCTGGTGGGCAGGTCACCGAGACCGCTCACCGGCTTCCAGCTGCCGTCGTCCGCCTTCGCGTACAGGCCGTTGTACGTGTCGCCGCCGCGCCAGCCGACCGCGAGGAGCACCTTGGAGGGGTCCTTGGGGTCGATGGCGATGTCGTTGGCGATGTTCTTGTACGGCGCGCTGGGGTCGTCCGCCTTCGAACCGCCCGGCAGATAGTCGGGGTTGGGGGCGAACTCGTGCTTCCAGGGGCCGGACAGGGTGGTCGTGGAGTGCGACCACACGCCGGTGCTGGTGGCCGCCCACACCGTGGTGCCGGCGAAGCGCAGCGCGTGGATGACGGTGGACTCCAGCTCGGCCCCGCCCACGCGGTCGCCGGGCTGGAACTGCCCGTGGCGCGGGTCCTTCAGGACGTACACGCCCGTGCCGACGAAGGACGTCGCGCCGGTGTTGGACTCGCCCGTGGCGTACCAGAGCCGGTCGCCGCCGTCGAGAGCGAGGGTGCCGGTCGACAGGGACGGCAGCTTGTCGGAGATCGGCTTCCAGTGTCCGCCGCCGGTCGTGGACCGGAAGACACCGCCGTTCGCGCCGCCCGCGTACACATAGCCCTGGTCGTCGGCCGCGATGCCGGTGATCCGGCCGGTCACATAGCCCGCGCCACCGCTGGAGTTGGAGTTCACATCGCGGTAGCGGGGGTCGTCGGCGTTGTAGGCCCTCTTGGTGACGTGGTCCCAACTGCCGCTCGCGTGCTTCATCGACTGCAGCTGCTGCCAGGCCGCCCCGTAGGCGCCAGGTGCGACCACGCCGGGCGCGGTACGGGCCTCGGTGAACTGGGCGGTCGCCTCGGCGGAGTTCTCCGCCTCGTCGGCCCCGTCGTCATCGCCGCCCTCCGCGGCGAACGCGGACACGCCGTGCCCCGCGTGCACTGCCTTGATGTGCTGCCGGCCGATGGCGGCCTGGTGGCGTGCCTGCCAGGGGCGGGGTTTTGCGTTGTTGGGCGCCGCGTACGACTGGGTGCATACCAGTCCGAACGCGGCGGCCACGACGGTGCAGGTTATGAACCGTCGCTGGTGCTTCGGGGGCAACATGCCCGCTCCTCCCTGCGCCGGGAGCATGGGGGTGTCCCGGGCGCAGAGGGGATCTTGGCGTGACCACAACAGTCACACAAAGGGCTCACAGGAAAAATGGCGCTCTGTTTACCTTGCGCCTCACATGAACCCGAAGTTCCGGAAGCTGCAGCCGCTTTGCGACGCCTCGTCGATCACCGGACGAGCCTGTGCGGCCGGGCTCCCAGCGTTCCTCCGGTTCGCGCTGGGGCTGTGGCCGTGGCCTCGGCAAAGGGTCCGTTGTGTCTGCCGGTGTGGAAGAGCCCGCTGTAGGCGTCGGTGGAGTCCTGCGGCGCGTTGGCGTTGGTCTCGACGAACAGCGGCCGTACAGCGGAGCGGCCGTCGATGGCGAGGCCCTCGTAGTCACCGAGGAAGTGGCCACCGGCGTAGGGGGCCTGGAGCCAGTCGAAGACGCGGGAGATACGGCGCTCGGTGGCACGGCTTTCCGCACCGCGGCGGAAGGTGACCAGCCAGGCGGCAGTGCGCAGGGTCGTGGCGTTGCTCGCGGTGAGGTAGCGCAGGTCGTAGTAGGTGATCGCGACCGTGCCACGGGCGTCCACACTGATCGAGGGCGTGAACGCAGGTGCGGAGGCGACAGTGTTGACCCGCGTCGGTGCCGACCAGGTGCGGCCGCCGTCGGTGGAGTGGATCAGTTCCACGGAGTCGTAACCGCCACTGCTGAAGTCCGAGCCCTCGTAGGCGACGTACAGCTCACCGGTGCGCGGGTCGATGGCCACGTTCGGCAGGTCGCCGCCCGCACGCAGGGCTTTGCTCGCGTCGGTGGGGGCGTTGGGATCGACTTCGGGGACGGACGTGTCCTTGGCGATGGTGACCGGCTTGCTCCACGTGCGGCCTTGGTCGGTCGACTTGACCACGGCGAAATGCAGGTCGGTGGGGGTGAAGGTGCCGGTCGCGTAGTCGATGTCGTACGTCTGCCAGTCGAAGACGTCGTAGAGGGTGTCGGTGCGCGGGTCGACGACGATGACGTTGCCGATGGTCTGCGAGTGCGGGACGACCGAGGTCTCCACGAACGGGCGTGCCTTGGTCCAGTGCCGGCCGCCGTCACGGGTGATGGAGATGTAGGCGGGTCCGTCGTAGACCTTGGCCGAGTCGTCCTCGTCGATGCGGTCCCAGACCTGGTAGGCGACGCCGGGGTGGACGGGGTCGGCGGTGACGGCGTTCTTGTCGTCGGAGAACTGGGCCTGTGTGTCGTCGATCAGGCGGGTGGTGTGCTTCCAGGTGCGTCCGCCGTCGTACGACGTCGAGGCGGCCACTCCGTTCCGTGCGTCGGTGGTGTCGAACACCAGACCGCTGGCGTAGACGGTGCCGTCGGGCCCCGTGCTCACCCAGCCATCAGAGGCTCGCTGATAGCTGAGGCCGCCCGGCGCGCAGTGCGAGAACGGCAGCGGGGTCTCGGTGAAATGCCGCCCGTCGTGCGTGTACGTGGCGGTCAGGCCCCGGGCTCCGCCGTTGGACCAGCGGTCCTGCTGGAAGATCCCGACCGCGTTGCGCGGATCGCGCGGGGAGACGGTGACGTACGGCTCGTCCTCGGCGGACAGGTAGTTGGTGCCGGTCCCGTCGCCGCTGATGTCGCAGGCGGCGTAAGGGTCGGTGGGTGAGACCAGATGGACTGGCTGGCGGCCACCCGAGGCCGCAGAACTGCCCACTGCGGCGACGAGCAGAAACGCAGCAGCGGTGGCTACGAAAGACGCTCTTGTACGTGTGCGCATGGCGATTCCCCCAACTCCCCGAATGACGGTCTGCCTTGGGCTGTGCTGGCGCAGGTACGGATCCCGGGGTTGCCGGGACATGAGTCGCCTGGGGAGCCTAGCCCCGCGCTGTGTGACCGGAGTTGGAGGAAGTAGTCAAGGACACGTCAATAATCGTTTACCGGTGTCGGTCAGCCGTTGGCCTGCCGGGAGCGGCCGAGGACGGGCAGGACGGCCGCCAGAGCAAGGGCAATGGCGCCGGACACTAGCAGCGGGACATGCCCGTCGGAGCCCCAGGCAAGCCCGGCCCACAGCCCGGCCAGGAGGACGGCGGCGCCGGTGATCCCCTGATAGAGGCCCTGGGCCGTGCCCTGCTGGCGGTCGGGGACGAGGCTGGAGACCCAGGCTTTGCCGACCCCGTCGGTGCAGGCGGCGAATCCGCCGTACAGAGGCAGGACGACGAAGACCAGCCAGGGCGCATGGATGAGACCGAGGCCCAGATATCCGACGGCGAAGAAGACCAGGCCCGCCGCGAACACCAGCGGGCGTGGCAGCCGGTCGGAGAGGGCTCCGGCAGGGTAGGACAGGGCGGCGTAGGCGAGGTTGTAGACCGCGTACGCGCCGACGACCCCGGCCGTGGACAGGCCCAGCTCGTGGGCGCGCAGCAGGAGCAGCGCGTCGGGAAAATTGATCAGATTGAAGGCGAACAGTACGGCCAGGACACGCCAGTAGGGGCGGGGCAGGGACCGCCACCGGGCTCGTATGGCCTTCGTAGAAGCACCACCTGTCCGGCCCGGATCACGGACGACGGCGACCAGGGCCACCGAGGCGACGGCCGGGATCACCGCGACCCAGAACAACGGTCGCAGGCGGTGGTCGAGGCCCTCGTACAGCGCGAGACCCGCCAGCGGGCCGACCACGGCGCCAGCGGTGTCGGCCGCCCGATGCAGCCCGAACACCCTGCCGCGCTGCCCCTGCGGAACACCGTCGACGAGCAGAGCATCGCGCGGTGCGCCCCGCACCCCCTTGCCCAGCCGGTCGACCACCCGCGCCACCAGCACCAACGGCCACACGGTGGCAAGGGCGATGAGCAGCTTCCCCAGGGCGGCCAGCCCGTATCCGGCTCCGATCAGCGGCCGACGGGCGAATCGGTCGGCCAGGCGCCCCGAGGCGACCTTGGTGACCGACGCGGCGCCCTCGGCAAGGCCCTCGATCGCGCCGACCACGGCGGGCGGGGCGCCGAGCACGGTGGTCAGGAAGATCGGCAGGATCGGATAGAGGAGCTCACTGGCGGCGTCCTGGAGGAAGGACACCCCGCACAGCACTTTCACGTTGTGGGTCAGCCACGCCGGACGTGCTGCCGATGAACGCGTTGGCGTTGGGGTCCCGTTCACGGGTGCAAGATCTCCAGGAACCGGCCGAGCGCCGAGGTGGCGTCGGCCAGCGCGAGTGCCGTCGCGGTGACCAGGGACGCGGCCAGCAGCGCGGCGCTTCGGCGGCTTTCCGGGCGAGCGCTCTGCAGGGCACGGACCCGCTCGGTCACCTGGTGGCGCAGGTAGGCCAGCGCCGTGGCGGGTCCCCGGCCGGTGCCGGCGAGGGCGGCTCGGGCCAGCGAACGGGCCGCGAGCGGCCGGCTGGCCACCGCGTGGGCGGCGTCCTCGTCGGCCCAACGCTCCAGTGCGAAGCCGAGTTCGCCGCGCAGACGCCTCAGGATGGGGTTGAGCGCAGAGGCCATCTCGCCCAGGGCCGCGTAATGGTGGTGTCGGTGAGCCAGGTGGGCATGCTCGTGTGCCAGCAGCACCGCCCGTTCGTCGACAGGCAGCGCACGAAGCATGCCGGAGGTGACCACGATCCGCCGGGGCCGGCCGGGCAGGGCGTAGGCGTCCGGCTGGTCGTCGGCCAGCACGATCAGGTCTCCGGCCGCAGGCAGGCGCCGCAGACCGGCCAGTGCCCGCATCTCACGGCGGCGCCGCCACACAGTGCGCGCAAGCCTGGACAGGCCGCAGGACAGCAGAGCGGCAGCCAGCACCCCGAGCGTGCGCGGCACCGGGTCGGCGGCGGCGAGCGCGGCGGGGTCGGGACGTGTATAGGCGATGACCTCGCCGATGCGGCCCAGGCCACCGGCCGCCAGGACCAGCAGACTCCAGACCGTGGACAGCGCCGCCACCGCCGAGATGGCCGCCAGCATGCGGGCCGCGGCAGCCGGTGCGAGCTGCCGGGTCAGACGAGGGCCGACGGCAGCCAGCACGGCGGGCGCCAGAAGCAGGAGGTACACGGTCAGGTACACGAACGTCGTCGCCTTTCCGGACCCGCTCAGTCGGTGGAGTCGAGCAGGGCGCGCAGGGCGGTCTGCTGGTCGGCGTCCAGGGTGTCCACGAAGTGCTGGAGCACCTCGGCGCGGTGGCCGGTGCGGCGCAGGGCGGCGTTCATCTCCTGGGCGGCCACCTCGGCCGCGGCCCGGCTGGGTGTATAGGCGTACGCGCGGCCCACGGGCTCTCGATCCACCAGGCCCTTTGCGCGGAGGCGGCCGAGTACGGTCAGCACGGTCTTGTAGACCAGACCGTCGCCGAGCTGCTGGTGAACCTCAGCGGCGGTCATCGGCCCGTCGCCGGCCCACAGCGCGGCCATGATCTCCGCCTCCAGCGCCCCGGCCGGACGCCGGGCACCCGCCTCCACAGCGTCGGCCCGATCGCGTGGGCTCGGCATGGTCAGCTCCCTTTCCTTCCCGTCCGCCGCCGTCCGTCGTTCCGAGGGCGAAGACACTCCTTTGTCGCACATCCCGTAAGACTCAGGCTAGTCTCACAGCGTGTAAGACTTCGCGGAGCCGTGCTGCTTCGGCGGAGCAGTTCGTCGCGCACAGCGCCACCCGTGCAAGGAGAACGACCTTGGCTTCGACCGCAACGACCCGGTGGCCGGCGCGGGCCACCATACTGGCCCTGCCCCTCGCCCTGTCACTGGCCGCGATGCCCGCCGCCCACGCCGACACCCTCGCCGAGGACCCCTACACCCCCTACGACCAGGGCGTACGGCACGTCGCCACCCTCGCCGGCTACCTCTCCTACGGGCTGATGGCGCTGGCGGTGTGCTTCGGCATCCTGACCACCACCGGATGGGCCCGCCGCAGCGTGCGACGAGAGACCCTCTACGGCGGGCACATGATGCTCGCGGTGATCTGCCTGGCCTTCGGCTGCATCCACGGCATCGCCTACGCTTTCCAGACCGGCCAGCACTTCTCGTACGTCAACGTGGTCATCCCGTTCGTCAACGGCGGCGAGCCGGAGGTCGCCTTCGGCATCATCGGTCTGGAGCTCGGCCTCGCGGTCGCCGTCTCGATCTGGGTCCAGCGCAAGCTGGGCTACCGCCGCTGGCACCTGGTGC
The DNA here is from genome assembly GCF_042896945.1 of Streptomyces sp. NPDC001222. Classification (NCBI taxonomy): domain Bacteria; kingdom Bacillati; phylum Actinomycetota; class Actinomycetes; order Kitasatosporales; family Streptomycetaceae; genus Streptomyces; species Streptomyces sp. NPDC001222. The sequence continues at coordinate 95,224 of NZ_JBIAXT010000036.1, forward strand.
ACTACCTCGCCTATCCCGCCTTCGGCCTGTCGCTGCTGCACACCATCACCGCCTCCGCCGAGGTCCAGGCGCTCGGCCTGCTCGGCATCTTCGTGCTCGGCATCGCCGCCGCTCCCATCCTGCTGTTCGTGCTGCGGCTGCTGCCGGCCACCACCGCGGTCGCCACCCGCATCGCCCCGCAGGAGGTGTGACGCCGGTGTCCGCATCCCACACCGCGGTCAACGCCTTCGGCCCGCACGTCACCGTCCCCACCGCAGCCCCTGCCGCTGCGGCGCCGGCGGTGAAGGTCAGCGTCGACAACAACCACTGCGAGCTGTACGGCATCTGCCAGCAGGAAGCGCCACAGGTCTTCGACCTCGGCCCCGACGGCCGTCTGCGCTACGACACCGCCCCCGACGCCTCCCACACCCCGGCGGTGCGTCAGGCCGCCCGCTGCTGCCCCATGCAGGCCATCACCCTCACCACCCGGGAGAAGCAGTGACGAGCGCGGCCACCAACCGCATCGCCGTCGTCGGCACCGGCCTCGCCGGCCTGTCCGCCGCCGAACGCCTCCGCGAACTCGGCTGGCGCGGCGAGATCACCATGATCGGCGAGGAACCCCACCGCCCCTACAACCGCACCCCGCTTTCCAAGCAGCTCCTCACGGGCGATCGCCAGCCCCCGGACCTGGCCCTGGTCACCCACACCGAACTGGACGCCTCCTGGCGCCTGGGCACCCGCGCCCTCGGCCTGGACATCGACCGGCGGGAACTACTCCTGCCAGGCGGCGAACAGCTCCCCTTCGACGGCCTGATCATCGCCTCCGGCATAGAGGCCCGCCACCTGCCCGGCACCCCACTGCACTCCGAGCGGGTGTGGATGCTGCGCACCCTGGCCGACGCCCGCAACATCGACGCAGCTCTCGCCCGCGCCCGGCACGTGGCGGTGATCGGCGGCGGCTTCATCGGCTGCGAAATCGCCTGCACCGCCCGCACCCGCGCCCTCGACGTCACGATCATCGACGTCAGCCCCACCCTGCTCCACCGCTCCCTGGGCCCCGCCCTCGGCGCGGTCGTCGTTGATCTGCACCGCGACCACGGCGTCCGCCTCCACCTCGGCGTCGGCGTTTCCGGCTGGTCCCAGGACAGCAGCGGCGTGACCGTGATGCTGGAGGACGGCGAGACCGTACGCGCCGACGCGGCCGTGGTCGGCGTGGGCACCATGCCTCGCACCGACTGGCTCTGGCACACCGGCCTCGACGTCACCGACGGCGTTCTCTGCGCACCCACGACCCATGTGGTAGGAGCAGACGGCTATGCGATCGACGGCATCGTCGCCGCGGGAGATGTGGCCCGCTGGCCCAACCTCCGCTTCGACGACACCCCGCGTCGCGTCGAGCACTGGATCAACGCCATCGAAATGGGCCGCCACGCCGCCGACGCTCTCCTCCAAGGCCCCCAGGACGCCGCTCCCTTCACCCCAGTGCCCCGCTTCTGGTCCCACCAGCACGGCGTACGCATCCAGTCCGCCGGCATGCCCGGGCTCGGCACCGACATGACGATCCTCGACGGCGATCCCGCCAAGCGGCGCATGGTGGCGGGATACACCCGCCCCGGCCCCGACGGCGCCCCCGTCCTGGTCGGTGCGGTTGCCTTGGACTCCCCCCGCACCCTGAGCGACTACCACGACCGGATCGGCCATCCCCTGGCCTCCATACCAAGGGACCACCGAGCTGCTTGAGGCGTCCTGCCGGGACACGGTCGCGCGAGCCGAGTGGCAGGGAACTCAGCGGCATCCATAACCGCCCCTTCAGGCAGCAAACTCCGTTGCGCACTCCTCGATCCAACGGGCGAGAACACTCAAGGTCGCCAGGTGCTCCAGTGCCTCCTGCTCGGTCCGGGACACCTCGTCCTCGTGGGCGGCGACATTACGAATGGCCAGGAAGGTGCTCGGCGGCGAGGTACTTGGCGACTTCTTGCCGGGCGCGCCACGTCGGTGTGTTCCCGTCTCCGGGGAAGCGCAGGCGCGGCTTCCCCGGAGCCGGGTCCTTCAGGTCGAAGGTCTGGAGGCAAAGGTCGGTCGCCCCAATGTCGTGACGGTTCAGCTTTTGCTGGAGGCGGCGGTTCACGGACCGGGCCGCAGCAAGAACCGCGTCCTGCCGGGCCTCCGCAGCCCACAGCGGTGCTGCCGGCAGGCCCTGCTCTGCCTCGCCGGGCGCCGACCCGACGTCCTCTTCGCGATGCTCAACGACGGCGCCTTCTACTCACCCCGGCCGGCGGCCTCAGTAACTTGACCCGCGGCTCAGCGAGGAGAACGACTCGATCAGTCGCGACATCGAAGCCGAGCACCGGATGGCCATAGTCGCCCTCCGAATCCATCAACACCGGCTGGCCCAACCGGCGTCCGATCTCCCGGCGGAACCGCAGATCACATCAAGTCGCGCGTGGCCCTGCAAATCCCGCAGGTCGACGTCGAAGTCGACTTCATCGTCGGCATGAAGACGAAAGACCGCCAACACATCGGCAGTCGGCCAGACCCTCAGGTCCGGGCACCCGGCATCCGCCGGGCGGGACAGCACGGCCTCCGCCCGGGGCACCGGAAGCACCGCCTCCCCTTCGGAGTACTGGCACTTCCAGCCCCTCTCCGCGACAAGATCGAGAACCGCCTGCCAGCCCTCCAACGAAGCATCCGGGCCACGCTCGTCCGGCAGCGACCCCATCAAGTCCGGGGCGAAGTAACATCTCACGTCACCCCACAGCAGATCCACCACCCCGCTATGCTGCCCGGCACCCCGGCCCAACGCACCCCCGCTTCCCTCGGCCAAAGACATGGGGGCACCCGCCGGCCCCCGCCGGTGTTCCGTCGCGGCGGACGCTGCGACGGAAGGGAGTGTCTAATCAACGGCGGATCCGATGATCAAGGAGACGCCTGATGAGCGAGGCCATCACCGAGCACGGGACCGTGGAAGAGCCGGTCGTCG